>NZ_WBYI01000022.1:0-1005 GCF_013282965.1 Marinobacterium sp. xm-a-152 | reverse complement strand
TGCTGAAGTTCACAAACCTCAACTATCAAGGAATCGAACTCAATACAACCGATGTATCGGCCAAGGCCAGCATTCACCTCGACCTATGGTCAGCTGAGGCAGGCAAAGTTAAGTTCTTCCTCGTATCCAATAATGGTACCGTTTCCGAGAACGGTATTATCTTGGACGTAACAGCGGGTAGCTGGAACAGTTTCGATATAGACCTCGATGCATTCTCTGGCGTCGATCTCGCAAACGTCTTCCAGATGAAGTTCGACTCGCAAGACGCTGTCATCGGTAGCACTGACGGCCTGTCAACGTTCTACATGGATAACTTGTACTTCAGCAACAACACACCAACAGTGGGTACGCCGCCTTTAAATATCACATTTGAGTCTAATGATAGCGTTGGTTTTATTACAGCGTTCGAGGGTGCCACAGGCGAAGTTGTCAGCGCTTCAAGCTCTGCCGCTTTAAGCAGTGATGCCGGCGCTGTAACAAAGGGAACGACTTCTCAGCCATGGGGAGGCGCAACTTTCGTCAATCTAAACGGAAGCGGAGAGTTAATCTCGGATGGCTCTGAGCTAGTGTCAATGAAAGTTTTTAGCCCGCAAGATGCTGTAAAAGTTGCTTTGAAACTAGAAGATAGTACTGATGCAACTAAGTTTGTATTACTTGAGGCAACTACAGAATCAAATAATGGGGCAGTAGCATGGGAAACACTTGAGTGGGATTTTTCTAACGCCCAAAACCTCGATCACAGTATTAACTATGACAAGGCAAGTGTGTTCTTTGATTATTTAGAACCACAAACTGGTGAGACTTACTACTTTGACGATGTAACTTTCAACGGGTACGTTGCCTAGTATTGTGCATCAGTCTCAGCAAAGCCTCGGTTTTGAACTGACCCCCAATAGTTGGACATAACAATCCAATTATCGGGGGTCTTTTTATGTCCAGGTATAACAGAGTATTTAAACTGCAATTAGCAAAGCTTTGTGAAACTCAAAGCTCGGCGAGTTTGTC
>NZ_WBYI01000021.1:0-1414 GCF_013282965.1 Marinobacterium sp. xm-a-152 | reverse complement strand
AAGGTCATATATGGTCCGTCCCGCGTTATGCAAGATAAAAGTACCAATGGTTAAGGTGAGCTGCAGTCATATATCCGGCTTTTGATGAAGATCTCTTTCTTCTAGCCCCAATGGATTCTGCATACTTCCTGCTTAATCAGACTCGCGGCTTCGTTGAGCCATAGACCTTGCCAAGCTGTTGGAAGTATAGGTCTTACCTGTTTGCCATCTATCTACTTTTCTCTTAGCAACTCAAGATTAACGTTAATTTTTTAGGCTGAGTACATTAGCGCTCAGCCTAACTTCTGTTTTAGGCCGCTAGGTAGTTATTGCCGTCCTGCAATATTTTCCAAGCAGTTCTAACATTTTTATTAGCCACCGCTACAGATGCAACGTTCACATTACGGCGGCGTGCAAGATCTGTAATCCAGTTACTGCGGTAATCGCTATGCTTGGGCGATGTCCTGACTACCGCTCTACCACCATGTATCAACAACGATCGTAAATATTGATCACCACGTTTACTAATACCTAATAGCGTCGATCTGCCACCGGTTGAGTTCTGCCTTGGGACCAACCCTAGATACGCTGAAGCCTCTCGCCCATCTTTAAATGCACTTCCGTCACCTAAGGTCGCCACTAATGCAGTTGCAGCCATTGGCCCAATACCGGGTATGGTTTGCAAACGAACACATCGTTCATCCTGTCTGGCTAATAACTCAATCTTTTGATTAAAGTCCTCTACCTGTTGATCTACCGTGATCAGTGCACTGTAGAGATTCTGAAGTAGTTCTCTAAATAAAATCGAAAGCTCTCTGTTATCGCTATCGATAATGGACGGCAAACTTCTTCGCAAGATCGATATACCTTGCGGAAGCACAACGCCGTATTCAGTAAGTAGACCTCTTATCTGATTCGACAGAGCCGTGCGATGAGCGACAACTAGGCTACGCGCTCGATGAATACTCTGAATATCTTGTTGTGCTGTATCTTTAGGCGATACAAAACGCATATCCGGCCGTTGCGATGCTTCACATATTGCCTGGGCATCAAGCGCATCATTCTTGTTCGATTTTACAAACGGCTTAACAAACTGGGGAGCGATTAGCTTTACCGTATGCCCCATAGCTGTGAACTTCCGAGCAAAATGATTTGCTCCACCACAAGCTTCCATAACTACTGTGCAAGGCTGTAAGTTCGATACGTATTGAATAAGCTTCGATCGATTTACCGGCTTTGAGTGTATCTTCACCCCTGATCGATCTGCCGCATGGATATGAAAACTCGTTTTCGCCAAATCAATTGCTAGGGTATGTACTTCTGCGTTTGTTATAGTCTGCGTCATGGTCCGTCTCCTTTGGATAAAAGTGTGGTAACTAATATCCTGGCACATTGTGATGCCGTTTAAGAAGCGGGACGGACCATCCCATTAGAC
>NZ_WBYI01000020.1:0-1420 GCF_013282965.1 Marinobacterium sp. xm-a-152 | reverse complement strand
TGAACTGACCCCCAATAGTTGGACATAACAATCCAATTATCGGGGGTCTTTTTATGTCCAGGTATAACAGAGTATTTAAACTGCAATTAGCAAAGCTTTGTGAAACTCAAAGCTCGGCGAGTTTGTCACAAGAATATGGCGTGTCTGCACGGCAGATTCGTTACTGGTCACAAGTATTTCGTATTCACGGAGAGAACAGCTTTCTGCATATTGGTAAGCCTTACAGTAGTGCTTTTAAGCTTAAAGCTTTGAAAAAGATGCACGATCAAAACTGGTCTATAAGTTACACCAGTGTATATTTCGATTTATCTTCTGCTGCAATACTCCTTCAATGGAAAAAGCTCTATGATTCTGGAGAGGTAACGAAATTTATCCCTCAGAAAAAAGGTAGCCAGCCCATGAATAAGCCCACTCCCAAGCCCGCGGATCAAATGACCGAAAAAGAGCTGCGCGAAGAACTGAAATACCTTCGAGCAGAGAATGATGTATTAAAAAAGTTGAAAGCCTTAGCTCAGGCAAAACAGGAACAACAAGAGAAAAAACAATCATCGTAACTGAGCTAAAGGCTAAACATTCTTTACGATTACTACTGAGTGCTACGGGCCTAGCTAAGAGCGTTTATTACTACCATATGAACCAACTTAGTCAGCCTGACAGAGAGCTAGAGCTGAAACAGAATATCTACGATCTATTCCACATCCACAAAGGACGGTATGGATACCGTAGGATTACTTCTGTGCTAAGAAGTGACGGCATTCTGATCAATCACAAACGTGTCCAACGGCTGATGATACAACAGGGCCTGAAGTCCACTGTTAGGCCTAAAAGGTATAAGTCTTATCTAGGACAGGTAGGAGAA
Source organism: Marinobacterium sp. xm-a-152 (assembly GCF_013282965.1). Lineage (NCBI taxonomy): Bacteria > Pseudomonadati > Pseudomonadota > Gammaproteobacteria > Oceanospirillales > Oceanospirillaceae > Marinobacterium > Marinobacterium sp. xm-a-152. The sequence goes on along the minus strand of NZ_WBYI01000020.1, from coordinate 561 downwards.
GTTGCCGGAAACATATTGGAAAGAAACTTTACCGCACAGAAGCCCAATCAAAAGTGGGTGACTGATGTTACTGAGTTTAAAGTTGCAGACCAGAAAGTATATCTATCGCCTATCATCGATCTATTTAATCAAGAGGTGGTGAGTTATGAGGTCAGGAAAAGTGCAGCTCTCCCGTTAGTTACCGATATGTTAAAAAAGGCTATTTCAAAACTAAGTAAAAACGACAAGCCGTTGGTTCACTCAGATCAAGGCTGGCAATATCAAAATAGAATTTACATCAACCAGCTCAAGGCATGCGGCCTAACTCAAAGTATGTCTAGGAAAGGTAATTGCTTAGATAATGCGGTCGCAGAGAACTTTTTCGGTATTTTAAAAACAGAGATGTATCATGGTGAACGTTTTAAAAATGCTGATGAGCTCATCACGGCCATCAGAGAATACATTGATTATTACAACAACGAGCGAATTAAGCTTAAACTAAAAGGCCTGAGTCCGATAGCATATCGAAATCAGGCCTTGAGCGCCGCTTAGAAATGAGTCCAACTTTATGGGGTCAGTTCA
>NZ_WBYI01000001.1:0-325262 GCF_013282965.1 Marinobacterium sp. xm-a-152 | reverse complement strand
GGGTATGTACTTCTGCGTTTGTTATAGTCTGCGTCATGGTCCGTCTCCTTTGGATAAAAGTGTGGTAACTAATATCCTGGCACATTGTGATGCCGTTTAAGAAGCGGGACGGACCATCCCATTAGACCCCGTACTGAGATAAGGCTCCAACAGGTCGCTTCGCCCTTTGGGCTAGCTCCTACAATAAGGTTGGCATGTTGGAGCGGTCTTAAAAAGGCCGCGATGCTCCAACAATTTTATTCACTCTCTTTCAGCGCATCGGTCGCTTTTTTACGCAACACCAAAGAATAAAGGTCGGTTCGACGGTCCTTACCGTTGGTTACGGACCCTTTCTCCCTTACGTCGTACAACGAATCCAAGTTTAAATCGGCTATTAGTGCCATCTCAGTATTGGGTGTACTCTCCGCGATGATGGCATCGTGCGGGAAGGCGAAATCTGACGGCGAATAGACAGCCGACTGAGCATATTGGATATCAACATTGTGTACCTGAGGTAGGTTGCCGACACTGCCTCCGATGACGACATAGATCTCATTCTCAATGGCACGCGCCTGTGCACATCGCTGTACTCGAAGAAATCCGTTCTTTGTGTCTGTCCAGAAGGGGACAAAGAGAATGTCGATGCCCTCGTCGCGCAACAGTCGACCCAACTCAGGAAATTCAACGTCGTAACAGATCAGTATGCCGATACGGCCTGCATCAGTATCAAAGGCCTGAAGAGTGTCACCCCCCTCAATGACCCAGTCACGACGTTCGTGCGGTGTGATGTGGAGCTTCGGTTGCACCTCTATGCTGCCATCACGACGGCATAAGTAGGTATTGTTGTAGAGAGTGTCACCTTCCAATACCGGGATGCTGCCCGAGATGATGTTGATGTTATAAGCGACGGCAAAGCCAGAGATCGCTTCAATGGTTCTCTCGGCATAGCCCGCTAGGAATCTGATCGCCTCATACTGGTTCTCTTGATTGCCGAGCCCCATGAGCGGGGCGTTAAAGAACTCTGGGAACATAATGAAGTCGGCCGTGTAGTCGGCCATAGAGTCGACAAAGTACTCAACTTGAGTTAACCAGTGTTCAAAGGATTCTGTGGTGCGCATCTGCCACTGTATGGCGCTGACGCGAACGGATCGTTTTCTGAAGTTTTCGGCTTGCAGAGACTCATCTTCTGGTTCGTAATCGATGTTGATCCACTCCAGCAGAGTCGCGAAGCCTTTAGACCGCTCATCCTCTGGCAGGTAGTTTCGAAGAATACGTTTCACTTCAAAGTGGTTAGCAAACTGGAAGCTTAGAATGGGGTCATAAGCCTCACGTTTTCGCACCGCTTCGATGTACTCTTTAGGCGTCATCTCTTCAGCGTGCTTGTAGTAGTTTATGATGCGACCGCCCGCTAAAATTGATCGTAAATTCAATTGGATACAGATCTCTTTTCGAGCATCATATAACCTTCGACCTAGTCGATATTCTCGATAATCTGGGTGTACAAACAGATCCAAACCGTAGAGAGCATCACCTTTCTTGTCGTGTTGGAAGGTCTCACGTCGACCGATCAAATCGTCGTAGGTGTGGGCTCTAGTGAAGCGGTTATAAGCACATTGAACAGAGAGCGCGCCAGCCACAATGGTGCCGCGATCTTCAATGACAATTTGTCCTTCAGGAAACTGTTTTAGAAGAAGAGCTAGGGACTCTTTTGGCCAGCTGCCCCCAAGATCGTCGTAGACGCGATCCATCAACTCGACCAGTTGATCTAGATCGTCCATGGTTAGGTTTCGTAGTTTCAGTTGAAGATCTTTTGGGTTTTCGTAGCTCATAAAGGTCTCTTGAACAAATTAAGCACTGTTTAGATAACTTAAGCATAGACCTGTTATGGGTTTTCTCGAAGTTTTATTTACAATGGCGTTTGTGATTATTGGAGGGATACTGTGTCATTGCCAACCCCACCGGACGCTATGTTTCCGGAACTCTTTCTTGCCGTTCAACGTTCAGGCCTTTTTCCTGACTCTAAAACCTTTGTTGATCTAGTGCCTACGGCCACAGCAGATGAAATAAACCAAGCATTCATAGAGTGTAAGAGTGAAGTTGGGTTTGAACTGGCTGACTTTATTCCACGTTTCTTTAAGCGAGAAACCCTTGAGTCATCGGCATCAGAGCGGGGGAGTATCAATCCTCATGAGCACATCGAACAGCTCTGGTCTGTGTTGAAGCGCCCGTCAGATCAGCATGTAGAGGGCAGTAGTTGTATCCCACTGCCTAATCCCTACATCGTGCCGGGTGGGCGATTTAATGAGATCTACTACTGGGATAGCTACTTCACCCAGCTGGGTTTAGTAGAGTCAGGTGACGTGGAAACTGTTCGCCATATGGTGGAGAACTTTGCACATCTTATCGAGACACTCGGTTTTATACCCAACGGCAACCGAAGCTACTTTGCCACACGAAGTCAGCCACCGTTTTTTGCTTTGATGGTCGATCTGCTAGCGAATCAAACCGATGAATCGGTATTGGCTGAATTTCTACCCCATATGATGCGTGAGCATCTTCTCTTCTGGATGGATGGCGCTGCAAAACTCTCTGTTGGTGAATCCCATCGTCGTGTTGTAATGACCGAAAAAGGGCCATTGAACCGCTACTGGGATGACGCCGCCACACCGCGTCAGGAGAGCTTTAAAGAGGATGAGTCACTTGCTAAGGCTTCTGATAGGGATGAAGAGACCCTTTATCGAGATCTAAGAGCGGGGGCTGAGTCGGGTTGGGACTTCTCATCTCGATGGTTCAACGGTGATGATCTCGGTTCCATCTCAACGTCAAACATTATCCCTGTGGACCTTAACTCGCTATTGGTCATGGTAGAGCGAGTCATTGCAAAAGCAGCGTCGATCAAAGGTTTACCAGAACTGTCGAGCCATTATGAGCAGTTGGCTAATCAGCGTGCCGATGCGATTGAATACTACTTCTTTAATGACATTTTAGGCTGTTATGTCGATTTGGACCTAGATGGGTTTAAACAGAGAGACCATCAGTCACTGGCGATGAGTTTCCCGCTATTTGCCGGTATTGCTTCACCACAGAGAGCCGCTTGCGTCGTTGCTAAGTTAAATGAAGAGTTTTTGAAACCTGGCGGTTGGGTAACGACCAATGTTGAGTCGGGAGAACAGTGGGATTCGCCGAATGGCTGGGCCCCTTTGCAGTGGATCTGTTTCCAAGGTTTGAAACAGTACCAGTTTGATGAGTTGGCAGAAGAGGGCGCTAAACGCTGGCTGGCTACTCTAGATCTTGTCTTTAGCCACACGGGCAAAATGTTGGAGAAGTACAACGTTCTCACTCCCGGTGAGATCGCCGGTGGCGGTGAATATACCGTTCAAGATGGTTTCGGTTGGACGAATGGGACTTATTTGGCACTAAAGCGCGCAATGGAGACTTAATTTTGGCACAATCATTGCTTAGTGTTTTGGATAGATCATAAAAGGAATGGATTAAATGAAAACTGTAATTATGGCCGGTGGCTCCGGTTCACGTTTATGGCCACTGTCTCGCTCCCTCTATCCGAAACAGTTTCTAGCCTTGGCAGGCCAACAAACCATGCTGCAGACAACGGCTTCACGTGTGGACGGTATCAGCGATGGAAAGCCGTTGGTGATCTGTAATGAGGAGCACCGCTTCATCGTTGCAGAGCAGATGCGTGCAATGGATACCCAGGCCGATATTCTTTTAGAGCCAGTCGGTCGCAATACGGCACCGGCCATTGCATTGGCTGCACTGCAAGCACTGACGTCTGAAGATGACCCTTTGCTACTGGTGTTAGCGGCGGATCATGTCATTGAGAATGTCGAGGTTTTCCAGCAGCAAGTGAATAGAGCTAAACCCCTTGCTGAAGCAGGTGCCCTAGTGACCTTTGGTATTGTCGCCACGGGACCTGAAACTGGCTATGGCTATATTCGTCGAGGCGCTGCTGAAGCAGAAGGCTATCAGGTAGCGGAATTCGTTGAGAAACCGGATCTTGAGCGTGCGCAAGCCTACGTAGATTCGGGTGACTACTACTGGAACAGCGGTATGTTCCTATTCAAAGCCTCACGTTACATCGAAGAGTTGGGTAAACACCGCCCAGATATCCTAGATGCTTGTACCGCTTCATTAGAAACTCTTACTCCGGATCTAGATTTCGTTCGCATTAATGAAGAGGCGTTTAAAGCCTGTCCAGATGAGTCGATCGACTATGCGGTGATGGAGAAAGCCGACAATGTTGTTGTCGTGCCAATGGATGCTGGTTGGAATGATGTGGGTGCCTGGTCATCGCTATGGGAAGTTACCCCTAAAGATGGCAACGGCAATGCCGTCAGTGGTGATGTTATGACCCACAACACTCAAGACTCCTTGATCAAATCGACCAGTAAACTGGTTGCAACCGTCGGTGTTAAAGACATTGTTGTGGTTGAAACCAAAGATGCTGTACTGGTGGCAGGCAAAGATCAGGTGCAAGACGTTAAAAAGATCGTTGAGCGCTTAAAAGCAGAAGGTCGAAGTGAGTATGAGCTGCACCGTGAAGTCTACCGTCCCTGGGGTAAATACGACTCCATCGACAACGGCGAACGTTACCAAGTTAAGCGCATTACTGTGAAGCCGGGTAATAAACTCTCGGTTCAGATGCACCATCACCGGGCTGAACACTGGATTGTTGTATCGGGTACGGCACGTGTCGGGCGCGATGATGAAGAGATCATGTTAACCGAGAATGAGTCGGTCTATCTCCCGGTTGGCTGTGTTCACTGGTTAGAGAACCCAGGCAAAATCCCACTGGAGTTGATTGAAGTACAGTCAGGCTCTTACCTAGGTGAAGATGATATTGTCCGTTTTGAAGATCTCTACGGCCGTTCTTAACGCATTTGTAATTTGAGTGTGTGACTCTAGCTAGTTGTTAGCAGAGAGACAGACTTAACGATTAGGATTTTTATATGACAAAGATAGCGGTTGCAGGCCTTGGTTATGTGGGCATGTCCAACGCCGTTCTTTTGGCTCAACATAATGAAGTGGCAGCCATAGATCTTGACGAGAATAGGGTAGCACTGGTCAATGACCGCAAAGCGCCTATCGAAGATACTGAGCTTGAACACTATTTAGCCGAAAAAGCGTTAAACCTGGTTGCGACGAGGGATCCTGAAACGGCGTATGCAGGTGCTGAATACGTTATTGTCGCGACACCGACCGATTACGATCCGGTGACTAACTTCTTCAACACTCGCTCAGTTGAAGCGGTGATTTCAGATGTTATTCGCATTAACCCGGAAGCGACGATCGTCATTAAATCGACCATTCCTGTCGGATACACTCGTAATCTGCGTGAAGAGTTCAATTCACCCAATATTATCTTTTCGCCAGAGTTCTTACGTGAAGGTAAGGCGCTGTACGACAACCTATACCCATCACGTATCGTGGTAGGTGAGCGATCTGAGCGTGCAGAGAAGTTTGCTGCAATGCTCGTTGAAGGGGCGCTTAAAGAGGATATCGACACTCTATTCACCGGTAGTACCGAAGCAGAGGCGATTAAACTCTTTGCCAATACCTACCTTGCAATGCGTGTGGCCTATTTCAATGAGTTGGACACCTACGCGCTGTCACACGGCTTGGATACTCGTCAGATCATAGAAGGGGTAGGGTTAGACCCGCGTATCGGCACGCACTACAACAACCCAAGCTTTGGTTACGGTGGTTACTGTCTGCCAAAAGATACCAAGCAGCTACTGGCTAACTACAACGACGTACCCAGTAACTTGATTGGTGCGATCGTTCAGTCCAACACCACCCGTAAAGATTTTATTGCGGACTCTATTCTTAAGCGTAATCCAAAGATTGTTGGCTTGTATCGTTTGGTGATGAAGTCTGGATCCGATAACTTCCGCGCATCGGCCATTCAGGGGGTGATGAAGCGCCTGAAGGCAAAAGGCATTGTGGTCGTTGTCTACGAACCGGTCCTTGAAGAGGATCTATTCTTCAACTCCATCGTTTACAAAGACTTGGATGCATTCAAAGCCGATGCGGATGTGATCGTCTGTAACCGGATGGATGAAGAGTTAGAAGACGTTCTTGATAAAGTCTTTACCCGCGATATATTCAATAGCGACAGTTAGTTTTTAACTAATAAAAAAGGTGGCCAGCTAAATAGCTCGCCACCTTTTTTGTTGTTACTGGACCGGTAAAAGAGTGGCCCTATTTAAATATTCTTTAAGCTTACTTTGATGGCTCTTGCAAAGAGTCGAAAAGGACCAAGCTTCTCGTTCGCCAGCTCTAACCCCCAAAGTTGTCGTTCAAACTCATCGAGTGATTGATTTTTAAACACCGATTGAGGCGTAAACAGACCCTGGGAAATTGGAAGCTCTGTTAGGGGGCGCTCATCTTCGATGGACTCATACTCGCTTCCAAATAGCTTTAGATCCCCATCGATCACCCCTAAAAGCTCAGGCCAGCGTTTTACCCAACCAATATTTGATGTGAAGTTAAGTTTGGTAAACCAGAGCGGGTGTAGACGAGATCCTCGGTTTGAGAGCTGATCTTCTCTATTTAATACCCCCGATTTTTGAGTAATCAATGCCAGTGGCAATGCGACGGGTGCTGATAAGATCATAAGCATAGATGCCACTAATCGTTCGCTGGTATTCGTTTTAACCAATGAGCTGCTGGGTATGATCGGACTAATTAATGCAGGATCTGCAATCTGTATAACACTCTGGTGTTTCAAGTCGACCAGTAAACTGCCCATCGCAATTGAGTCCGTTAAACTGACGTCCTGTCCAACATAGGTACCTGGAAATACAATGGCTCGATTCAGTTGAGCACCTTTATCGACCATAGAGCCTGCCTCAACCGCGGTTTGCGATAAGGTTGCGTTCTGATCAATCATTACATCCCTGCCGATGTAGAGAGGTCCTTCAATTGGGTCTGAGCGACTTGAACTGAAGGTGGGTGTCGCTAGCCATTTGTCATCGTCTGCACGCAACCCCCTAGGAACTAGGCCATAATAATCGCCGTTTAGCAGAGCAAAATAGGCTTTTACGTATGCATCCAGTGACGCGAGTGAGTAGGAATCACTCTGTCTATCTTCACTTCGACTCCACTCTAGGGCGTTTAGTTGTTCAACCGAGTCAGAGTCCAGCGTTAATAGATTACTAATCGCTCCCTGTTCTGTTTTGACGGGCAAAACATCGGCTCGTGCAGCAATCATCTTACCTGTCATTGAAAAGTGCATCCTACTCCAAAAAGCGAGAGGCGGCTCTTCACCGGTTGATAAATGGTAGTTAAGTTTTAGCCCCCAATGATCACCATTGGGTACCGCTTTTTTAATCAGATCAGCGAACTGATTGATCACAATATCTACCTCTTTAACACCCATATCACAGAGCTGCTCAAGCCAGAACTCTAGGGGTGTTTTACCAGCAATGGGTAGCAAACAGATAGGGTAGCGATCATTGAGAGGAGTTAGCTCTTTCCCTTTTCGATCAGCGAAAAGAATGGCACGTTCAATGGTCATTAGTAGGCTCCTTTACCGCTAACTACAGCAGGTATGGTTTTAGCGATCAGCTTTACATCATTCATTGCTGATTGCTGGTTTACATAGGCAGTGTCCAACAGAACCTGCTTATCAAAGGGGAGGTCTGATCGACCTGAGATTTGCCACAGACCTGTTAAACCAGGCATAGCTTCTAAACGAGCGCGGGCTAGCACCGGGTACTGAGCGACTTCAGCTTCTAGAGCGGGTCTCGGGCCAACCAGCGACATATCACCGATCAACACGTTATAGAGTTGTGGTAGCTCATCAATACTGAGTCGACGGATGATGCGACCTATCGGTGTAATGCGAGGGTCTTTTTTCATTTTGAAAATGACGCCGTCAGATGATTCATTCTGTTCCATTAGTGCCGCTTTACGTGCGTCGGCATCGATATACATTGAACGGAACTTCCACATTCTGAACAGCTTGCCTCGGTGTCCTACCCGGACTTGAGAGTAAAAGAGAGGTCCAGGCGAAGTGACTTTTATCCCTACAGCAACGGGAATTAACAGCGGTAATAGCAATAGCAGCCCCAAACCGGCGCCTAATAAGTCAATAGATCGTTTTAAAATGCTTTGCATTTTGCATCGCAATAGCCACAGAGATGACTTGGTTCGTATTGATAGGCGCTTAATGCGGGTTGACCATCCCCACTGTCTTAAAATCGTATTGATACGTGAGTTTCGTTTCTCGTCACTGTTAGGGATTTGATAAAGCGTTCCTACGAAGGTTTTAAAAAATCGCATTGGAGAGAAGAGGACGCTGTGTCTTAGGCGAGATAAGTTAAAGCCCTCACTCACCTCAAAAATAGCATCAAACAGTGGATGCCCCAAAGTGACCAACAGAGGTACTTCACACTTTGATTTTACTCGAGACATTAAACGCTCTTGAAGGGGAGTCTCGAGAGCGAATAGTACCGAGCTTGGGTTTTTCTCTTTGATCTTATCTAAAAACCATTGTGTGCTTTTATCGTATTGTGTATCGCAAATAGTGATCTGGAGATTTAGGTTAGGGTAAAGTTTAGTAATCTCGAGCTCTGTTTTATGCGCGGCTTTTTTATTGTCTGTGAACAAAATGACCGGTTTTTCAAACGCTTCAAGTGATAGCAGTAGCTCTCGATAGAGTGATGAGCTGTTTGCTGACGGCATTTGTCCACGATTAATCAGGTTCATCGATACATTGATACCACGCCCGCGAGGGATGAGCAGATCGACAGATGAAAATGCCTGCTTGAGATCTGCCTGCTCATTCGCCATTGAAAGCCCTGCAGCGTCAATGAAAGAGACTGTTTGACTGCCACTGCTTTGGCGAAGTGAGAGTTCAATGTACTGACGAAAATCTGATTCATTGATTGGAGTGATTGATTCTAATATCTGCATATCATGCACCAACCTTTGCGTTTGAAATTTTCGATGCCTTATCAATCAATTCGGCCTCTTCATCCGTTGTGAAGCTTAAATTTGATTGAATTAGAACGGCGATAGCCGATGGATCAACTTTGGCGGTTCCATTGGAAACTGCCTTAGCGGACTCAGAATCCCAGCAACAGTGACAAAGATCTTTGCTTGTTTCGTAGTGGTTTGATCGGTTAATACCTAGCACTCGTGTCACATACATGCCGTACAGAATGTACTCAGACACAGTCAAAGAGCGCGCAATCGCTCTTGTCCAGTGAGTACCGGTTTCTCTGCTAATGTCCCTTAACATAGCCATCAACGTCTCTCGATCCCATGTGATCAACTGTCCAACGTAATCAGAACCCGCATAAGCTGTGTCGCAGCCGAGCAATTCTCCAGCTTTCGCATGCCATTTAAGGTGAACACCGTAGTCCATATCCCCTGGAATAGAGTGCAGACGTGTGCGTCCTGACTGTTCAATTAAAGAGAGGTCAAGCGGGCGTATGAACTGTAGATCTGAGTCCACAAACATTAAGGTTTTAGCCTTAGTGGAGAAGCCTGCGCTTAGTTTTGTAATCTGTTGCATGACCCAACCGCGTGTTGGAAAACCCCAAGCCCCCAACCACCACTTGTTCGAAAATGGGAGTTGAATAAATGAGTCTGGTACGACAGATTCAACACTGACTACTCTGCGTCGCTCGTTTACGAGCGTTAAAAACTTTTTGAGATCACGTTTAGGAACAATCAAGACATGTTCGTAGATTGAATCAACGAATCTATCCACCGATTCGCACAATCGTTTACAACGATCTAAGTCCGGACCATACGAACAGGTGATTAGCGCCAGTTGATCAGATTGAGAGTTTGAACTCATTACTCACTCCAGTATGCATTTACTGGTGATTAGCATTAATCGTGCCAACTTATATTCATTTATATGAATACATTGGCACGAAATATGCTGTAGAGGTTCAATCGATCAATGTTTGGGTTTACGACTGATGATTTCTCGACTTAAGCACTTTCTAAATAAGGATGCTTTTTTAAAAAATATAATGGTGCTGGCCAGTGGCACGGCGCTGTCTAATGCTTTAACGCTTCTATTTTCATTGGTCATTACACGACTGTATGGTCCTGAACAGTATGGTTATTTAGGTGTTTTCACCTCGTCAATTTATATGTTTGCCCCTGCCATTGCTCTGACCTTACCTATGTCTATCGTACTGGCGAAAAGCGATGCCGAGGCTTGGAAATTGGCTAAGCTATCGCTGTTTATAAGCTTATCTCTATCGACCACTTTACTCATAAGTTTGCTGATCTTTGAAAAAGAGGTCCTGACATTAATAAATGCCGAGTCCCTTATTGGTTTGGGTTGGCTACTACCTGTGGCTATTTTTATTGCTGCGATATTCCAGGTTAATGAACAGTGGCAGATTAGAACTAAGAAGTTCTCCAACCTGGCAAAATCACTCAACATTAGGGCGCTGTTTATTGGAGTGAGTCAAACCTTGATGGGTTTGATTAAAGCCACCGGTGGATGGTTAGTCCTGTTTTATACCCTGGGTATGATGATTCAAAACCTCTATCTAGCGAAGCGATCTGGTCTATCCACTGAGTATGTCACTAAAGATTCCTATCGTGATTTGCTCAAACGCTATTACGATTTTCCAATCTATCGCGCACCACAGGTGCTATTAAACTCAGTCTCGTTGGCTGCGCCTACGTTGATGTTTGCCTGGGCGTTCGGATCAGCTGCTGCAGGTTATTACACCATCGCCTTCGCGCTGTTGACTGTACCTGCAACCTTGTTGGGGAAAAGTGTAGGGGACGTCTTCTACAAAGAGGTTGTTGATAGGGTAGAGCAAAAACAGACTATCACCGCACTTCTTAATAGAACGACGAGAAATTTATTCTTATTGGGCATATTTCCTTTTGGTTTCATCGCTCTACTTGGGCCTAGCATTTTCGCTCTGCTTTACGGCGAAGAGTGGAAAACGTCGGGAGAATTTGCACAATGGATTGCCCTGTGGTTATTGATGATGCTGGCCTCAAGGCCTGCCATTGCATCAGTCCCCGTTCTAGGTCTGCAGGCTCATCTGCTTGCTCATGAAATCGTTTCACTCTCTGTTCGGGTGTTAGCCATCTACCTTGGCGTGCTAGCACAAAGCCCACTTCAATCGATCATCTATTTAAGCATTGCTAACGGTTTTCTCTACGGGACTTTAATCCTGTTTGTCTACCAAAAATCCAAACGCTGTAGTGATTTAACAGGAACCCAATGATGAAAATTCTGCTATTTAATTCTGTCTTCTTTCCTACCAAGCTAGGAGGTGCTGAACAGTCCGTTTATAACCTAGCGGATGGTCTGGTCTCCATGGGTTATGAGGTGGCAGTAGCCAGTATCGTGAAAGATCCCAGCTTGGTTGGTTCTCGGCGTTTAGAAAATGGCGTAAAAGCCTTCTACTTCCCAGATAGAAACATCTACTGGCCTTTCGTAACGCTAGAGACACCCAACAAAGTTAAACGTGTTGTTCAGAAGCTTGCACAACGTCTTCTGGATCTTAGTAATTTTCGTTATCGAAAAGATATTTTATCCGTCATTGATCAGTTTCAGCCAGACATTGTGCATACCAACAATCTTAAAGGAATCAGTGTATTGGTTTGGAAGATTGCTAAGCAACGAGGCTGCAAGGTCGTTCATACCTTGCGGGATTACTATATACAGTGTCATCGAGAGTCGAGAAGAAAAAATGAGATAAATTGCGAAGCAATTTGCAAGGAGTGTAGATGCTATTCGACGCCAAAAAGGTGGGGTTCTGAGCGAGTCGATGGCATCGTAGGGATTAGCAATTTCATCTTAAATAGCCACACCGAAGACGGTTACTTTAAGAAGAGTCATCAGCGAGTTATCTATAACAGCATCTCCCCTAATGACAATTTTGAAGAACAGTCACAGACTCCTCGGTCGAGTGAGGCGAAAGTCTTTGGTTACATTGGTCGTTTGGAGTACGACAAGGGTGTAATGCAGTTGGTTGATCGCGTGAAACAACTGCCTGAAGGGAGTGATTACCGCTTCGTTTTTGCCGGAACTGGAGAGAAAAGGATTGAGTCACAACTGGAGAGTGATCCAGCCATTGATTATAGAGGATTTACAAAACCTGCTGATTTCTTTGCAGAGATCGATGTGCTGATTGTTCCCTCCTTATGGTATGAGCCTATGGGGCGCGTTGTCATTGAAGCCTATGCCCATGGCATACCGGTAATGGTTCATGGTGCTGGTGGATTGCTCGAGCTCGTCAGGCAGGGAGAGACAGGTCTTGTCATAGATATTAACAGCCAATCAGAGTTTGAATCAGCACTGCAAACCTTTGGTCAGTTGGATTACGAAACACTCTCTAGGCACTGTTTAGAACAAGCAAAAAATTACTCTAACCGAGAAATGCTCTCTAAATACAGTGAACTCTATCAGGCTATTTGATTTGCACTTTGCAAAACTGGCAAGGTTTTTGCTTATTGCTATCTGAGAATTAATGATTAGGTAGCAGTGTGCAGGATAAAACCCGAGAGAGTAGTGAAGTATTTGCTGATTTTACGATCAGTCGAATTCCTCATAAAACTCTCTCTAGTCTCAGTGTTGAACAACTCAACGACGTCAGGTCGGCACTGGTCGCTCAGTCCACCGAAACACGACACAGTCTAGATATCCGCATTCGACTCCCGCTTTTTTTTAGAGCCTACTATCTCGTTCTGTTTGCAGGTCGTGATCGAAGACGTAAAACACACAATTTAGAGTTGAACCGGATCGAGCGTTTGCCCATTGGTTTACGACGAACTGTCTACCTGCTGGTGTCTGGCAGTTTAATGATGACCGCTCTTATTGTATTGGCTGCAGCTCTCTATCTAATCAAAAGCTTTGCTGGTATCGATTTGATGCCCAATTCTCATCTTAGTGATTATCTGCCTTTTGATCTGTTTCAGGAGGCTAAGGACCTGTTAGGTGTCAAAGGAACGTCAAATGAAAAGTGATCTACTGAAGCTTTTGTTACCGATAACAACGCTGTTTTTAGCGGGTTGTTCTGGTTTTGAACGAACCATCGATGTACCAGAGAGAACACTGTTAACGTCGATTGACGAATACAACACTTCATTGAATAAACGCTCACTGCATATTTTTGATCCACTCAATATTGAGCCGCGGGTTAATCAACTTCAGCTTGAGAGAAGAGCTGACCAATTTACCCTGATTGCTGACTGGACAACCCTAAAGGGTAAAGAGTATCGAGGTGTACCCAGTACAGATTATGCCGAAGAGGTCGTGCGTCGTTTTCTGGTAACGGCACCCAATACAAACCTTGAAAGCCGTTTGCTAGCCGCCAATGACCTGGGGCAATTCTCCTCGGACTTCAGCTTTAAGCCACTCTCTAAGATCGATCCTTATCAATTAGATAGTGAACAATTTCAGTTCGTCGCTGAGGATTTGATCTCTCTACTAAACGCCTTACATCAACAGTCTACTCAGGTGAAGGGGTTTCAAACGCTGGTGATTCTGACGGATTGGAGTGTCGTGGATGAAAATTTAGTCAATGCCATTGATCGATTGCGTCAGGCATATCGCTACCCTGAAGGCCACCTTATTCAATCAAAAACGCCTAAATGGATGTCGCAAAAAGAGTTAAAAGGTAGTTGTATCTTTTTGATCGGAGTCAGTAACTCTTTATCTAGATCACTTATAGATCAGATCGGAGACTGTGGTTTTTCAAGTGCTGCGGACAAAATAATGCCGCCTGAACAAATGGCGCATTTTGTTGAGAGAGTGCTCTATAAAGGACCTAAAGATAGTGATGGCGATGGTGTTTTTGATTACAAAGATCAGTGTCCAAGCACCGCTTTAAATGCGCTGGTCAACTTTAACGGTTGCGAGAAGTTTGCTGATGAGTAAGAGGGTAATGAATATGTTTAACACGAATAGCTCTGTTCTGAGCGCTCTCTGTCTGTTAATGGCATTCACGGTCAATAACGCGTCGGCCAATTCACTACCCGAGCGTCAGCAGCGTCAAGCAGCGATTAATGCGGCTCCAACCGGTCAGGACTTACCCTTAGAGGAGGTCCCTTTGGGGGTTGTGAAAAGCTTAATCATCGATGAGTTACAAGAGCCTTCTGAGATAGAGAAAAAGATTGCAGAGACGCTGAAGCCGGTTGAGTTAACGGAGAAAAGCCGCGATTTGAAAACTCAGCCTTCGCTTGAGCAATTTGGCTATGACATGTTCACTACGCTTGCCACAACCTTTGCACCCGTTGCAGGTATTCCTGTTCCTGAAGATTACATCATTGGGCCAGGTGATACCTTTGTGCTGCAGATTTTCAGTGTGACCGATTTGGAGTATCGACTTGTCGTCACTCGTGAGGGTCAAATCCTGGTTCCAGAAATTGGCGCCATTCAAGTTGCGGGTCTCAATTTTTCAGACGCTAAACTGTTAATCAAAGAGTCCATTGATCGCGTCCGAGTCGGTGTGAAAAGTATCGTAACGCTAGCTGAGCTTCACTCCATTCAGGTTCTAATGGTCGGTGAAGTCAATCAACCAGGCACCTACACGGTGAGTGGTATGAGTTCGCTACTGAATACCTTGATTCAGGCAGGGGGGATTAAACGAACCGGTTCACTACGCTCCATTCAGGTAAAGCGTCAGGGCCGGGTTGTTGCAGATTTTGATCTCTATGATCTGCTTCTACGGGGTGATGACAGCGGAAATGCGTATCTGCGCCAAGGCGACATCATCTTTATCAAACCTATCGGAATGACGGCAGGTATTGCGGGAGAAGTGCATCGACCAGCAATCTATGAAATCGAGGAAGAGCAGAGCGTTACTGACTTGCTCAAACTGGCTGGTGGACTGTTACCGACGGCTGCCAAAAGCACCGTTATGATAGAACGTATAGGTTCAAGCGAGTCCTATGAGTTGATCTCTGCCGATATGACGAAGCAGGGTGGGGATATTCGTCTGATCAATGGCGATCTAGTTAAGGTGCTACCAGTGATAGATCGTGTTGAAAATGTTGTGTTGCTTGATGGTCATCTGCTTAAACCCGGTGCAATGCAGTGGCGAAGCGGTATTAGAGTCACTGATCTGATTAAGGATGTTGCCACTCTTAAACAGGGCGCTGACTTATCAACCGCACTGCTAGAGAGAGAAAATCCTGTTAGCAAGAGAACAGAGGTACTCTATTTTAATTTAGGTAATGCACTCTCTAACCCATTTTCAGAAGATAATTTGACTTTGCAGGCGCGAGATCGAATTGTCGTTTTCAATACGCACGATCAGCGTGCAGATCAACTCAATAATCTGGTTAAGAGAATGGAGCGCGAGGCGTCTGCATCAGAGCTTTCACCTCTGGTTCGGATCAAAGGGTTCGTTCGTCATGGCGGCACCTATCCAATCGCCAATGAGATGCGCTTAACCGATTTGATTGAGTATGCCGGTGGCTTCCAGGTAGGTAGTGATCGCTCCTATGTAATTTTGTCGCGCACCGATGCTGACAGCTTAAAGGTGGATGTGACAGCGTTGGATTTAACACACAATCGCTACAACCCTAAATTGAAAGCAGGGGATGAACTCTTCCTGTTTGGCCGAGACAGTAACCGATCTGAGATTTTAAACGGGTTACTTGAGAAGCTGCGACAGCAAGCTTCGATCAATACGCCTACACAGGTGGTTAAAGTGAGCGGATCAGTACGTTCTCCTGGCCTCTATCCCCTAGTGGCTGGAATGCGTATTGAGGATCTTGTGGTTGCTGCAGGCGGCCTAAAAGAGCAAGCATTCAACTCAGAGGCAACGCTAGCCCGTCGCTCAATTATCAAAGGCGATTATTCGCGCATAGATCAATACGATGTCTCTTTAACTCAGAGAGAAGGTATAAGCGAAGATTTAACCACTGTGTTGATACCCTCGGACCATCTGGTCATCAGACAAAAACCTGAATGGATCAGTAACCGTAAAGAGGTGACCATTGAAGGTGAAGTTCTATTCCCGGGCACATACACCGTTGATAAGCGTGAAACACTCTGTGGTTTGCTGCAGAGAGCGGGTGGCTTTACAGAGGACGCTTATCTGTTTGGTACGGTATTCACCCGTGAATCTGTTCGCATTCGTGAACAACAGGCACTGGATCGCATGATGGGCGAGCTTGATGATCTGTTAGCGGATGTACACCTTTCACCAGGTTACCAAAAACAGGATAAACAGCCCGAAAACAACGGCGCAGAGGAAACTTTGAAAATCATCAAGCAACTGGCTCCTAAGCGTGCAGTAGGACGTATGGTGGTTGATATGGAGGCCGCTGTTAAAAACTGCTCAGAGCTGTCTGATGTGGTTCTAGAGTCTGGAGATCGCATTAGGGTTCCAAAATACCAAGATGAGGTCTCTGTCGTCGGTCAGGTCTATTTTCCAACGTCACATAAATATCGAAAAGATAGAGCCTCATTGGACTACATCAATCTAAGCGGTGGTATGAAAGAGTTAGCGCAGCATGAGCATGCTTTTGTGGTACAAGCTAATGGAGAGGTGATGAGTGTTCGTTCTAAAGCATCGAGTTGGGGCTGGTTAGGTAGCGCTTCAAACGTCAAAGTGACTCCAGGGTCTACTATCTATGTGCCGTTGAGTGTCGATCGAATCAATGGTCGAGAGTTCACACAATCTTGGGTCGATCTGTTCTATAAATTGACCTTATCAGCCTCAAGCGTCAGTTATCTTTTTAAGGGTAATTAATTATGAAGAACACAAATGAACCACCTATTCATATCGATCAACAGGTGGATCTTTTAGAGTATTTAGACGCTGTACTCCGCTCGAAATATCGTCTGTTGATCGCGGCCATTTTTTCAGCAGCTGCTGTCTTTGGTTTATCAAAGTTTGTGGATGATAAGTTTACCGCATCAGGAATCGCGGCTGTGAATATCAATGAAAATCCAGGTGGCGTAGCCCCAGAAAGCTATCGAGGTAGCGATGCTTTAGGATTATTAGAGCACGACTTCATTATTGATGTTGCACCTAGTAATGAACTTGATCGCTTGTTAGCTAAGTTAAATAGCTTTGAGTTTACAAAGTATTTTATTGATAAGCGCGGACTGCTGCCGATGTTGTTTCCCAACGAATGGAATGCAGAGTCTGCCTCATTTCGTGAGGGGTTTGTTCCAGATTATCGAGTTGCCACTAAGATTTTTAGGGAAGAGCACGTTGGCCACTCTCATGATGAAAAAAGTGGTCTCTTGACCGTTTATGCGACCACTCACTCATCCGATTATTCTGCAGAGATTGTTAATCACTACCTTGCTGATTTTAATGCGTTTATTAAACAGCGCTCTGTAGAGACAATGAATTCTCGTCGTGACTATTTAGAACGCCGTCTGACTGAGGTTAATAATATCGAAGTGCAACGTTCTATTTATCGTTTATTAGAAGCACAGTTGGGTGTCGAATCGATGATCCATGCTCGTGAGAATTATCCTTTTGAGATGATACAGCCTGCTAATCCACCGCTTTACAAGTCATACCCGAGCCGAAAAAAGTGGACCGTATTAGCTTTTGTAGGAGTGTTATTTTTAGGTCTCTTCTTAGTAATTGGGCTCGTCATTCTAAGAAAAATGAACGCTGCTCTATCGGAATACAAAGCCCGAGTTGGAAAGGTACAATCAAATCCCAATTCTGAAGATGAGGTTACATCTCAGACTTTCGAAGAGTGGATTGATCAATAGTGACTCTCTATGCAGTCGCCAGTTTCTATAATGTCTATCTGTGATTCTGATACTCGAGTCTATAGATAACACTCAGGGCAATGATTATTGATGCATGGGCGAGACCATGGATATAAATATAGTGCACGGACAGTAAAGAGTTGAAAATATCGGTAATTAGTTTCGCAATGGATGCAACAAAAAATACGTTAGCTTTCCCCGTATGCTGAATAATTAACCAGTTGGTAGTCACTGCTTTCTTGAGTGTATAGATCATCAGTGCCACATAGAGCAAAGCACCCGTTATGCCAAATTTAAATGCCACACCTATTAAACCGAGATCTGAGCTGTAGAACTTATACCAAAAGATCTCTTGCTCTGTGATTGTCGCTGCACTTTGTTGACCAAATCCAAAAAATGGATGGTCCATCACAGTGTTAAGAGCAATCATGTAAGAGCGATAGCGAACACCATCATCGGCCCCTTCCATAACGGCAAAATATTGTTGAATGGCCAGAGTATAAAGCGGAATGATTAGAGCCATACCCAGGAAAAGCAATCCCATGCGTGGCTTTCTTGCAAACCATAGGTGATAGAGAAGAACACCCAGAATCATCATTGCCGTTGGTGCTCTTGCTTGAATAATGGACCATATCCAAACGGAAACACAAAATGTGATACCCCAACCCAATTTTGCTCTTAAGCTTTCGGAAGTCACCATTAGATAGGCTGAAATTATGGTCGTTAGAAATAGAGCTACCTGAGGCGCTTTTAATCGATATCCTCGATGCTCGTCATGCGTTGTCATCCCTTTTATCGTTGGGTCAGAGGAGTTGTAGGCAGCTTCAAGATCGATACGGAAATAGTGAAATACATAACTAAAAACAATGGCAGCAAACACCAACAGAACGACTCTATTAATGTCTTCAACTTTGTAACCAATTCGGTACAAGAAGTAGAGAGTAGGGGCAATAAACACAATCAGAAATTCACGTGATGCCATCATGCTGGGTAGCATTGACACACCCGCATTCACAGAGAATTGATAGGCCGGTAGCACAAAGGTGTAGGCCACAAATATCAGGGTGGTGAACACCCAGAAACTCCATCGAAGGTTTTGCTCTTTAACGTTCAGTGCTGCAACCAATGCAGAGTAGCCAAATAGAATAAAGGTTAGGAGAAAACCGACCTCCTGCAATCTATTGGCCATGAAGTAATAGGCACCCTTAAACGCTGTATAGAAGATGACAGCCAGTGCAAAGGTGATAAGGGCTCGAGTCGAGATGAACACGGGTTCGATTAAGTCGATAGCAGATTGATTTCGTTGACCATGAAACCTAGAACCCTATCCCAGGTATACTTTTCACGTACCCGCTCACGACTCTTTTGTTCCAGTGTCTCCCATAGCCTTTGATCATGCAGCAAACGATCAATTGAGTTCGCCATATCTGCAGCGGTATCGTCTATGCATAGGTGGGTTAAGTGGTCCGCATCAATGCCTTCGGCACCCACCGATGTGGTTGAAATGGGAAGTCCTCTGCACATTGAGTTGAGCACTTTGACTTTAATGCCTGAACCAAATGTGAGTGGTGCAACAAACACACGGGAGCGCTTGAACAGTGGCTCTAGGTCATCGACAAAGCCTAGCAAGTGAATGTCTTGGATCTGTGTAACTCTGTCGACAAGACGTTGTGCAGGGTTACCACCGGCGATGTCTAGAATCAGGTTAGGATTGTTGGCCTTTATCTCTGGCCACACATGTTCAATAAACCAGAGTAAGCCATCAACATTAGCCTCCCAACTGAGTGTGCCTACGAAGAGAAGTCGCTTCTCTGTCTCTTCAAATCTGAGGCTAGGGAGAGCAAGTTGTGTGTCATCCCCAAGGTGGTAGGTCTCTCTTGCTATATTGGTATCAGCTCCGATTTTGGAAAGATTGTCTATATCGTTGGGTGAAGCAAAAAATAGATCAGAGCGACGACAGATATCAGATTCAAACTTTGCAACGCGTTTGGCTTCGCAATTTGCGATGGTACGCATAACCCAATTATTACCCTCTTTGCCATAACGATCCCACATTAGGTAAGTGGCGTTATGAGCATGAAATATCACTTTGCCACTGAAATGGTTGGGTATGTATTGAGCTGCTTCGTAATGATCAATCAGTATGATTTCGTAATTGTTCGCGATCTCTGCAATACGCTCTTTCAGTTTTTTTGAGCCTGATCTTAAGACATTAAGAGGGATCGCTTTCAGATAGCTCTTAACCAAGTTTTTAGGCGAACGGGGTTCTTCAACCCTTTCGTAGAGTAACTCCTCTAGATCTATCGACTGCGAAAATTCAGTTAAATATTGATCCCCATATTTAAGTGGGCAGGCCAAGGCAACAGAGTAGTGGTTGGTTAGGTACTTCAGCATATTCCAACTCTTGACCCGACCACCGCTATTAGCGGGGTAGGGAAGCTCTATGCTGATCATTAACAGTGTCTGTTTACTCATAATATTTCTCAAGTTGGCCTGTAAATTGCTTATCACTGGGCAAGTAATGGGTTTGCACCCTGTTAGTTAAAGCAATTTGTGTGCCACAAAGAGAGGAATTAGATGAGAGCTCTGTCGAAATTTTTATTCATTCTAGGATATCTATCTGTCATCGGACCACCTCGAGCCTCTAATCTACAGACTATGGAAAAAGCGGAGGCTGGTGAGTTGAAGAATCAGCCATTGGTCGTTGTGCTGATTGTTGAATACTTAATGAGATCGGTAATGCTGTTGCTTATCTTTTTTGGTATCGAGTTCGTTGTAGGGAAGGCAATTTATGAAACCTACTATCTGGATTACCTTGGCCTGCTGATGCTCAGTGTTGGCGCGTTTCACACATTCAGTTATTACCTTTGCTTTGCCCTAATAAACCCCTCTAAGAAGATAGTTAGATTCAGACTCTATCGACTGCTAAGAAATCTAGCCTACTCTTGGTTGCCCGGAGTTGGGATTGCCGCAGTGATCTTATTGGTAGAGTTTTTACAGGAGAAAGACCCTTTTACTCATCTTGAGATGGTCGTGAATGTTTATCTTGTCTCAACTGCACTGGTGTTGCTGATCTCTATGATTGAGTGGGCGCTAGTGAAACGTCATCCACTGGGCTTGGATGTTGAATAATTGTGAATTGATCAGATACACAAGCGTATTCAAACTGTTGCAGATGAACTGAATCAAGGTTTATAAGCTTCAAGCTGTGACCGCTTATATTGATCTGCTTTTGCACCAGTTGTAGCAGGGCGATGAATGAACCATCCAGCCGGGATAGGCCTTTTAGGTCGATGACCTTGATTCTCTCCTCTTCAATTAACTCAATTAATGCACTTCTAAGATCTGATAGGTTTCTGTGAACTGCATCACCCGATATCTGTAGGGTGTTTGAGTCGTTTAGAAAACTAAACTCCAAGGGTATTTGAGGTAGTTGAGACTGCTTCTGCATTAGGTTTTTATAGGGGCGTATTTTGGTGAGGTATTGCCAAATAAAGGCGCGACCATCATGCCAATACCGTTTAAAGAGGCTACTCTCTTCCCAAATTCTCCATAACCACTCTAAACCACTGCGTTGAATCCAAACAGGAGCCCGTTTTACCGTGCCTGCAACAAAATTGATGACGGCACCTAGGTGTGAAATGACCGGTACGTCTAGTTGTTTACGGTTTAGTTCGATCCATTGCTGGCCTCGTTTTGCTCCTAACGCAACAATTAAAAGATCCGCATCTGTCTGATTGATCTGTTTGATTATCTCAGGATCACT
The DNA here is from genome assembly GCF_013282965.1 of Marinobacterium sp. xm-a-152. Taxonomy (NCBI): domain Bacteria; kingdom Pseudomonadati; phylum Pseudomonadota; class Gammaproteobacteria; order Oceanospirillales; family Oceanospirillaceae; genus Marinobacterium; species Marinobacterium sp. xm-a-152. The sequence goes on along the minus strand of NZ_WBYI01000001.1, from coordinate 303,813 downwards.
CATCTCATCCATCGAGCCAAAGCCGGGGCTGTAAAAACCAACGACTTCCATGCTGCTGTTATCTACCGCGATCTTTTTAAACGCTTCAGCTGCGGTTCCATCAGGGCCGCCGAAAAAGACCACTCGGATAGGGCGATCTGGGTTTTTATACTCTTGCCTAACCCTTTCAAACACTGAAGAGCCAGCGACGCGTTCCGGCAAAGGAATCCCTAGAGTTTTTGCAATCCAGATAAGCGGCATACCATCCGCGACCACCCAATCTGAGTTGATCACTGAATCCCTAAATTGCGAATCATTTTGTGCAGTGATTGCAAAATTTAGGTTCGGTGTAGTGAAGAAACAGCGCTCCTCTTTTAGCATCGCATCAATCAGATGATCTGTCGTCTCTTGCTCTGTTGTGCAGTCAAACGGCAGCCCCATGACTGTCCATACATTGCGCTTTAGATCACGTGCAATCGCTTCTTCTCGTGTCATGATTTGGCTCTATTAGAATAGTGACAAGGTGACTCGTCTATTCAGTTGACGGCCCTGTTCGGTTTGATTATCTGCAACGGGTTGGGATTCGCCCATGGAGGCTGTGGCCAGTTTTTCAGCTGGGTAGCCAATATCAACCAATGTTAGTAGGACGGACTCGGATCGATTCAGCCCCAACTGATCGTTGTATTGGTCACTGCGATTCCAATCGGTATGCCCATTCAAAATGATTGACGGACGTTGCTCACCCAGTGTCTCAACAAACTCTTTGAGTTTGACCCTCTCGGTTGGCGTCACTTCATAACTGTCGTTGGCGAAGTAGATGATCGGTAGCACAATGTTGACGACTGGTTGAGGCTTTAAGGGAGTGGCGATATTCTGCAACGAGTGCGAAAAATAGATCGTCTCGTTTTCGTTTTGTATCGGTTGTTGGCTGCAACCAGACAGGAGTAAGCTGACCAATGACCCCAGTATGAGGCCGTCATATTTTTTCATGATCACTCCTATCCGTTCACAACCGATTTCAACGGAGTCAGTAAACCTAGCCTCTTAAAGACTAAAAAGGGTGCCGCTAAACATTTAAGTTTTTGGTCCCGCTTTATTAATCCTGGCATTAACAGGTTGGCTCTACCGTTAAAGGGTGCACTGAGTACAAACTGCTCAATATCGATCGCATTTCGATGTATATCTGCTAGTGTTTCGTGTGTTAAATGGGCATCACTGTAGTAGACCTTCTCTAGCTCAAGATGCAGATTAGAAATGGCATCTAGCCAGTGCTCATAACTCATCATGCAGTTGGGCGTAAGGAGCGAACGACGGACATTTTCTGGAAGTTTGTCCAGGATGTTTATCTGTCCGTTATTGAACCGTTCAATCAACTCAATGGCCGCCTTATAGAAGATGATTGAGGTGATGCGCGACTCAATAAGTGCATTGGGCAGCTCTGATCCTTTTGACTCCGCCAATGTAAGCACGGCGGAGTCTAGGTGTTCACGAAGGGCTTCGTACATTGGTTAAGCCGCTTTGCTGACTCGCTCAATGGCAGCATTCGGATCTTGATAGATCTCGAATAGCTCTTGCAGGCGTGTCAGTTCTAGCAGAGATTGCACTGCTGGTTGAGGCGACAAGATCACCGCTGAACCACCCAATTTTTGAATGTTTTTGTAGACAGCAACAAGCACGGCTAAACCACTTGAATCGGTAAAACTCATGCCAGCCAAATCGATGACAAGGTTAGTTTTTCCCTCTTCGATCATCTCGGTTAGCTGCTGTTTTACGCTGTTCGCATTAGCCATAGTAAGTTTCTCTGGCATGTGAACGACGTTAGCTGAATCGTAAGAACTGACTGTAAAACTCATCGGTAACTCCTAAGTTAATTATGTACCTATATATCCTTAGCAATAGGTGTGCCAACTTAGGGGGTTGTTCCGATTATCGAGGCAGTTTTAGTCTATTTTTAATAAAACTTTTTACATCTGAGGGGAGGGCGTCAATTGTAATATCGGCTTGATCGCGATATGGGGCAATGTGACGTTCGAATCCAGGTCGCACTTGGTCGTTGTATTGACGACGAATGTCGTCAGGTTCGCGGCCTCGTTCAATTTGGTCTCGTTCAAAACGGCGCTGGAAGCAGATCTCTTGAGGAACATCTAAGTAGATTTTGACATCAAAGGCTGAGACTAAATTCGGTTGTGACAGTAGAAAAAGCCCCTCAACCAAAATCACATCCAGTGGTTCAATGATCAAAGTCTCTTTCTGGCGTCTGTGAACGACAAAGTCATAGGTTGGAATTTCAGTTGCCAATCCCTGTTTAAGCTCATGTAATTTTTCGGCGAGTAGGTCGAGCTCTAGCGCTTGTGGCTCATCGTAATTATTGAGCGGGTGGCCAATAGGATTGTAAAAATTGTCCTGACTAAACAGCGTGGCCGTTAATCCCTGTGATTGAATGCCCTGCAACAAGGCGTTAGCTACGGTGGTTTTCCCAGATCCAGAAGCACCTGCAACGGCAATCAAAAGAGTTTTCACGTCAATTCCATCGGTTCAAAGTGTGCTCAGATTATAGAGAGATCAGTTCTGGAAATGAATAAGCCGCAATAGATGCGGCTTATTTTGAGTGACTTTATTAGCTGTTTTTAAAACGCAGTCGCCATAGGTTTGCATCATTGGCACGCTTACAGCTGATTTGATCGATCCAACTCATCATGATGTGTTGGCCACGCCCTGACTCTGATTCACCTGAATAGGGCTTAGGTGGGCATAGATGAGGAAGCTCTACGGAATACTCTTGAATATTGAACTCAATCCAGCTTTTAGAGGTCGTTGTGATGATCTCTATAGGAAGCTCCGCGTAATCTTCTGGCCAAAGAGTATGTTCAACAAAATTGTTCAGTAGTTCAGCAAGTGCGGTTCTGATCTTAGAGAGGATTAGATCCTCGGTATTAAGCAGTTTTAAGTGAAGATAGATACGATCCAGTGTCTTTTCTACGTCGCTCTCTGTAGGGCGAAGACTGGTCAGAAATGGCTGGACGTTCAACTCTGTCTCTGGGTTGTTCTCCGAGGAGCGTTTAATCAACATGACCGATACATCATCTTCTGGGGTCTCTTGGTTACCCCAATCATAGGCAAATTGCTTAATGATATCTAACTGAGTTGCGGCATCTTTACTGCGTTCACGTTTCAGTATGTTTTCGATCGCATTGCGGCCTATAGCTGAGTTTGTTTCATCAACAATATCAAACAGTCCATCACTACTTAACAGCAATGAAGAACCTGGTAAAAAGGGAAGGGATCGTGTTTCAAAGTCGGCAAACTCAAACATTCCAACTGGAAAGCTGCCGCGGCTTATCTGCATCATATCACCCTGTTCGCTTAATACGCAGGGGTGAGGGTGTCCTGCCTGGCAGTACCTTAGGGTATTGGCTTGCTCATCTATCATGCCAAGGAACATAGTGAAGTAGAGGCCTGAAAAACGCTCACTCGGAAAGCGCTCATTCAGTCTGCGAACGATTTGGTGAAGCGGTGGCAAGACACTTTGATTGATGTAGTACCCCAGCATCTGTTGAATGGCATTTTGTAAGGTAAAGGAGAGCATAGCCGATGCGACCCCGTGTCCCATTACGTCGATCTGATAGATCAGTACTTGATTGTTATTGGTAGTAACAAATCCCATTGAATCACCACCAATGCCACGTGCTGTTTTAAAGTGTGTAGCGAGTTCTAGGGTTGGTGATAACCACTGATTCTTTGGTACATACTCCTCTTGAAGATGCGTCGCAAATTGCAACTCTTCCTCATTTTGTTTCTGTGCTGCTTCCAGTGCAGTCACGGTTTCGTTGAGTTGCTCGTTCTGGTCGGTGACACTTTTACGCATGCTTACCAACCGCGCACCTGCAGCCAGTCGCACACGAAGTTCCTCTTTAACGGCGGGTTTACGCAAAAAATCATCCGCGCCTGCATCCATACAGGTGACCAGCTCATTTTGATCATTTTCTGCGGTCAGCATAACAACGTAGGGTGATCCGTAACGATCGTTGCTTCTCAGAGTGCGACAGAGTGTTTTGCCATCCATCTCGGGCATCACCTGATCTGAGAGGATCAATTGGAATTGGTCTCTCTCCAGCAGTGCGAGTGCCTCTTTACCATCACAGGCCTCAACTACTTCATAGCCTAGGTCTTTTAACATCGTGCCAACGCGAGCTCGTTCGGTAGGGCTGTCATCAACCATTAGGATTCTATTGATATCAAAATGGTCTTGTTCGCTAATTTTCGCTGATACTGCAATATTCATCTTAAAACTCGGTTTGTTTAGTTTGTATTGCAAGTGGGTAAGCACAAACCGTGCCAATAGTCTCTAATCAAATATCTAGACTTTTTGCATTTTGCGAATCACTATGAATAGGCCTTTTGAAAGCAGTAAAAATAGTTGGCATGGACCTTGCTTGTATTTGATGTACCTTCACTGTTTGGAAGGGTTATTTTAAGGAGATAGTTAAATGGGACAAATCATCGATTCAATGGATCAGGCGGTTGCTTCAAAGGTTTCTGAAGTACTGGATCTTGCAGTACTGGAGCGTCTTTTAGAGGACACGTCGATCGATTTTTTGCCAAGCCTTATTGAAGTGTTCGAATCAGAATCTTCACAGCGTTTAGAAAACATCAGTAAAGCGATGTCTGAAAATGATTTAGCGACTTTAGGTATCGAAGCACATTCACTGAAAGGTACCTCAGCAACCTTTGGTGCCGAAACGCTTCGTTCTACTGCTGAGCGTATTGAAAAAGCAGCCAAATCGGGCGATCAGGCGACGGTTGATCAGTTTGTACCTTCTGTACCCTCGCAGCTGGAATCTGTCCTTGCTGAGTTGAACCGTTTTTCATCAGCGCTATCGGCTTAATAGAGTTAATTGAGGAAATTTCTGATGTCTCAGAATCAAGTATTAATTGTTGAAGACAGTGCCAGCCTGCGACGTATCTATGCACAGTACGTCGAGAAGGAGGGGGTATTAGTCGATGCCGCCGCCACACTGGCTGAAGCTCACACCGCACTTGATTCCAAGGTCTATCAGGTCGTTCTTCTGGATCTGCGCCTGCCCGATGGTGATGGCTTTGAGCTTCTTAAACGAATTATTGAGCATCAGATTAACTCTTTGGTGATCATTATGACCGCGCATGGCTCGATCGATGTGGCTGTCGACGCCATTCGTTTAGGTGCCTATGATTTTCTAGAAAAACCTTTTGATGCGCGTCGATTAAAGGTGGCGATCAGTTCAGCATTTGCACAGGTGGCGAAGCTGAACTTTGCTCCTGTCGATTTGGCAGAGAAGAGGGAGCGTGAGACCTTCCATAGCTTTATTGGTGCCAGTCCTGCGATGCAAGATATGTATCATCTTATCGAGCGTGCGGGCCCCAGTAAGGCATCTGTTTTTGTCACAGGAGAGAGTGGTTCTGGTAAAGAGCTCACTGCAGAAGCGCTGCATAAGCAGAGCGCGCGTTCTGAAGGTCCTTTCGTTGCTATTAACTGTGCCGCTATCCCTAAAGATCTTATGGAGAGTGAGATCTTTGGCCATGTTAAGGGGGCGTTTACTGGGGCCAGTGCCAATCGTGAGGGCGCAGCCAGCAAAGCCGATGGTGGTACGCTTTTTCTAGATGAAATTGGTGAAATGAGTCTTGATTTGCAAACCAAATTGCTACGATTCATTCAGACCGGCATTATTCAAAAAGTGGGAAGTAATTCAGATGAGGTGGTCGATGTCCGATTCATCTGTGCAACGAACCGAGATCCTTTGGCTGAGGTGCAGGCGGGTCATTTTAGAGAGGATCTCTACTATCGCCTGCATGTGATTCCTGTTCACCTGCCGCCGTTACGGGATCGCGGTGATGATATTTTAATGATTGCCGAATTCTTCCTAAACCGTTACGCGCGTGAAGAGACCAAGTATTTCGAAGGCTTTGAAGATGAAGCTAAGCGTAGATTGCTGGAGTACCACTGGCCGGGCAATGTCCGCGAACTTCAGAATGTGATTCGTAATGTCGTTGTATTAAACGAGGGGGGTATGGTCGGTGTAGCCGATTTCCCGGCCCCGTTAAACTCGCTGCAGGAGATTGTGGCACCACAACCCGCGAAAAAAGAGGAGCCAGAAGAGGTTCAAACGAGTAAATCCGCTAAGAAGTCTAAACCCTATTCGAAAGTGATGGCTCAAAGCTTAGACGAGATTGAACCTCTGGATGTATTAGAGCGAAAAATCATCGAAAATGCCGTCAAACTCTGTAAAGGCAATGTCCCTAAAGCGGCCGCGTTACTTGAGGTTAGCCCCTCTACACTCTATCGCAAAATAAAGGGTTGGAGTTAAGCGCTGCGATCGCGACTCTGTTCATTAGGGTTAGGTATGCTGACCATGCCTAACTCTACCCGATCCCTTCCTTTTGCTTTGGCTCGATAGAGCGCATCATCTGCCCGTTTAAATAGCTCATCTGCTTCGACACCGGCAATATAACTACTTAGACCGATACTGGCCGTTACCTTACTCACGGGTGTGAATGGATGATCTCTTAGTGTGTTTCTAAGTTTTTCAGCAAGGATCAACGCTTCAGATTGGTTGGTGTTAGGAAGTATCAGCATAAACTCTTCACCGCCCCAGCGACCCAATATATCCACATCACGAATATTGCTCTGAAGCAGGTTAGCGACTGCGTAGAGAACATCATCGCCTACAAGATGCCCGTGGGTATCATTGATCTGTTTAAAGTGATCAATATCTAACAGTAACAGTGAAAATTGAGTGCCGTATCGGTTTGCACGTCGCAGCTCTGCATCAAATAGCTCATCCAGCCTCGAACGATTGTAGAGACCGGTTAACTGGTCCGTCATCCACAGCTCTTCCAGTTTTTTCTGAGTCGAAATGTCTTCGCGAATCTCGGTGAATCCGATCAGATTAGCGTTTCGGTCGTATTGAGGCTCGATCTGAAGCTTGACCCAATAGAGTCCACCGTAGGCATTTTTCTCTTGGGTCTCAACACTCACGCCCCCTTTCTGACTTGCCTCTTGATACCGTTGTTGCAACAGACTTGCGTTGTTTTCGTCTGGAATTAAACGAGCTAATGTGCCTGATTTAAGTTGTTCTTTTGTATATCCCGTGTGCTCGCATAAGGCGCTAGATGCCTTAGTTACCTTCCCGTTTGGATCGGTATTCACCATTAAGATATGTTTGTCGATGATGGCAAGATGTCGCTGTGTCTTGTGACGCTCACGCTTAAGCTGTCTAAACTGCTTATGTCCACGTGAACGAAGTAGCTGCAGGGTTCGAGTCATTGTGGCCAGCACAATGATGAATAGAGTAATAGAGACTAAAAAGATGCCGGGGTGGAGTCTTATCTCAGCTATTAGAGAAGTCTCATTAGCCCAAAGAGGTGGGCTAATGAGTAACAAAGATAGGCAGGAAACTAGGTAACTAAAACCCATACAAAACCCTTCCAAACATAATGAAAGCTTAAGCCTAGCAGAGGATTTTGTTTTTGCAGGATTATTTTTAGACGTTTTATTTTTGTAAAAAAGAACGCGCAATCAAAACAATGCTTTATTTAAAATCAGTTACTTATCGATAACTTCTGATAGTGGTTGTGCAAAGGTTTGCACCATATCCCAAGGGAAACGAATCCAAGTATCTTGGCTGACCTCAGTAATAAAGGTATCAACCAGTGGTTTCCCTGCCGGTTTTGCATAGAGTGTTGCAAAGTGCGCTTTAGGAAGCATTTCGCGAACGTATTTTGCGGTGCGGCCGGTATCAACCAAGTCATCGACCAAAATCATCCCTTCGCCATCACCTTCTATGCCTTTTAGTACTTCTATCTGCCCCTGAACAGAAGCTTCACCAGTGTCTGAGTTTGAGTAGCTAAGGACACAGATTGTATCGATCATGCGAATATCCATCTCTCGAGCTAGGATGGCTGATGGTACTAAGCCGCCGCGAGTGATGGCAATAATGCCTTTCCAAGGCCCTTGTTCTAGAAGGCGCCAGCTCAGCGCTCGTGCATTTCGGTGCAGTTCATCCCAGCTTACGGGAAAGTCTTTGCTGTAGGGTGTCATTATCTTCTCCTAAGAAATCGCAGGAGCCGCAAGTGTATTTGCAGCCTCTTTATGTTCATGCATGATCCGTTCAATATCTTGACCGACTAACTCACCGGCCTTAACGCGCCACTCGCCATTCACCATAACGGCTTCTGCGCGATGCGCCCCACACAACAGCAGGGCGGCTAATGGATCGTGTGCACCGCTAAAGCGCGGCTCATCAAGCTTAAATAGAGCTAGGTCGGCAGCTTTACCCACCGCGAGCTCACCAATATCGTCACGGCCTAATACCTGTGCTGAGCCTTTGGTACCCCAACGATAGGCGTCAAAATGGGTGACCGCAGAGGATCCGTAACGCAGGCGCTGGATGTACATGGCTTGGCGAACTTCTTGAATCATATTCGAGCAATCGTTCGACGCAGAACCATCGACACCCAACCCCACGGGTGAACCGGCCGCTTCAAGCTCCTTCACTTTAGCAATGCCCGATGCGAGCATCATGTTCGAGCTTGGGCAGTGACAGACTCCGACGCCAGCCTTACCCAATCGGGCAATCTCTTCGTCATTAAAATGTATGCCGTGCGCCAACCAAGTGTTACTGGATAGCCAACCAACAGACTCTAGGTAATCTACCGTTCGCATACCAAAAGAGCGTTCACAGAAGTTCTCTTCGTCGATGGTCTCTGCTAGGTGCGTATGGAGTCGTACATTGAGTTGTTTGGCCAGACTGGCTGTGTCACGCATCAACTCGGTCGTTACCGAGAATGGAGAACAGGGTGCTAAGGCGATTTGTGACATCGAATAGGGTTCTCTGTCATGATAGCGGGAGACCAGACGTTCAGAATCCTGCAAGATCTCATCTTCTGTTTGAACCACGGTATTAGGCGGTAATCCACCTTGGTCTTGGCCAAGACTCATAGAACCTCGGGTCATCGCCATACGCACACCCATCTCACGACCAATTTCGATCTGATGATCAATGGCGTCAGTGAGATTGGCTGGGAACAGATAGTGGTGGTCAGAAGCGGTTGTGCAGCCGGACAACAGTAACTCGGCCAGTGCCAGCTTTGTGGCGGCTCGGTGAACCTCAGGATCTAAATTCGCCCAGACAGGGTAGAGCGTCTGAAGCCAAGGAAAAAGCTCTTTATTGAGTGCTGCGGGCAGTGCGCGAGTCAGTGTCTGATAGAAATGGTGGTGGGTGTTGATCAGACCGGGAATCAGAACCTGATCACTGACATCAATCGTTTGATCAATATTAACGGGTGTTTCGCCCTTGGCAACCAGCTCTACGATCGCCTTGCCACTGACAACAATACCGCCAGAAGCATCCTCATCGTTTCCCGTGTAGATGGCTAATGGATTGGATAACCAGATGCGAAGGTTGTCTGTCATACTGTGGCGGATCTCAAAGCTTGTTAATAATTGAAAAATAGTCGTCTATTGAACCCAATATTTGACTCAAAAATCAAATAAAAATTAACTTCAAGGTCAGTTTATTTATTTGACCGATTGGTTAGGTTTTAGCACAATAAGTCTATTATATATGACCCTTCAGGCAGCATTCATATGATCAGTTACTGGAAAAATGGTTCCATTGAGCAGGATAGTCCGCTTTCCAATACCGAGACTCTATTGGAATTCCTGCGTGAATCTAAACGTCTCACAGGGACCAAGGAGGGGTGTGCCTCTGGTGACTGCGGTGCCTGTACGGTTGTGCTTGTCTCTCTAGATGATAATGAAAGTCTTAAGTATGAAGCGGTCAATAGCTGTTTGATGCCGGTTGCGGAATTGGCTGGTAAAGCGCTGATTACGATTGAAGATCTAGCGCAAGGCGATGATCTACACCCTCTGCAACAGGCGTTTATAGATCAGCACGCATCGCAGTGTGGATTTTGCACCCCAGGGTTCATTCTTTCTGCTCTTGCTTTGAAAAAGCATGAATCCAATCCTGATGTGGAGGCGATCGATGAAGCCCTAGGCGGTAATCTCTGTCGATGCACCGGCTACTCACCTATTGTTAAAGCGGTTCAGTTGGCCGATTGCAGCCAAGATCGATTTGCTCAGTGTGAAGTTGAGTTAATCAACTCCCTAAAGCAGCTACAAAACTCAACGGCATCCGTTGTCGGTTTCCATCAACCTCGAACATTAGAAGCCCTTTGTGAATTGAAATCGGAGCATCCAGAGGCCATTTTGTTATCCGGTGGTACTGATTGGATGCTGCGGGCGACTCAGGGGCTTGAACAGGTCGAGACGCTTATCAGTACTGATAGGGTTGCCGGCTTAAATCAGTTAACCCTTGTGGCTGGGCACTGGTCAGTCGGTGCAGCGGTCTCTTTGAGTCGAATTAAAGATCAGGCAAAAGCGTCTGGTTTTCATGCTCTTGATCAGTTGCTCAGTCGATTTGCATCACAACAGATCCGTAATCGCGCGACCTTGGGTGGTTCTATCGGAAATGCCTCTCCAATTGGCGATTTAGCTCCGTTGATGCTCGCTTTAGATGCAGAGTTGGTTTTGAGCTCTGTTCAACAAGAGCGAAGGGTTGCGCTAAAACATTTCTTCTTAGGCTATAAGCAGACCGCGTTGAGTTCGGATGAGGTGATCAGTCAGATTAACTTCAACCTTGGTGATCAGGCCCAGGTTCATTTTGAGAAGGTATCCAAACGTCTGGATGATGATATCTCTGCCGTTGCTGTAGCGACTCATTACACCATGCATGAGGGACAGTTAACCTCTTTGCGAATAGGGTTAGGAGGTATGGCGGCCACTCCGGTTTTGGCACTGGGTGTGATGGCTGCTTTTGAAGGTAAAGAACCCTCATCCATTACCCTGGATCAGGTCACTGATGCGTTAGGCGAGTTAACACCTCTATCAGACCTCAGGGCCAGCGCTGATTATCGCCTCAAAGCCTGTGCCCGTGTCATTCACTTCCATCTAATCAGTGCGAAGGAGTCTGTATGAAACCTGTAGGCGTTTCAGTCACTCACGACAGTGCGTTGTTGCATGTGACGGGTAGAGCACGATATGTGGATGATACTCCCTTACCTGAAGGCACCCTGTTTGCTGCCATCGGGCAAGCATCCATCTCCCGAGGCCGTCTGTTATCTTTGGATCTGAGTGCAGTGCAAGAGGCTCCAGGTGTTATTGCCGTGCTGACGTCCAAGGATATTCCTGGAATCAAAGATATCGGTCCTGTCTTTCCGGGTGACCCACTTTTAGTGGATGGCGACGTGCTTTTTCACGGTCAACCGATCTTTCTTGTGGTGGCTACGGATGAGAAGCAAGCTCGCTCTGCGGCATTATTGGCTGAGGTTCAATACGAAGAGTCTAAGCCAATCCTCTCTATTGAAGAGGCCAAGTCCCAGGCGTATCGAGTACGTCCTCCTCATGTGATGCAGAGAGGCGATCTGTCCACAATGGACAGATCTGAAAATCAGATCTCTGGTGAATTGCGAATTGGCGGTCAAGAACATCTCTATCTTGAAGGGCAGGCCTCTTTGGCAGTGCCAACAGAGGAGGGAGGTATTCATCTTCTCTGCTCTACTCAGCACCCAACTGAGGTGCAAACCCTAGTCTCTGAAGTGTTGGGCCTTCCATTTCATGAGGTGGTTGTTGAAGTACGACGCATGGGAGGCGCTTTTGGCGGTAAAGAGACACAGGCAGCGCCTTGGGCTTGTTTAGCCTCACTGGCGGCGCACAAGCTAGGCAGACCGGTAAAACTTCGTCTACCTAGATCAACTGATATGACGGTGACGGGGAAACGACACCCCTTTATTAACCAATATCAAGTGGGATTCCGTAGTGATGGTCAAATCGAAGCGGTACAGATTGACATTAATGGCGACTGTGGCTGCTCTCCAGATTTGAGTGATGCCATTGTAGATCGTGCGATGTTCCACAGTGACAACGCCTACTATTACCCGGCTGCAAAAATCACTGGTGAGCGTTGGCGAACCGATAAGGTTTCTAACACGGCGTTTCGTGGCTTTGGCGGGCCTCAGGGGGTCATCACGGCTGAAGCGATGTTGGATGATATTGCACGCACCTGTAAACAGGATCCTTTAGATACACGGCTTAAGAACCTCTATTCAGGTCAGCAGACACACTATGGTCAAACCGTCGACGGAACAACGCTGCGGGAGATCATGACCCGCCTTAGAGAGAGTGCTGACTATGACCGTCGTCGTCAGAAAATAGCTAAACATAACTTAGCTTCATCTCGTTATCTTAAAGGGCTGGCGTTAACCCCGGTGAAGTTTGGTATCTCCTTTACTGTTAAGCATCTCAATCAAGCGGGCGTGCTTGTTCACATCTATACAGACGGTTCCGTTCTGGTCAGTCAGGCGGGTACTGAGATGGGGCAGGGACTTTACACTAAAGTGGCTCAAGTGGTTGCCTCAGTATTGGGCATTGAGATCGATCGAGTGAAGATGAGCAGCACTCGAACTGACAAGGTTCCCAACACGTCACCGACAGCAGCTTCAAGCGGCAGCGACATGAATGGTATGGCAGCCCATGACGCAGCGACCACCCTGAAGAGTCGAATTGCAGATTTCATTGCCAATCGCGAATCGATTAGTGCCGAAGAGATTGAATTCAAACAGGGGCTATTGAGCTGGGGTGCCAGTTCAATCACTTTTGCCGAGGCTGTAAAAGCAGCCTATATGGATCGTGTTCAGCTCTCTGCCACAGGCTTCTACAAAACGCCAAATATCTGGTATGACAGAGCTTCTGCACAAGGCAACCCATTTCTTTACTACGCTAACGGTGCCGCCTGCTCGGAGGTCATTATCGATCGACTAACGGGCGCCACTCATATCGAACGAGTCGATATCTTGCACGATACGGGTAGCTCATTGAATCCAGCCTTGGACAAGGGACAGATAGAGGGTGGGTTTATTCAGGGAGTGGGGTGGTTAACCAGTGAGGAGCTTAAGTGGGATGACAAAGGGCGTCTACTGACAAACTCCCCAGCAACTTACAAGATCCCAGCGATTAGTGATCGACCCACTAGGCTAATTATCGAATTACTGGATAAACCGAACAGTGCGGCAACCATAGCAAGATCTAAAGCAGTCGGTGAGCCACCCTATATGCTTGGCATCTCTGTCTGGTGTGCAATTCGCGATGCAATTTCGAGTGTTTCCGGCTATGGTATATCGCCTACCTTAGATGCACCGGCAACCCCTGAGGCCATTTTAAACGCCATTACTACCCTTGAGGACTCTCTGTGATTCAACGTTGGAGCTACAAACTTGCTGAGCTGTTAAAGCGGGGGCAACCGGTTGTTTTAATCACACAGGTCGGTGAGAGAGGCTCCAGTCCACGTTCGTCAGGTGCCAAGATGTTGGTCACCAGTAACGCCACGGTGGATTCACTCGGTGGGGGTAATCTTGAGCATCAGGCGATTGAATTCGCACGACAGCTACTGACAGAGCAGAAAGATGGTCTGCACGAACTTGAGTACACTCTGGCCGGTAATCTTGGGCAGTGCTGCGGTGGAGAGGTTAGGGTGCTGTTTGAGGTTTTTAATACCTCTCTACAGCCTCTTTACCTATTTGGTGCCGGCCACATAGCTCAAGCGTTAGTGCCTCTGCTCGCGCAACTGCATTTTGCCGTTAACTGGGTGGATGACCGAGATGAGCTCTTTGTTCAGCCTATTCCAGATGGTGTGACCCGCATTGAACGTGATCCCATTGATGTGGCGCGAGATATTCCGAATGATGCATGGATGTTGATTATGACCCATGATCATCAACTGGATCTGGATCTTCTACTGGCAGCTATCGATGGAGGTCTGCCGACCTATACTGGCATGATAGGCTCAGAAACTAAGGCATTGAAATTCAGACAGCGTCTTGCTCAGCGGGGTATCTCTCAGGAAATCATTGACTCCATTCACTCGCCTATAGGCTTGCAGAATTTGCATACTAAATTGCCGGTAGAGATTGCGATTTCGGTTGCGGCTGATGTCATGACTCGGCTGCAGCAACAGCGGGGTGAATTATGAGTCAATCCTGGGCGTTACGTTGTCAGATCCTGAGTTGTACTTCTCAACCTAAAGATGATGAAGGGTGGTTCTATCACTCAGATGGGCTTATCTGGATAGTCGATGGATTGATTAAACGGGTAGGCAGTTACACTGATTTAAGAGAGCATATCCCCTCTGATCTTCAAATCGAGCATCGTCCTGGGCATCTACTGATTCCTGGATTTATCGATACCCATGTTCACTACCCACAACTTGAAATGATCGGTGCCTACGGGACTCAACTGTTGGATTGGTTGAATCGATACACCTTCCCTGTGGAATTAAAGTATCGCGATATTGATTACGCGACAGAGCAGGCTGGACGGTTTCTCGACCAGTTATTGGCGAACGGCACGACAACCGCCCTGGTGTTTGCGACCTCTTCGGTTAACTCAGTGGATGCCTTTTTTGCAGAATCCCTACGTCGTAATCTACGTATGGTCAGCGGCAAGGTTTTAATGGATCGGCATGCACCAGATGATCTGTGTGATACCCCTCAATCGGCCTATGACGACTCCTGTTCGTTAATTGACAAATGGCGTGGTAGTGGACGGTTGGGTTACGCGGTAACACCTCGCTTTGCACCCACATCGACCGACGCGCAATTAGAGGTCGCTGGTGCTCTAATGAAAGAGAATAGTGATGTCTACCTACACACCCATCTCTCTGAGAATGTCGATGAGATCGCATGGGTAGGGGAGTTATTTCCTGATCGCCAGGGCTATTTAGATACCTATGATCACTTTGGACTCGTGACCGATCGTTCGGTGTTTGCTCACGGCATTCACCTCAATGACGCTGAGATGCAACGTCTTCATGACTGTGGCTCCGCTATTTGTCACTGCCCATCCTCCAATCTTTTCTTAGGATCGGGGTTATTTCCTTTGAAGCGTCTGCAACAGGCTGGCGTTAATGTGACTATGGGTACTGATGTTGGGGGTGGTACGTCGCTCTCTATGCTGAGCACCCAAGGTGACGCCTATAAAATTCAGCAGATGGCGGGACATCTTCTTAAACCTTTAGAAGCCTTCTATATGGCCACTCTGGCCGGTGCTAAGGCATTGGGGCTGGATGATCGAATTGGCGCTTTAGCAGAAGGGTTTGAGGCCGATATGGTGTTGCTCGACTTGGCCTCTACACCGGTGATCGAAGAGCGGATGAAACGGGCTGATCAGATTGAAGATGTCTTATTTGCACTCTCTATTCTGGGGGATGATCGATCA
The DNA here is from genome assembly GCF_013282965.1 of Marinobacterium sp. xm-a-152. Lineage (NCBI taxonomy): Bacteria > Pseudomonadati > Pseudomonadota > Gammaproteobacteria > Oceanospirillales > Oceanospirillaceae > Marinobacterium > Marinobacterium sp. xm-a-152. The sequence continues at coordinate 288,527 of NZ_WBYI01000001.1, read as the reverse complement.
ATCGCACAGACCTATGTGATGGGCGAGCCTGCCCTTTAGGTTATATCTTTACTTTTACTATCAACCGCTTGCCGCGACCTTCTCCAGCGATTTTTAAATCCAGATCGCCATTTAACTGATCAACCATAGCACCGACTATGGCCAAGCCTAAGCCGCTGCCTGGTTGAGATCTCTGATTACCGCGAACAAACCTCTGCTTCAATCCGTTTAGATCTTCTGGCGCTAAATCGGGTGCCAAATTCTCAACACTAAAGGCACCGTTCGACTCTAATCGGATGATGACAGGGCTCTCATTGGGCGCATACTTCAAGCCGTTTTCGACTAGGTTACTGAGTATGACGGCTAAGGCGTCAGGATCGATATCTAACAGTGGCGGTGATTCGCTGATGATTTCGACTCGATCATTACGAGGGTCTAGCTCACGGGCAATCATCTTAACGATGAGCTCAAGATTGGTTGGCTCACCCTTGTATAGGGTTACCGATTCAGCGCGCGCTAATTGAAGCAGCTTATCAATCAGACGAGTTAGGCGTGCTAAGCTGGATTGAACAATCTTGAGTCGCTCAGCTTGATCCGTCGAACCAAGCTCATCAGAGAGTCTCTGCAGTTGAACGGACGCTACAGCCAGTGGGGTTCTTAACTCATGTGCACTGTTGGCCGCAAACTCACGCTCCGCTACCAGAGCGGTTCTAAGTCGATCAAGTAGGGCATTAGTGGCCCTTTGAACCTCTAAAAAGTCCTGTGGTAGCTCAGCTTGTGCGATTGGCTCTAAATTACTGCCGCTACGTGTCGCCATATTCTCAGCAAACTGTTGAACGGGCACTAAACGTCGTCTCACTGCGATGTAGACCAGCAAAACGCTCAATGGTAGCGCAATGGTAAAGACCAGTAAAAAGAGCAGGGCGGTATCAAATAGGACGCCGTAGCGGTGATCGACGGTCTCCGCGACCTGAAGATGGTAGCGACCATCTAGCGATGAAGCTGTATAAATGCTGAAATTTTTGCCATGGGTAAAGCCTGTCTGCAAACTATCAAGCATTGGCGTCATGGGCGCATTATTCGAACGCACCAGTATTCGCCCCTTAAAGTCACGCAGTTGATACATCAGGTATTCGGGTTGATCGCCCAAAATTCTTGGACCAACGCTTAGATTGAGCGTGCCCAGTAAGCTTAGCTCAGGTCTTAGATCAAGCAGGCCGAATTGGTTAAGTCGGTAGTCGGATATAGCGAGAGGCAAAACACGTTGTGCGGTCTCTTTTAGGCTTTGATCGTAGGTTGAATTGAGCTCCTTAACGAGTACCCATAGCGCGACCACCGTTGCCAATAACCAAACCAGCACCAAGCTCAGTGCAATTTGTACGCCGAGCTGAGCGGCTAAGGTTTTGGGTTTTAGAAACACGCTAGGCCTCTAAACGGTAGCCAAGGCCACGTGCCGTTTTAATTAGCTCTTTACCCAGTTTCTTGCGTAAACGACTGATGTAGACCTCGACGGTATTACTCTCTACCTCATGTCCAAAGGCGTAGAGACGATCTTCGATCTGCTCTTTGCTGACAATGTGTCCGGGTCGTTTAATCAGTGTTTCTAAGATACTCCACTCACGAGCCGTCAGCTCGACATCTTGCTCGTCGACCTGCAGTGAGTGTTTTTGAAGGTCGGCTGTGATTCGACCAAAGGTGACCGCATTGGTCGCTAATCCGGCTCCTCGGCGTGTTACCGCCTGAATTCTGGCATTGACCTCATCCAAATCGTAAGGCTTGATCACATAGTCATCGGCACCGGCATCAAGACCGGCAATTCGATCGCTGATTTGATCACGCGCTGTCAGGATGATGACAGGGGTTGTAAGGCCTGCTTGGCGACGCTTTTTAAGCCATGGGATGGCATCGCCGTCTACCAGCTGTAGATCGAGAAGAACAATATCGTACTCTGTTGTTAGTAGAGCGGTTTCGGCTTGGCGCAAATGATCGAAACCATCAACTGCCATGCCTGAAAGCTCCAGATGCTCTGTTAAAGCGTTAGCTAATGCCAATTCATCTTCGACGAGTAGTACGCGCATGGCCAGCTCCCTGGTAGTGAATGCTCAATTTGGTTATTGGGCCAAAAGAGAATGAAAACAACCTTAACTAAGGCGTTTAGCTGATCTGCATACCTGCAAGAACCAATGCCGTTAGCGTTTTCTCAGCCTGATCATAGACCTCTAAATTGAGTCGTCTTTGCCCCAGAGCGGCCTTCACTTGAAGTTCGTAATCGGCGTAGTGTTGGGTAGATGCCCAGATGATAAAGAGTAGATGCTCTGCAGAGAGGTCAGGATTAACCTTGCCTGTTGATTGCCACTGTTTGATGATGTCACAACGGCCGGTAAACCACTCATGGTACTGCTTACCGAAGCGTTTTTTCATATGCGGTGCGCCGTTGATCACTTCCGCTGCAAAGATACGCGAAGCTTCTGGGTTTTCGCGTGAAAAGGTGATCTTTTTAGAGATATATTCCGTGATGAAGGCTTTAGGATCATCTTCGGCGACCAGTAGATCGAGGGATCCATCCCAAAGTGAAAGAATGTGTGTTAACACCTCTTGGTAGAGAGCCTCTTTAGAGCCAAAGTAGTAGTGTACATTGGGCTTTGGAAGCTCGGCTCTATCCGCTATGGATTGAACGGTGGTGCCTGAAAATCCTTTTTGGGCAAATTCACGTACCGCAGCGTTAATAATGAGTTGGCGGTTACGTTGACGAATGGCGCCGGTGTTTGAATCTTGGTTCATAGTAGATCTCTACTGAAGGGTATAAATACCACCCGTTTGATGGGCTGTTCTGTTACTCTAACGACTTGATCTTGTGGGTCAAGTTTTTACCGATCTCAATCTGTTAGCTTAAGGTTTTTACTGTGTTTCGACTCTTTGAGCGTTTTACTCAGCCCTACCCAGAACAGGGTGAATTACAGCCCCCTTCAACGCTGTTTGCGTTCATGCGTTTTTATACCAAAGGGTTTGAGATTCCGCTGTTAATCCTGTCGTTAAGTACCGCTTCCATTGCGATTCTAGAGGCGGTTCTATTCAGTTTTATGGGTGATTTGGTTGACTGGATTTCGACCATGACACCAGCTGAGTTGCTCTCTGAAAAGAGCTCAGAACTCTGGATGATGGCAGCTGTGCTATTGATCCTGTTCCCGTTGCTAACGCTAATCCACTCTTTGGTGATGCACCAATCCCTGTTGGGTAATTATCCAATGGCGATTCGCTGGCTGTCTCACCGATACCTGCTTAAACAGAGTGTCAGCTTCTATCAGAATGACTTTGCGGGTCGTATAGCGACCAAAGTGATGCAGACAGCGCTCTCCGTTAGGGAAGCAGTGATGAAACTCTTGGATGTGATGGTCTATGTGCTGGTCTACTTTATCAGTATGTTGGTGCTGGTGGCTCAATCAGACTGGCGCCTAATGATTCCCATGCTGGTTTGGTTGATCTGCTACATCGGCATTCAACTCTTTTTTATTCCTAAGTTAAAGCGGGTTGCGACTGAGCAGGCCGATGCTCGTTCAGTGATGACAGGCCGTATTGTCGACAGCTACACCAACATAAGCACGGTAAAGCTGTTTGCCCACACTCAGCGTGAGTCAGATTATGCCAAAGAGAGCATGGATGGCTTCCTAAAAACGGTCTACAGCCAAATGCGCTTAGGGACCGGGTTTAACGTGCTGGTTAACCTCATCAATTACCTTCTGACCTTTAGTGTTGCCGGCGTTTCCATTTATCTCTGGTCAGACTCAATTGTTACAGTGGGTGCGATAGCGATCGCGGTGAGTCTCTCTCTGCGATTAAGTGGCATCTCTCACTGGATTATGTGGGAGATCAGCATGCTGTTTGAGAATATCGGAAGCTCAGTTGACGGCATGAGAACGCTCTCTAAACCGATCGATATCATTGACAAGCCTGACGCGTCTGAATTGGCGCTCGTGAATGGCGAGATTGAGTTTGATGCGATTCAGTTCAACTATGATGTCGAAAAGCCTGTGCTGAATAAATTGAGCTTACACATCAATCCGGGAGAGAAAGTCGGTATTGTGGGGCGCTCAGGTGCCGGTAAATCAACGCTGGTTAATCTCCTGTTGAGGTTTTACGACCTGCATTCTGGTCAGATTAAAATTGACGGTGTCGACATTACCGATGTGACGCAAGACTCGCTTCGAGCGCAGATTGGCATGGTCACTCAAGATACATCTCTACTGCACCGAACGATTCGCGAGAACATTCTCTATGGACGCCCTGATGCCAGTGAGGAGGAGCTGTTGAAAGCCTTAAAGCAGGCTCAAGCGGATCTGTTCATTAATGACCTAACAGACCCTGAGGGTAATCGTGGTTTGGATGCGCAAGTGGGTGAACGTGGCGTCAAACTGTCCGGCGGGCAGCGTCAGCGCATCGCCATCGCGCGTGTGCTGCTTAAAGATGCGCCTATTTTGGTCCTAGACGAAGCAACGTCCGCCTTGGACTCTGAAGTGGAGGCCGCTATTCAAGAGAGTCTTTACCAATTGATGCAAGGTAAGACCGTCATCGCCATTGCGCACCGTCTATCAACCATTGCAGCAATGGATCGACTGATTGTGATCGATGAAGGGCAAATTGTGGAGCAGGGGACACACCAAGAGCTACTCAATTCCGGTGGGATCTATGCGCAACTCTGGGCCCATCAAACCGGCGGTTTCCTGGGTATAGAGTAAATATCTACTACTCAATACAGGATTGAGCTTGTCGCTCTTGCTCAGACAGGTGTGATTCTCGTTTGCGCATCCACAGGCGTGTTAACAGTGTGCCGATAACGTAAGCTGTTAACACGATCAAAATATCACTGTTAACAAAGCTGACCGCGGTGATCATTGGGCCTGGGCAGTAGCCAGCGATTCCCCAACCCACGCCAAACAGAGCCGCGCCAAGTATCAGGCGGCGATCAATCTGTTCCTTAAGTGGTGTTCTGAATAGTGTGTTGCAGACCGGTTTATTTCGCTTTAGAATCAAGGGTGTAGCCACTATGTTTACAGCTAAGGCTCCTGCCATGACAAAGGCTAATGAGGGGTCCCATTGCCCTGTAACGTCAAGAAAGTTGACCACCTTGGCGGGATCGATCATCTGGGCTACAGAGAGACCAAGACCAAATAGGGTGCCTGATATCAAAGCGACTAGTAAGGATTTAATGTTCATTAAGCGCCCCCTACAAGATGGCGAACAATGAACACTGTTATCATCGCTGTCAGCATAAAGATCAGCGTTGCTACAAGAGATCTAAAGCTTCTACGAGCCAAACCACATATGCCATGGCCGCTGGTACAGCCAGTGCCAAGTGCTGAGCCGATGCCGACCAAAAGACCGGCAAGGATCAAACCCACTTTTCCAGTAACGGGCTGAATGCTCTCTACACCAGGTGAGATGCCAAATAATTGGTAAAGCACACCGCCTACAACTAAGCCGACTAAAAATAGAATACGCCATGGGATATCACCTTTTTCGGGAAGAATAACACCACCGGCTATCCCTGAAATACCCGCTATCCTCCCTTTAAAAAGCAGAAGAACGGCAGCCGACAGGCCAATTAAGGCACCACCAAGGAGTGCACTGTAAGGTGTGAAATTAATAATTTCCATGGGTATAAACGAGTCTTAAATTAGCGATCGGTAATGCTAATGGAGAAGTATAGTTTTGGCTAGAGTTTGTCTAGATCAAAGGGTTACAGACTTAGATAGGATTAAAAGCTCACAGCGTCTCTTGAAAACGCTTCTCGATTTTATCTAGGGTTGAATAACCTAAGGCTAGGGGTGTTATCGATTCATTGTTGACCAAAAGTAGGGCAGGAAAACCTTGAACGCCTAGGGATTTGCAAAACTCTAGTTCACTGTTCAATTTTGAGTCTATCAGTTCACTGCTTAGCAGTTCAGCAAACTGAATTTCATCAAGCCCAATCGACGCGGCGCACTCAATCAGGATGTTTGTATCAGATGGATTTTTAGCCTCTAGGTAGTAAGCCTGCTGAATGGCTTTGCTCATTAGTTGTCGACCCTGTGGATGAAGTTCACCGGCTGCTATGACGGCTCGACAACTAGGGTAGGTTGATCGTCTTGGTGTATTGCGAGTCCAAAAATCGTAGTTGAAGCGAGTACCTGTTTGAGACTCAATCCGTTGCCAGGTCGATGCGATCGCCTCACGCATCGATTGCGGCATAGGCTCATCAGAGTCTGGTGCCAGACCACCCATCACCCAAAGTACGTCGAGATCGGGATGCTGTTGCAGCCAGTTATCTAACGTCTTTGAAAAGGCCCAGCACCAGGAGCACATCGGGTCCATAACATAGATGAGTGATCTGTTTTCCATGTTTTAAATCTTCACTGCAACGCGGCCACGCACTTTACCTTCCAGTAGAGCAGCCCCTGTTTCGATGACCTGATCTAGAGTGATCTCGTTGGTCATGGTGTTAAGATCATCTTGATTGATAATCTCTGCAAGAGCCGCCCAAGCGAATTCACGTTGAGCGATAGGTTGCATCACACTGTCGACACCCAAAAGCGATACCCCGCGCAAGATGAACGGAGCAACGGTCATTTTCAGATCCATGCCCTGTGCCAGGCCACAGGCAGCCACAGCGCCACCCCACTGGGTTTGAGCACAGGCATTCGCCAAAGTATGACTACCCACGCTATCGATAACCGCTGCCCAGCGTTCAGCTTGCAGAGGTTTGCCCGGCTCAGAGAGCTCGGCACGATCAATAATTTCAGATGCGCCCAATGATTTAAGATACTCAGCCTCTTCAGGGCGTCCTGTTGATGCACAGGTGGTGTACCCAAGTTGTTTCAAAATGCGAAGCGCAAAGCTACCGACACCGCCATTGGCACCCGTCACCAGCACCGTACCTGAGTCTGGTGTAATACCTGCTGATTGAATCGCTTGTACACAGAGCATTGCAGTGTAACCTGCCGTGCCAATGGCCATTGTTTGGGCTGCGCTGAGTGCTTCAGGTTTCTTGATTAGCCAATCGGCTTTCACTCGCGCTTTCTCTGCTAGACCACCCCAGTGGGTTTCGCCAACACCCCAGCCATTCAAAATGACTTGATCGCCGGCTTGGAAACGACTGTTTGTGCTTTCGATAACGGTGCCTGCAAAATCAATTCCGGCAACCATTGGAAAGCGGCGGACTACAGGCGCTTTACCCGTAATGGCTAAACCATCTTTATAGTTAAGGGTTGAGTACTCAACTTGCACCAGAACATCACCCTCTGGAAGCTGCGCTTCATCTACCTCAGAGAGTTTGCAGGTGTAACCAGCTGTTTCGTCTTTGTTAATGAGAATGGCTTTCATCGAATGGATACTCCTCTAGAAAGGTTCGACTGGATATAAATTGATTAAAAAACAGGTAGAGCGGGGTGGCTGACTGCTGAAGTTTTGCTCGCAACACAGCACCTTCCCAACCGATCCAAAACGCTTGAGCGAGTTGAGAAGAATCGGCACTTCGAACAACTTGTCCCGCTTGTTTACCTAGCTCAAATAGATCACTTGTTAAATCAGCCCATTGATTAAAAATCGATTCAATCGCATTACGAAAATCATTATCCAACGCGCTAATCTCTTGCCCTAAATTGCCAATCAAACAGCCGCGTTGAAAGTTGTACTTCTGCATTCCATTAGCGGCGGAGGTAACAAAGGCTTTTAATCGCTCAATAGGGGATAGATCGGCATTTAGAAACTGCTTATTCAGTTGATGCTTAAAGAATTCGTTGTAACTTTCGATTACCGCTAACCCAAAGCCAGTTTTAGAACCAAAGTGGTGATAGAAAGAGCCCTTTGGTACCCCGGACTGTTTAAGTAACTTGTCGAGCGGCGTTGAGGCAAAACCCTGTGAGGTCATTAACTCGGTGCCTATTCGTAACAGCTTCTCTTTAGCGCTTAAGTCATTCATAGCAAAGTGTATAGCCAATTTTTAGCCATACTAGACCGAACGGTCTAGAGCGTCAATCAGTTCTAGTCCTCTTTAAATAATTAAAGTTGGCACGCTGATTGCTAGTTGATGGGTTGTATAGATCAACAGAGATATTGGACGAATTTAAGGGTGCATTATGAATAGACAAATCTGTGAGTCGCTAACGGATCAAGCGGTTTTTAATGTTGATAGCTTAACTAACAGCCAATGTAACCTGAACGATGTATGGATCACGGAGCAGATCGATGAAGATGGTAAAGATATCCTGACGACTATATCTTCATGGGTGAATGGCGAGGGAGCGAAATTCGCACTTCAGATCAATTTTCGTTTTGATCCAAACTGCCCCGGTAAAATATGGGCCGACTACCGCTCACAGCCATCGATTATGAATGGGCACATTCTTGATGAATATGGCTTTAAACTACCGACTTACAAGTACCGCCGCTTAAGCTGGGATCTGTTGATGCAGATAGATACCCAAACCTTAGAGGAGAGGGTATCTGAACTGCATAGAACAACCCATTAATCCAAAATGCTTAATTTTTGCTCGGCTATGCTCTTGTTAGGATTTAATTGATGAGTGAGTGAGTCGATACAGGCTGATAGAGCCTCTTCGACCACAGGATGGTATGTCGGCATTTTGGATAGCTGCATTGCTGTCTGTTTTTGCTCAATCGCCCAGGCCATTAAATGGGCCAGATGCTCACCATCAACCGAGACAATCTCGGCCCCTCTAATAGTCCCTGTCTCTCTATCTGCGATTATCTTTATACCGCCAACAGTGGCGTGTTTAACCTTTGCTCGCCCGTTAGCTGTCAGTTTAACGAGAGAAGAGAGAGTCGTTTCATCCTCGACTAAATTGCCGACACGTGCAATGTTTGGCTGTGTAAAGACAATGCCAAGCGCTGTTTTGCGTTTAAACCTTTTAGCGGTTGTTTGATTAGCGTTATAGCCTGCAATCAGACCTTCATCAGCAGCTTCATGCATAACCGCGCGTTCTGAGGTTGCATCACCTGCAATATAAAGTGATGTACCCTCGACGCCCATTGTCTGCTCATTAAAGCTCACCTGTCCATCTAAGATAGCTGCTCCCGCTGCTTCAAGGTTCATTTTCAAACTGTTTGAGCGTCGACCCAGTGCGAGCAAGACCGCATCAAACGACTCTTCAATGCCGTTGCATATAACATTGACACCGCCAGAATCATTTTGATTAAGGGTCACGGGCTCCCCAAGGTGGATTGGGAAATACGTGGATAGTGATTCTAGTGCATCCTCGAGTAGTTCATTATCTTGAATTCCGGCAACCGTTTGAGCTTGATCAAAACCTGCAACACGAACACCCAATTGACTTAAAGCTTGACCCATTTCTAGGCCTATAGCACCCATCCCTATGATGGCAATTGATGAGGGGAGTTTCTCGATCTCAAAAAAAGTGTCTGTCGTGTATAGGTTAGCAAAGTCCTGCCAAGGTTTAGGTATAACAGGGGATGACCCAGTAGCAACGATAGCATTATTAAACGTGATATCTTGGCCGTTAGCCCTAAGGCTATTTTTACCTGTGAATTCAGCATAACCACGGATTAAATGGTTATCATCCATTCTCTCAGTGGTGCGTCCGCGTACACCATTTGTGAACATGTCGCGCATCTTCCTAAGGTGCGTCATTACAGCGACAGGATCCAACTCAAGATGCGAGCTGCCTAAAATACCTTGGCTTTCAAACTGATCTCTACTACTGAATAACTCAGCGGTTTTTAACAGTACTTTCGAAGGCATGCAGCCAACGCGAGCGCAAGTGGTTCCATCTTCACCACCCTGAATCAACAGCCAGGAACGACCGCTCTTTTTGACTTCTGAAAGAGCGTATAAACCAGCCGTTCCAGCACCAATGATGACGGTATCGACTTTGCGATTCGACATAAAAATCCCTTTAATTGATTAATATTAGATAATTCTAATGTGTATCAAGGATTAGATGTATGATCAAAATCAATATCAGGTCAAAAACTATCGATACACTTCATCCATTGGCTTAGCGTGTTGATTAGAGGTGTAGATCAGAGCATTTTTTCGGCTCAGTTTAGAGGGGGAAGAGACCCCACAGCTCTTAGCGATGGTCTCAAGCTCTTTGTGCATCTCTTTAGCATAAGCAGCAACACGAACTGATTTGTTGACGGGATCTAGACCCGCTTGAAGTCGCTTATCATGCGTCGTGATTCCGGTTGGACAGGAGTTTTTATGACACTGCAAAGCTTGTATACATCCCAACGAGAACATGAAGCCTCGGGCTGTTGTGACAGCATCTGCACCGGCACAAAGGGCCCAAGCTACATCAACAGGAGTAATCAACTTGCCTGAGGCGACCAATTTTATCCGTTCTTTTAGGTTTAACTCAGTCAGAATGTTAGAGACTAAGGGGAGTGATTCTTGCAAGTTCATACCCGCGGCATCGATAAGAGACATGGGCGCTGCCCCTGTACCGCCGTTACCCCCATCTAGAGTGATAAAATCAGGGGCATAGGCGTTAATCACATCATCAAACGCGCTTTGCTTTGATTGGCTATCAGCTATATCTGCGGCAGCCGCCGAAGCTCTACTCGTTAAGGCGGTAAGCATCTCCCTGAACTCTGAAATATTACCCACACAGAGTTTGATGCCTACGGGTTTTTCGGTCACTAATCTGACGTGCCTAATGAAATTGTAAAGGTCGTCATAATTCTGAATTTCTTGATGGGTAGGCGGGGAAATGCTGGCTTTACCCTCAGGAATGCCTCGCTGTGCAGCAATCTCAGCAGTCACTTTGTCAGCCGGGAGTATGCCGCCTTTACCGGGCTTGGCGCCCTGAGAGAGCTTAATCTCAAACATTTTCACATTTGAGTTTTCTGCAACGACCTTCAGCTTCTCTTCACTTAATGAGCCATCTGAGTTACGTACGCCATACTTTGCGGTACCAATTTGGTAGACCACATCCGCTCCACCTTGAAGATGCTCTGTGGAAGCTCCTCCTTCACCCGTGTTAATCCAAATACCGGCTTCACGTGCGCCTGCAACGAGCGCTTTGACAGCGGGTTTTGAAATAGCACCAAAGCTCATACCTGAAATATGAAACACCTTGTCTGTGGCGTAGGGGTTGGGACAGTAGGGGCCAAATACCTGTTGTTGAGGCTCTTCATTGCCCGTGTAGGGAAAGACCGAGTTCGCAAAGAGAACATCCCCTTCATGTTGAAGGCGCGTAGAACCAAAGGCTTGAAGAGTAGATTCCTGCTTAGCCGCCTGATAAACCCAAGTTCTATCGGCACGGTTAAAGGGCATCTCCTCACGATCTTGAGCAAAGAAATACTGCCTGAAAAAGACGCCCATCTCCTCAAACATGTAACGTAGTCGCCCAACAACGGGGTAGTTACGACGAATGGTGTGGTCAACCTGATGACGATCACTGACATAAAGCAAGATAAGGCCAGAGACAAAAATCAGAAGGATAACGCCCGGTAGATAGCTCAGAATGAAATCAAAAAAACCAGTAATAATACCCATATACACCTCAATCTATTTGCTTTAACTTAACACGAAGAGATTAATCAAATGTTAAATTTCTTATCCATTTATCATAGAGCAGGGAACAGAAAGTGACTAACCCTTTGACGACGTTAATGAGTACGAAAGAGTTGTTTTCATTGGATTGTGAAACGGTTATTTTTGATTGCCGTTTTGATCTGATGACTCCAGAAACAGGGCAGCAAGAGTACGATGAAGGGCATATTGAAGATGCTATTTACGTTAACTTAGATGAGGTTATGTCCTCTCCAATCACATCCACAAGCGGAAGACACCCATTGCCATCAAAGGAGTCGTTCGCACAGTTTCTAAGGTCCTGCGGTGTTTCTGAGAATACACAGCTGGTTGCCTATGATAATTCGGCTGGTCTGTTTGCGGCTCGTTTCTGGTGGATGTGTCGATGGATAGGCCATGAATCAGTGGCTATTCTTGAGGGTGGCATTAACGCTTGGAAACAGCAGGGCGGAAAGGTCACAACAGAAGCGCCTAATATAAATCAAAAGGGTGATTTGACGGTTAAGGAGAGTTTGGAATCCGTTGTTGATGTTGATGATGTTATTAAGGCTTCTAAACTGAAGGATCGTATTATTGCGGATGTACGTGCAGCCGAGCGCTTCAGAGGTGAGGTAGAACCCATTGATCCGGTCGCAGGGCATGTTCCAAACGCAAAGAACATTCCACTGTCTGATAACTACGACGCTGAAGGACAATTTCTATCTGCAGACCAACTACAACAGATCTATCGCCACAAGCTGGGTGACTATAAAGCGCAGGACCCAATCCTGATGTGTGGTTCTGGTGTAACCGCTTGTTTAAGTCGTTTCTGCATTGAGTTGGCGGGATTGCCACCAGTCAGTGTCTACCCAGGATCCTGGTCTGAGTGGATTAGAGATCCCAATAGGGGTGTTGAAACTGGGAACTAAACAGTCAGGGCAGGGTGTCAGGCCAAAAGCCTGACACCTTAATACTTTAGGCCTTTTTAACGAACTCTGATTTCAGCATCAATTTGCCACAATCGATATTGTGATCCCCGTCTACTAAACGTCGAACTTGGAATTTAGTGCCAACTTTCTCTGTACCACCACCTTTGACTTTAAGATCTTTAATCAAGGTTACAGAATCACCTTCTTGCAGCTGATTACCGTTTGCATCTTTAACAATCAGCAGGTCTTCAGACTCAGCCGCTGCATTGGGATCCCACTCATATCCGCATTCAGGGCAGACAAGTTGTCCTTGATCTTCATAGGCATATGGAGAGGAGCATTCAGGGCAAGCTGGGTATGAGTCTGACATCGGAAATTCCTTAATAAAAATAAGGGATTAATCATACCTGATTTAAAGCAGTTCATAAAAGTTATCCACACTGAAAAACCGCATCAATCCTCACCTAAAAGCATCATGAATCATTTTAATAGAGCCAAATAACGGCGGTTAGCAGGCTTAGATACGCGCGAAGATAAAGGGGTATAAAAATAAGGTTGATTATTGTTTTGTTCGGTAAACAGCTGTTTTTAAATATTTAAATAAAGGAGATAAGGCAATTTTCGTTAAAGGTTAGATAAGCTCAACTGTTTTTAACCCTTACGCAAATATATGACGGAAGGCGCTACAAGCTCTGAATGTGATTGTTTGCACACAAGTGATCCTCAGATTGATTAACACAACTATCAACAGCCAATGGTTTGGTTGGGGTCAATCGGTTTTCAGTGCTTATTAAGCCTTAAGGGTGGTGATTGATTCTTTTTAGGCGCTATTAGATGTGTTGATCTGATGGTTTTTATCGGTCTTTCAGTATTAGGTTAGCGAATAATTACCTAAACATAGCTACTGCAATAACCATATATAAAGATACGTATAATATATATTATGTTAAATATAGTATTATAAATAAAAGGCAGGAGATCCCTACCTCTATCTTTTGCCACAAAGCGAATAAGAACCTTACAAAGCGCCTTTGTAGATGCCCTTGGTGTCTATGTCGATAGCAAGCTCACCAGTTTGCAATGATGAGTCATCTGCAATGGTTGCGACCAGCTCGTCACTGTAGCCGATTAGGTTGATCCCCTCCTTGTCGAGAAGCGTCATGACGCGCTCTAGCGCAGAGATAACGGACATTTGGCGTGCTGTGAAGCCTGGGCTCTTTGCGGCGCTACTCTGGATATCTCGACGCTTAGTGGAGATCTGTTTTAGCACATAACCATCATCATCAATCAGTGATAGCTTAAGATCTATCGCCCTTGCATCAATGATTAGACCTTTGAGCTGCTCAAATTGCTGCAAGCTAGAGACATTGATATTGTCTCCAGGATTGCTGTTCGTAGCAATTTTCTTGAGCTTATCGGTGTCCGCACAGGGTTTAACGTGAATGAGCATGCTATTTCCGGTCTCTATTTAAGCTTCAGCTGCGCGTTTTCTGTCGATAATCTCAACACTTCAGCATTAAGGCGCGCAATCTCTTCGGCCTGTATTTTCAACCGTACTTGTGCTTCAAGCAAGCCCTCATTGTTGTGTACGCCCGCTTCGGATTGCTTTAGCTTGGTCTCAGCATCCATTAAGGCTTTGGCTGCCCTGTATGACTGATCTCGCTCATTACCAAGATTGGTTACAGCCTGGTTCAATTCCATTTTAAGCTTGCTGATCTCGTTATTTCTTTCGCTAATAATAGTATTTAAATCAACTATTTGTTGGGTATATTTACTGTCAATTGTTGACAGCTCTTCTGTGAGTTTCTTGCGCTCTTCGTCAGCCTCTTTGTGCTTGCTTTCACTGGCTCGGTTTGCGTAGGCAATCGCATCCGTCCAGATCTTGCTGGCGAGCTTAATAACAGGCTCTGGAAGATCGTAGCCACTGGCTTGCGCGTCTAATCTCTGCCCTAACCCGCTCCACCACTCATTGAGTGCTTTGTTAATTGTGGTTAATGAGCCAGACCCGAGTCTGTCTCTGACATTTTGTTGGGTGGGTTTGATGCCCTGCCTTAGCAGTTCGTCGGCAATTTCGTAGACTTGTTCGCGTTTTATACTGGTCATTTGATACATAATACATATTTAAAATACGTACTATATAGATAAGACGAGCTGTTATCTAGCAACACACTGCTCAACAACTTCCAGAAAGGTATTCATTGATATGGGTTTTGCGATGACTTTATTCGCACCGGCATCGAGTAGTGCCTCAGACTCCTGCCCCATGACGGCGGCAGTCACTGCCACTATGGGTACAGACACACCCTCTTTTCTTAGCTTTTGGATCATTTGCCGGCCATCCAGTACCGGCATAAAGAAATCACTTAGAATGAGGTCATACTCTTTGCGAGTCGCCATTTCGTATCCTTGATGGCCATTTTCCGCGACATCCACCTGGTTTACTAATTTACCCAGTAGGTTTTTAGAGACCATTCTTATGATGGGGTCGTCCTCAACGACCAGTAGGTTAAGGCGCTTAAGCAGATCTCCAGTATCTTTAGATTCTTGTCTAAACACTGGCTCAGACTGCTTTGCATTAAGATCAACCATAGGTATCTTGACAACAAAACGAGCGCCACCCTGCTCATTTCGATCGACATCAACGTCGCCATGCAGCTCGTTGAGTGATTGCCTTACAATAAACAAACCAAGGCCACTGCCATCAACCTTTGTGCCCAGCCTTTCAAACGGCTCAAATATCTTATTGGTTGCCTCTTTCGGTATTCCTTGGCCATCGTCAGATACAGTGAGCACCAAGTAACCCTTATCTACTCTTTGTATCCACTCAACCTTCACATTAATTGTGCTGCCTTTAGAGTGATGTATTGCATTCTTTATCAGATTTAACGCTATGATTTTTATGCGTTGTTTATCTGACTCAAGCCTTATATTTTCGTTATCTATGAGCTCTAATTTCACAACCATGCCGTTGAGCTCAGCTAACCTTGTCAACTGTGAGTGAGCATCGATTAATAGCTGATTAGGATGGAATGCTGTCTTGCTTATTGGCAGCGCCCTTTCAGGATTAACCGCTTGCGTCATGTCCTGCAGTACAGACATCAGATGATCAACGGTATTTTTCATCTGTTCTGTATGTTTTGGACTAGGAGCACCCTGCTCTAGATCTTCAATAAGCATTTGCAGGGTAGCGACAGGCGTTCTCATCTCGTGAGAGATGATGGCGAACAATTGTCTCTGATTGATCAATTTCTCTTCGATTTCGGTCAGTTTTGATGGATCAAAGAGATCGATACGCTTAAAGCGAATATGTTTTAAATGAGGCGCAGTTTCTGTTCTCGTTTCATAGGCTGACAGATGATGCACCTCTTTATCAATTCCTCTGTATCGAAAGTTGGTGCCAGACCGTATTGGTGCCGTTTCAATGAGTTTATTAGCTGGGGTGAAATAAGCGTCGAACTGATTCAGAGGTAGAGGTGTTGATAAGACAAAAAACTGCTGAGCCCTGGCATCTAAATGAACCTTCTCAGTACTAGAGTCTATGACAATATCAAATTGAGATTCATCGAGTGAATCAAAGGCTTTACACAACTTTGTATATTGCGTGTCTGACTCGATTTGATGATTGTTTGATCGATTCTGCTTCAATGGTCACTGCTTTAACTAATAACTTTAGTTAAAACATAGCAGGAATTATGCCAATCGCTACTCGAGCTCTAATTTTTTTAATGAGTCAGGCGAGTTTTGCTCATCCGCTAGGGTAAAGTTCATCGGACGATTGGTGTTCGTGGTTGTTGATGAATTGTCTCTACTGTCCTTTATCTCTTCAACTTGAGAGACATAACGTTTAGATATCATCACAACCGGGTTGTTCTCTTTGGTGTCGTCTAGGTAGAGTGGGATGAAGGAGCGGTCATCATTCATAATATCTTGAAGTCGCTCCCCTGGGGCTAGATAGAATGCTCCGACTAGACGGGCCCCATCATGCATACGGACATACACTTTCAAAGCGCTTTTACTTACGACTTTACTGCCCTGCATGCTATTTCCCCTAGAGTGTTTTATTGCATTCTAGCCTAAATTATTAATTTTGAGTAACTGTAGGAAAAGCGCAGAGTGATCTAAGTCACCTTTACCCATATTCTCAGAAAGATCTTGATACCGCTCATAAATGGCTTTTGTAACAGGCAGCTCTAAGTTCAATGATTGCGCAGCTTCGAGAACATTTTTCTCATCTTTGAGTTGAGTTGTGACTTTGCCGCCCGGTTCAAATGTTCGTTCGCTCATACGCTTACCGTGTAACTGAAGGATGGTGCTATCAGCAAACCCGCCTGACAGTGCGCGTCTAAAGGCTTCAGAATCAACGCCTGCTCGTTCCAGCAGCAATACAGCCTCCGATACAATAGCGATGGTACCGCCTACTATAGCCTGATTGGCCAGTTTAGATAGCTGACCAGATCCTACATCCCCTACTCTTGTGGCTCGCCCCATTGATGAAAAAACGACATTGGCCTCTTCGAATGTTCGCTCATCACGACTTCCTGCCATAATGGCCAGTGTACCCTCTTCGGCGCCTTTCACTCCTCCTGACACAGGTGCGTCTATGAAACGTGCACCGGTTGATTCAACTTTGTCAGCGATGCTGATGACCTCTTTTTGCGATGTTGAGCTCATATCGATCACCAGATGCTGTTTCGTGAGTTGAGGCAGTAGCATAGAGATAACCTCTTCGACGACCTGGCCATCAGCTAGCATGGTAATAATGATATCGCTCTGTGCGACTTCGCTAAGGTCTTCGGCAACAGCGGCGCCATCCTCTTTTAAGGACAAGCATTTCTCTTGCGTTCTGTTCCAGACGGTTAACTCTACACCCTCACTCAACAAGCGCTTTGCCATAGGCAAGCCCATTAGGCCAATCCCAAGAAGAGAGATCTTAGACATAATTACCTCAAAATTTTTTAGCACTTTTTTATTTTTGTACTAATTTGTTAATAAACACCTTATATGTGAATTTACGACACATGCAGTTTGGGTGAACTTTAAACCGATTGATAAAAGGTGTTTTATGAGAATCGCCGCTCACCCTGAAGATGAAACTCAACGCATTGCTAGCTTAAAATCCATTGGTCTACTCGATACGCCCAGTGACCTCTATTTCGATCAGCTTACAGCTCAGGCGGCTCATATTTTTAATACCCCTATCTGCGCTGTCTCAATAATAGATAGTAAGCGACAGTGGTTTAAATCCATTTACGGATTAGATGTTTGTGAAACCGGTCGTGATGAAGCTTTTTGTTCCCATGTGGTTCACGATCACAAACTACTCGAGGTGCGTAATGCCCTTGAACATCCTGACTTTCATGATAATCCACTGGTGATCGGAGCGCCAAACATACGCTTCTATTGCGGCACCCCAATACACGACACTAATTGTTTCTGTCTAGGTTCGTTCTGTGTCATTGATACAAAGCCACGCCAGTTTACTGAGGAGCAGAAGGAGCTTCTAAACTCTTTTGCCCTGCAGGCTGAAGCTCTCATCGCCTTACATGTGCGACAAAAAGATAACGAAGAGAAAAACAGAGAGATTATTAGTTCACGTGATCTTCTTCGCCGTGAATTGGCTAGGCAATCAAGCCTTGTATCGAATGCAGCCGCTGCCGTTATTCGGATCAGTCACCGCGGCATTATCGAGGATGCTAACAAAAAAGCTGAATCTCTATTTGGCTACTCTATCGACGAGCTTGTAGGTCAAAACATATCAATGTTGATGCCTAAGGATATTGCTAAACACCATGATGGATACCTAAAACATTACGACCGTGATAAGCGCCAAAATGCCACTCACAACAGTTCGGTGATCGGTGAAGGTCGTGAAGTATCAGCCATCAGTAAAAGTGGCGAGCTGATACCCATACATTTGGCCGTCAGTGAAGTGGTTATTGATGACCAATCTCAAAATGAGTTCATTGGGATAGTGACGGATCTTCGTGAAACCAAGCGCAAAGAGCGTGAGTTAGAGCGACAAAGTATGCTGCTGGATAAACTTCACAAAGGTCTAACTGATTATGAAGCGCTGATCAGTGGCAACTCTATATGGTCTTTTCTGCAGGAGTCATTACGCGAGTTAACCAATAGCGAATATGCGCTGATTGGTGAGGTGGATCCAAGCAAGTCAGAACCTGAACTGATCGTTCACTCTTTAACTGATCTCTCCTGGGATAAAGAGTCGAAAAGTTTGATGCAAAAATTCTTGGCAGGTTCGAGTCGGGTAACCAACACGAAATCCCTGTTAGGTCGTGTGTTTGCTCAAGGCGAGGTGGTCTTAACAGAATCACCCGCCACAGCACCGGGTCGACGCGGTCTTCCTGATGGACACCCTCCTCTGCATAATTTGCTAGGAATGCCTATTAAACAAGGTGATAAAACGCTAGGCATGATCGCCATTGCCAACTCAGAATCAGAGCTGAATGATGAGCTGGTCAATTGGTTAGAACCCTTTGTTGCCACCTGCTCTTTACTGATTCAGCTCTACCGTCAGATGAATGAGCGGGAACGTTTCACAGCGGAGCTTGAAGCAGCGAAGGATCTAATCGAAGATGCAAGCCGTGCTAAGAGTGAATTCTTAAGCTCTATGAGCCATGAGTTAAGAACACCACTGAACTCAATCATTGGCTTCTCAGAACTGCTCCAAGCTAATAGAAAGACCCCTCTCAATGAGAAGCAGTCAAAACAGGTGCACCAAATCAACTCGAGTGGTAAGCATCTTCTGACACTGATCAATGACATTTTAGATCTTGCCAAAATTGAAGCGGGTAAGCTCTCAATTTCACTAGAACCTACGCTGGTCGATAGCGTTGCCAATGAAACCCTAGAGGTGCTGCAGCCACTAGCGGACAAGAGTGGTATCTCTATTCTGGTTAAAGCTAACGCACAGCATATTGAGGCGATGGCAGACTACACCAGACTCAAACAGGTACTGATCAACCTGCTCTCCAACGCCATTAAATACAACCGCCAACAAGGTTCAGTTGAATTGTCTTGGGAGGTGGTTGACCAATCAGTACTCGTGCATGTTCAGGATACCGGGATCGGTATCAGCGATGATCAGATTGATCATATATTTGAGCCATTCAATCGAAGCAATGCAGAAAACTCTGGCATAGAGGGAACCGGTGTCGGGCTAGCGCTAACAAGAAAGGTTGTCGAATATATGAATGGTACGATCGATGTGAAAAGCGATCACACCGGAAGTACCTTCACTGTAACGCTACCACTGGCTAACTGCCAGGTTAAGAGTGACTCATTCACATCCGGCAAGGTACAAAATGATCAACTCAATACTGATCTAACCAGCCAATCAGAAAAGGTTGTTCTTTACGTTGAAGATAATCCAGCCAATCAGCGACTCATGCAGGATATTTTTGAAGATTTTGAAAGCATAAATCTTGTCGTTGCTCATGAGCCCTTCCTGGGTTTAGAGATGGCTAAAACCCATCGGCCTGATCTTATTATTCTTGATATCAATATGCCGGGAATGGATGGATTTCAGTTATTAAAACTCCTCAAACAGGAGCCAAGTTTGGAGGGCACTCCCTGCATCGCGCTATCGGCCAATGCTATGCCAAACGATGTTAAACGAGGCTTAAACGAGGGATTTGATCACTACCTAACCAAGCCGATCGATATACCTAAATTTTACGACCTAATTGATGACTACTTTGAGGAGGTAAATTAAATGAGCCGCGAAAACATTCTTGACGCCAATATCCTCATAGTTGATGACAACGAAGCGAACGTACTTCTTTTAGAAGATCTATTAGAGGATCAGGGTTTTACCCACCTAAGGTCTTTAACAGACCCCTTACAGGTTCTTCAAGAGACAAAACAGAGCCTGCCAGACCTGATACTTCTAGATATTCGAATGCCTGGCATGAATGGCTTTGAAGTCATGCAACAATTGGACGAAGCAATGCCCAACAAACGGCCTCCCATCATAGTGCTAACCGCGCAAACTGATATGGAGACCCGCACAAAAGCGCTGGCATTAGGGGCGGTCGAGTTTTTAAATAAACCCTTTGATCATCAGCTGATTATTGAACGCATCAGCAATATTCTAAAAACGACATTGGGTTCGGTTAGAACAGCCTCTGACTCAACTTATATAAATGCTTACATAGCGGATGATGATATTGCCTCTCTGAAAGCCCTGGGTTACACCGATGAAACCACTGGATTGCCTAACCGAAGAGCAATTCAGAAACATATCTTTGAAGAGTTTGCGCTAGAGAAGGACTTAACGGCCTACTTTATTGAAATAGATGGAGCGGATGCTTTAGCAAAAACGTACGGCTATGAGATATACGATCGAGCCATGCAAACGCTCGCCAAGCTTATATCGGAGTCAGCTGCTAATCAGGTCGCAATGATCGGTGCTTGGAATGCCAATCAATTTATCGCGATTAAAGAGACTGAAATTGACCCTGCTTTCGAAGAGCAATTCGCAAGACGCATGCATCGATTGTTAACCGGTATTCATGAAATCGGCACACTGCACTATAAACTTTCTGTCCGAATTGGATTCGCTGTATCTAAAGGACTGATTAAACAACCCGGTGAATTAATCCGGAGAGCGGTACTGGCTGTTCCCTGTCTTAATAGCGGCCTAGATTATGATGCCTACGACCAACAGATGGATGACTCGAACAATCACGAAGCAAAGATTGAATCTGAATTGAGACGTGCCATCATCAATAAAGAGCTCTATCTAACTTACCAACCTAAGGTTTCGATCAGCAAAGGATCTGTCATCGGCGCTGAGGCGTTATTAAGATGGGAAAATAGCAACCTTGGCAAAATTTCACCAGAGCTGTTCATTCCCATTGCGGAGCGAATTGGCATGATCAATGAAATTGGTGAATGGGCGTTTGATGAGTCAGTCAAACAACTTAACAGCTGGCTTAAATCGGGACGAGTCGGCATGGACTTTACATTGGCGATAAACGCATCGCCTATTCAGCTATTCAACCCAAACTTTATATCATTTGTGCAATCAACATTGGTCAAACATGGCGTCTCACCCTCTCAAATTCAAATTGAGATTACAGAGTCTATGTTCATCTCTAATGTCGACTATGCAATCTCAGTTCTTAATGAGATTCGTCAATTAGGCATATCCATTGCGATGGATGATTTTGGGACAGGTTTCTCTTCTCTCTCTTATCTTCAAAATTTACCTTTGGATACGTTAAAAATTGATCGATGCTTTATCGATCAGATGACTTTTTCTGAAAAATCGCGACGCTTAGTTCAAGCAATCATTGCTTTAGCGCATACCTTTGATCTGGTGGTAGTCGCTGAGGGTATAGAGACTAAAGAGCAGTACAGAATGCTCGTAAATATGGGGTGTGACGAGGGGCAAGGTTATCTATTTGATGCACCCCTACTACCAAATGAGTTCCCACCGCAGCCATTAGTGACCAGCGCGAATAGACAATACTCTTTCTCTTAGCAAAGAGGTAAGCAACTTTCTAATAATCGACTATGCTTAAGGTAGTTAACCATCAAGGCTGATTATATGTCGCGCTACACAACACAAATTGTGGATTCCCTAACGACTGAGTGGTTCAGGGATCAGCCACTGTTGAACGTGATACTAGAAAACTGTTTCGATCAGGTATTTATTAAAGATCTCTCGTCAACCTTGATTTACGCAAATAGGAACCTAGCCCTACATTATGGGCTAAAAGAGGTTGACCAAATACTGGGCAAGAGTGATTTTGACTTTTACACTGCTGAACATGCAGAAGCGATGAGACAGGAAGAGTTGGACCTTATGCAGACTGGTGAGCCACTGCTTGCCAAACTCTATACTGAAACCTGGCCTAAGGGCGGTGAGACATTTAATCTTTGTTCAAAGTTACCCCTTAGGAACAGTGATGGAAAAATTGTCGGGTTGATTGGTTTTGGTCGAGACATCACCAAAGATAAGCGTCGTGAAAAGCTCATCTGGCAACACACAAACAATGATGCCCTGACTGGACTACCTAATCGTAATTACTTTGTGGGTTGTTTGAATTCATCTATTCACGAGGCTAATACTGGGCACCGCTACACACTACTTGCACTGGATATAGATCGGTTTAAATCGTTTAATGACAGTTACGGTCATGGTTGCGGCGATGCGATACTGATTCATGTTGCTGAATGCATTCATAATAATGTGTCTGACCATGACATAGTGGCGCGAGCCGGTAGTGATGAGTTCCTGTTGCTCATCGATAATCAAAAGAATAAAACCAACATAGTCGATTTAGCGATTAAAATTCGATCCAACATTCAAGCACCATTTTTCTATCAAAATCAGCAATACGATATCTCCTGCTGTATTGGTGCGGCTGAATTTCCATCAGATGCGCTTGATGCAACCGACCTGCTGAAGTTTACTGAGCAGGCGCTCTATCGAGCAAAACAGCTCGGAGACAATCAATTTGTTTTCTATTCACCTGAAATGACGACCGCTTCGATTAGGCGTCAAACACTGATCGCAGATCTAAAACAGGCGGTTGCAGACGAACAAATTGAGGTGATGTATCAGCCAATTATTAGTTGTGATACAGAGCAGCTATACAGTGTTGAAGCCTTAGCGCGGTGGCATCACCCCTACTATGGCCAGATTTCACCAGATGAGTTTATTCAAATTGCAGAAGAGATAGGTATTATTGCGCAGTTGGATGAGCGAGTTTTTCATAAGATGATTGAGGCCGCTCAGCAGTGGCAAACCGTTATCGACCCTTTGCCTGTTTTCTCTGTGAACGTCTCTGCACGAAGCCTTAATACAGGTGAAGATAGTAGTTCAGATATCATCAATCTCCTCTCTAACTTAAACCATGGAAAACTGCTCAAGTTACGGCTTGAATTGACGGAAGGCTCGCTCTTTCTTCCGTCTGAAAAGCTCAATGATTTAATGGGATACTGTTCACAAAATCAGATTGAGCTGGCGTTGGATGACTTCGGAACCGGTTACTCTGCCTTATCTTATCTACTGGACTTTAAAATTGATTATTTGAAAATCGATAAAGTATTCATCGACGGACTACCCGAAAACAGTCGAAACCTATCCGTCTGTAAAGCGATTATTCAGATGTCAAAATCGCTAGGAATCAAAGTGATCGCTGAGGGTGTGGAACAAGAGGAGCAACTGCTTGCTCTGAAAGAGCTGGGTTGCGATTACATTCAAGGCTACTATTTCAGCAAACCGTTAAGTTCGCAGGAGATGTTAGATCGCTACTCAGCTTAGAGAGTGCGATCTAACAAAGTATCTACTCAGTCTCTAAAAACTTAGCGACCATCTCTTTAATGTAACGACCGTTACATGGCTTAGTTAAAAACGCCTTTGCTTCTAACTGTTCTGCACGCTCCTGTATCTCAGGGGTGGCAAATGCACTCAGGAAAATCACAGGTATATTGCTGGTCATGGTGATTTTGTCGAGCAGATCAGCCAACTCTAATCCATTCATTCCCGGCATATTGACATCAAGTAGAATCAGATCGGGTTGGCGTTTGACCGCTAATGAAAGTCCCACTTCAGGGTCAACTGCACAGACCAATTTATAATCAGACTCCAAAGCATCACGGATCTGGGCAAGAGTAAACGAGTCATCGTCAATGCAAAGGATGGTTTTTTTAGACATATCTCAACTGCTTAATAAGAATGTTAAAAGTAAATTCAGTTTAGCAAGAAGTTGAAAGTAGACAAGAAAAAGTAGATAAAAATGGTGCCCCGGACCGGACTTGAACCGGTACAGCCTAACGGCCGGCAGATTTTAAGTCTGCTGTGTCTACCAATTCCACCACCAGGGCATTGATGATGTGTATCGTTTGATACATCCCTAAAGAGAGATCTTTAGGAAGAGAATATGGAGGCGAGCACCGGAGTCGAACCGGCCTAGTAATGATTTGCAATCATTTGCATCACCGCTCTGCCAACTCGCCATATTGGAGCGGGAAACGAGGCTCGAACTCGCGACCTCAACCTTGGCAAGGTTGCGCTCTACCAACTGAGCTATTCCCGCACTTGCTGAACAAGTGGCGCGTATTATAGACGCTTCACCCACCCTGTCAATCGCTAGATTGAAATTAGATCTGCTTAAAAAATAACCACTTACTCGACTTTAAGGCCTATCACTGATTAGGTTTAAGGTGTGGCCAAGCAGCACGCAGGTAGACAAACATAGACCATAGCGTTAGTAGCGCAGCAGCATAGAGAATACCGACCCCGATCCAGGCCAGAGTCGTTCCGGGCGCAGCACCAATCATGATAAAGATGGCTAGCATTTGAAGGGCTGTTTTAGCTTTACCAATCATAGAGACGGCAACCTGAGCGCGCTCCCCTATTTCAGCCATCCATTCACGCAATGCAGAGATCACGATTTCACGACCGACTATGATGATGGCTGGAATCGAGAGAATGGCAGGCCAATCAGAAAAGAGACGTCCATAGGTATCGACCAGTAAAATCAAAGCCGCAGCGACCATTAACTTATCGGCCACAGGGTCAAGGAATGCCCCAAAGCTGCTCTCTTGCTGCCATTTGCGAGCGAGATAACCATCCAACCAATCAGTAACGGCCGCTAAGGCAAAGATTCCTGCTGATATCCAACCGGCAAAAGGTGTCGGCCAGTAGTATGCAATGATGAAAAATGGAATTAAAACAATACGTAACAGAGTTAATACGTTGGGTAGATTCATGCAGAGAAGCACCTTTAGCTATCGGGGTGCAGAGCGAGATAGATCGTCTCTGCAAGACTATTACTAATACTAGAGACTTTTGCGATTTCTTCAACACTTGCTGACTCAACCGCTTTCGCACTTCCGAAATGTTTCAGTAGCTCTCTACGGCGTTTAGGGCCGACGCCATCAATGCCTTCGAGTAGTGACTGCTTTCTCGCTTTAGCACGACGCGCACGGTGACCCGTGATGGCAAATCGGTGGGATTCGTCACGGATGTGTTGCAACAAATGAAGCGCAAGAGAGTCAGACTGCAATATATTCTCGCTGCCTGTTTCGGCATCAATCAGAATTTCAAAGCCCGCTTTACGTGTTGGGCCTTTCGCGATACCAATTACCTTGATCCCTTGAATATTGAGCTCATTAAGCACCTCAACAGCCTGAGCTACCTGTCCTTTACCCCCGTCAATAACCAGGATATCAGGGAGTATTGCATCCGCACTGGTCGCCTTTTCAAAACGACGGTGCAAGGCTTGGTTCATGGCGGCGTAGTCATCACCCCCAGTAATACCTTCGATATTATATTTACGATAGTCACGTTTCAGCGGGCCATTGCGATCAAACACTACACAAGAGGCCACAGTAGCCTCTCCACTGGAGTGGCTGATGTCGAAACACTCAAGTCTTGAGGGGATCTCCTCCATGCCTAGCGCTGACTGAAGATCTAGGAATCGGTTATAGATATTTTGTTTATTGGCCAGCTGTGACTGTAAATTCTGTTCGGCATTTTGCTGAGCTAACTTAAGCCAACTGTTGCGATCAGAACGCACTTTACTAGTAATAGAGACTTTACGTTCGCGCATTTGACTAAGAGCTTCACTGAGAAGGTTAGACTCGGGCAGTTCAATCGCCGTAATAATAGACTCTGGTATCTCGCGCCCGCCAGCCAAGTAAAACTGAGCAATAAAAGCGCTTAAGACATGCTCTGCACTGTCTTCGATAGCAATTCGGGGATAATACACTTTGGAGCCAATAACTCGCCCCTGACGGACAAAAAGAACGTGTACGCAAACGCCGCCAGGTTGAACGGCTACGCCAAAGACATCCGCCTCACCTTTTTGACCGATAACGGTCTGCTGCTCTTGTACGTGCTGCAAGCGAGCCAATTGATCCCGAAGCTGAGCGGCTTTTTCGAACGCTAATTGACGAGAGGCAGCCTCCATTTCGGATGCGAGCTCACTCATCACTTTTGGGTTTTTACCCTGCAAAAAAAGCTTGGTATGACGCACGTCACGCTGGTAATCCGCATCGTCAACTAAACCCACACAGGGAGCGCTGCAGCGCTCTATTTGGTACTGCAGGCAGGGTCTAGAACGGTTACGGAAAAAACTGTCGTCACACTGACGTACTTTAAACAGCTTCTGTAGAAGATTCAGACTCTCTTTTACCGCGCCACCGCTAGGAAAAGGGCCAAATAGAGTGCCGTTGGGAGAACGTTTTCCGCGTTGATATCTAACGGCTGGAAATTCGTCTTTATCGGTGATCAATATGTAGGGGTAAGACTTATCATCACGCAACAATATGTTGTAAGGCGGTCGATACTGCTTAATTAAATTCTGCTCTAGCAGCAGTGCTTCTGTCTCAGAACCGGTTGACGTAATCTCAATGGATTGGATTTTGCTGACTAATGCTTGGGTCTTAATAGAGAGACCGGTCTCTCTGAAATAGCTTGAGACCCGGTTCTTTAAGTTCTTTGCTTTACCGACATACAACAGCTCACCAGAACTGTCGTACATCTGATAACAGCCAGCTTTGTTAGGGAGTGTTGCTAAGAAGGCTTTAGGATCAAACGTCGTCAATCAATTAATCCCTGGCACGGTTACGTTTCGATTCCATGTAGATGTAAGTGGCCTCTTTGTAGAGGTTGTTTAAATCATCGCGAGTATCGTCGGTGATCCCTGCACCGCGTGATAGTGACACCTCAAGGTAAGCACTGATTTGCGCATGATAGTAGAGACGATCATCATAGGCATCGGCACGTTTCATTTTGCTCAATGCAATTTGAGCACCGTTGATGAGTATGTAATTAATATCCGTATCAGAGAGACGTGGACTACGAGTGGTTTTCTCCATTCGTGCTTCCGCTTCAGCCTCTTGAGCTTGACGTTTCGTCATTAAAGCCATTCCCTGCTCCTTAACTCGCTCACTAAAATTGAGACTATAGAGTACCGTATTGGCCGCTAGAATGTTAATTTGAATTTAAAATTCAGCCAGCGTGTTTTATGAAAAAGATCGTCTACACAACAGAGCAGACAGTGAGTGAACTTGCCTGGTTAAGCCAAGCCCAAACACTGGTGGGTGAAAACCAGTTTAGACGTGACCCTCTCGCTATTAACGCTTCCTTGATTTCGAAGCTTAAACATCATCACAGGCTAGGTGTTCACTTTGAGGATCTATTCGAGCTTCATCTTAAAACATTTCCTCAAATTACTGATTTAAAAAGTCATATTCAAATAATTGAGAATAAGAAAACCTTAGGCGAAGCAGATTTTCTAGTCTGCAAAGATGGCGCTTGGCAGCATATAGAGGTCGCCATAAAATTTTATCTTCGTGTTGGGAGTAGCGGCCAGATGAGTGACTATTTAGGTCCTAGTCTGACGGACTCTCTGGATAGAAAAATCAAACATATAGAAAACAAGCAGTTAAAGCTTCTTGAGTCTGAGCCAGCAAAACGCACTCTGCAATCGTTAGGAGTCGATTCGGCGGTGGAGAGCTATGCACAAATATTTGGCTGGCTCTTCTACCATGTCAGCGATAACCAATCGAAGATACCGAATAACATTCACCCACAGCATCCTCGTGGCCGCTGGCTTTGCGTCAACGAATTGGAAGGCTTTTTAGATGAATACCCAGACTCAGTTCGTTTTTTAATACCATCGAGATCTGAGTGGTTGATCTCCCCTTCACATATCCATGACATCGAAGTGAGTAAAAGCAACCTGTTAAAGAGAGCAGAGTGTGTGATCGACCGACCACAACAACTGTTCGTGGTGTTGGGCGAAGGCCGTTCAAGACAGTTAGTGGAAAGGCTGTTTATTGTGCCAGAGGCCTGGGTAGATAAAGCAGAGTTGATGATCGATCAGACATAAAAAAACCGCCCATTGAGGCGGTTCTTTTATCAAGGTCGCTTATTCGCCAGCTTTCGCCGCATCTTTAGCAATAGCGCCTTTCAGAAGTTTAATGCCGACTACTGTCATAACAAGCATTGCACCGATGATCACTAGGCTTGGAGCTAGAGAAATCATGTTGTATTTATCGATTGAGCCCATCTGACTAAACCTCATTAATTTGTTTATTTAAGACGGTACGCATTTTATTGATCTAAATCAATTCCTGCAAGATATATACAACTATTTATCCATCGACTGCAGTCGCTTCAGCAGACTGCTGGTATCCCAACGATTGCCTCCCAGCGCCTGAACTTCCGAATAGAATTGATCCACAATCGCTGTCACAGGAAGGCGTGCGCCATTGCTGCGCGCTTCATTAAGGACAATACCTAAGTCTTTACGCATCCAATCAACAGCGAAACCGTAGTCATACTTTTCATCGATCATTGTTTGGTGACGATTAACCATCTGCCAAGAACCGGCTGCCCCGTGCTGTATAACATCAATAACGGCGGCAACATCAAGGCCACTCTTCTGGCCGAAGTGGATCGCTTCAGCTAACCCCTGCACCAAACCTGCAATACAGATCTGGTTCATCATCTTAGCCAACTGCCCTGCTCCAGCATCACCAAACAAGCTTTGTGATTTAGCATAAGCATCAATAACTGGTTCAACCTGTTTGTAGACCTCTGAATCACCACCACACATCACACTAAGCACGCCATTTTCAGCGCCCGCCTGTCCGCCAGACACAGGAGCATCAATGAATCCCAATCCCTGTTCACGGCAGACCGTATTGAGTGTTCTAGCCGCTTCAGCGGATGCCGTGGTGTGATCAACAAGAATTGCACCAGTCTTCATGCCTTTAATGGCACCCTCGTCGCCCGTTGTAACCTGGTATAGGTCATCATCATTACCGACACACACAAATACAATGTCACAGCCTTCAGCGGCTGCTTGTGGGGTTTTAGCTGCTTTACCTGCGTATTCGCTGACCCAGGCTTCTGCTTTAGCAAAGGTTCGGTTGTATACAGTGACTTCATGTCCCGCCTTAGTAAGATGCCCTGCCATTGGGTAACCCATTGTACCTAAGCCAATAAAAGCAACGTTTGCCATGATATGATCCTTATTCTCTATTTGATTCGTATTAATAACTATGAGCTTACACACTATTAAGTCCTATACGCTAGGAATGTTTTTATCGATTTGTTCGATCACTTCACAGGCCGCGCAACTTCCACCGCTGGATTTCAAAACCCTAGAGGGTGACCCTATCACGCTTGATGCGTACCAAGGTGAAGTACGCTTGATTAACTTCTGGGCAACCTGGTGCCCGCCCTGCATTCGTGAGATGCCTGCATTAGGGCGTTTAGAGGAGGCTGTTGAAGGTCACGCGCGAGTGGTAGCTATCAATGTAGGTGATATGAGTGATCAGGTGGAGGCCTTCGTATTGGAGAACTTTGATGGCGCAGAACCCGAAATCTGGCTGGATGAGCCGGGAGCGGCCTTTATGACTCTGCGTCTTGAGGGGTTACCGATGACATTGGTTCTCGATAAAGAGGGCGAAGTGATTGATAAAGTGATCGGTGAGCGCGAATGGGACAGTGAATCGGTCGTCAACTATCTGAAAGAGCTGGCTGCTGAATAGCAACCAGCCACTCTTCGAATCAGCTTAGTTTTGCAAGTCTGGCAACAATGGCTAAAACCATCTGAGCCGAATTCTCTGATGCCGTTTCAATGAATTGATCAAAACTGACATTGGACTCCTGCCCTGCAATATCCGACAGTGCTCGAATGACTAGGAACGGAACCTCAAAGCGGTAACAGGTCTGTGCAATGGCAGCCGCTTCCATCTCTGCAGCTTTCATCGTAGGAAAGTTAGCTCTAACCTTCTCAACATGCTCTGGATCGCTCATAAAGGCATCACCGGTCGCGATTAAACCACGCTGACATGCGGTGTTTTCAAACTGAGCAATAGACTCTTCAGCCACCTTAAGTAGCAGTTCATCCGCTAAGTAAGCGGCAGGCATTCTAGCCATTTGACCGATCTCGTAGCCAAATACCGTAAGGTCAACATCGTGGTGACGAACCTCATCAGAGATCACCACATCCCCTACTTTCAACGTTGGATCAAAGCCACCAGCAGAACCTGTATTAATCACACAGCTTGGTTTAAAGTGATCTAATAGCAAGGTGGTACCCACTGCAGCATTGACCTTACCGATGCCCGATTTAAGCAGTACCACATCAACACCGTCGATCTGCCCTGAGTAGAAAGTAAAGCCTGCGATTTCACTTACTTGTAACGATTGAATGCTGTTTTTTAGGCGTTCAATCTCCTGATCCATGGCACCAATCAGTGCGATGACTGGTTTATTTTTAAGTGCGCTCTCTAAACTGGACGAAGTGTTGTTGTCAGCTTGAATCTTGGAATTGATATCGTCAGGACGGCTCATCAGGAACTCTTTTAAGGTAAATCTAAATTTGATTGAATTCTAACACGATTTATTAAGACTTATTCAGCCCTAATTGCCGGTAGAGCTGTTCTATTTCAGCAGGTAGTTCTGAGTGTATAGACAGCTTTTCACCCGTTACTGGGTGGGTGAAATGAATGGTTCTAGCCAACAGCACCAAACGATGCAGATCAAAATGTTCACGGAACATTCTATTATGACGCCCCTC
This sequence comes from Marinobacterium sp. xm-a-152, assembly GCF_013282965.1. NCBI lineage: Bacteria > Pseudomonadati > Pseudomonadota > Gammaproteobacteria > Oceanospirillales > Oceanospirillaceae > Marinobacterium > Marinobacterium sp. xm-a-152. The sequence goes on along the minus strand of NZ_WBYI01000001.1, from coordinate 257,517 downwards.
TCCGTATTTAGTATCCCCAATAATGGGATGAAGAAGGTGCTTCATGTGGCGGCGAATTTGGTGTTTACGGCCCGTATGTGGGAAGCAGGCTACACGGCTGTAGCGAGATGTTGAGTAGCGCCCAACCGGAATATCCAGCTCGGTTTGCCCGATGACTTTAAAGTCGGTTACCGCCTCTTTGGCCTCTTTATCCTGGCTTGCTAATGGATCTGCAAATTTATCGTATTTGGGCACCAATGCATGATCAATTCTGCCCTGTGGTTCACTACACCACCCTCTTACAAGGCACTCGTACTCTTTTTTAACGCCTCTGGCCTGAAACTGCTCTTGCATTGTTTTCGATGACTCAAGCTCTTTACCAACCAACATAACCCCACTAGTTGCCCTATCAAGTCGGTGGATAGTATGCAGCTTTTCAGCATTAAAGTGCTCTTTCAGCAGGCCCATTAAGGTGGGTTCATCAGGCTTTGTAATCCAACTCGGATGAACCAATAAACCCGAGGGTTTATCTACTGCTATAAGATAGTCATCTTCGAAGAGTATAGAGAGTTGCATGTCGGTTTCCTTGTGTTGCCGCCATGATACCTATTCGTGAAAAAAACCACAGTGGGAGTTTCTAAATATATTTTTGTTGCGGTGCACAAAAAGGTTTGACAGTTAGCAAAAACCACAATATATTGACCCTATGGTGCAGTGCACAATAAATTAAATTAGGAGTATGACTCATGATGAACGAACTAAAAGATAGCATGAAGCCAATGATGGCGATGGCTGAGATCAACAAGAAGACTGCTGAAGCCCTAATTGGTCTTCAATCATCTTATGTAACAGAGGTTGTTAACGCATCTCTTTCACAGATGAAATCTCTAACTGAAGTTAAAGATCCAAAAGCAGCTCTAGAACTTCAAGTTAAATACTTGAAAGAAGCTGAAGCTAAAATGACTGAAGTTGCTGAGAAAGAGATCGCAGCACTTGCAGCCGCTAAAGCTGAATTGACTGAACTGATGGAACAGAGTGTAGAAGATTACGCTTCAGCTCCAATGTTCGAAGAACTAAAAAAGTTCATGTCTGCTAAAGCATAATTAGCACTAGAACATCACTGCACTTTGCATCGCAGATTGCAGTCATTTTGAAAAAGAGAGCTTCGGCTCTCTTTTTTTTGTTTTGACGGCGCCTTTAAGCCCCCCTTCCACTCTTCCAGACTAAGCGTCTAGCCCTTCACTTGATATTCGATCTGAGCACTTGATGAAGGAGGTGCAGAACCTCATCGCCATCCGATGTTTTTTCCATGATCTCAGCAGCCCCCATTGTCTTTGCAATACTCAGGTAGTGTTCTGAAGCGCGGGTGCCTGAGATCTGGATGATAGGAACAGAGGGATCAAGACTGTGTATCTCTTTAAATACCTCAAAGCCGTTCATGTCTGGCATATTCACATCGCAGAGAATCACATCTGGATTAAAGGCTTTGAAGTCCTCAATGGCCTTTAGCGCTGACTCTTGTGTTCGCACATCGAAATCATTTTCAAGTAAGACTTCAAATCGAGCCAGCGTAATGGGATCATCATCGATCACCAAGACTCGACGGCGACGAGCGGTCTCATACTCGCTTTTATTGAGGGCATGTATGAGGTGGCCATGATAAGCTATCACTTTTTGCAGTGCTGCTATATCCAGTGGTTTTGCGAGCGCCGCGTTTGCCCCGCAGGCTATTAATCGGTCAGTCTCATCACCCACTACCGCTGCTGTGACACCAATAATGGGGCAATCAAAACCGCGCTCTCTGATCCCACTGGTGACGCCATAACCGTCCAGATTGGGCATAAAGATATCCGTAATGACGAGATCGAAAGACTGGTTGTCAGCAATTTCGAGTGCCTCGCGCCCATCAGTTGCCACTAGCACCGTTGCCCCCTTATTCTGGAGCTGTTTGACCGTTGTCATGCGCAGGACGGGTGAGTCCTCGGCATAGAGAACGGTGAGTCCGTCAAGCAGGTTCATCTGAGCGATCTGTTTCGCCTCTTGTTCGGCTTTTTCAAGTTCCAAACTGGTCTTGTTGAAGACAGCGGTCAGTGTAAAGATCGCTCCTTGAGGCTCGTTATCACGATAGGTCAGGTCACCGTTGAGGATATTCTGGGCATAAGTTCGGCTAATGTGCAGTCCCAGCCCGGTTCCTTCGGCTTCGGTATCACCGCGCTCGAAAGCTTCAAATATCTGTTCTTGCTGCTCTGCGGGGATACCTCTGCCGTTATCTGCAAACTCCAGCGTGAAACGAATAGACTCTCCTAGATCTTCAGCCTCAATACCAATTCGCATCTCGGTGGCATGCGCATGAAGCGCTGCATTCTTCACGATATTGAGGGCAATTTGGCGGAGTAATTGTTCGCGGACAACGCAGTGTGCGTTACTTTGCTCACTTGCTTCTACGTAGACGCTCAATCCTTGCTCAACTAGCAATCGCCCAAGTAAGGGTAAAGAGCGCTGTATCATCGCAGGCACAGACCCCTTCAATTCAGGTGACTCAAGTACACGCTCAGGTTGAGTGACTATTCGCATATCATCCAAAACACGCAGTAGATGCTCAGCAGTCTCCGCTATTACTCCTCCATGAGGTTCTAACTCTGAAATTCTTTGATCTTCAATCAGCATTTTTAGTGCAGATGCGGGCGTTCTCAGCTCATGACCGATGATTGCAAATAGCTGATCCTGCTTAGCAAGTTCAGAACGAAGTCGGTCTCCGGTTTCACGGAGCTCAAGCTCTCCTTGCTTTTCAATTGTTATATCGCGCCTAACAATTAGTCGATACCGTGTATTGCCACGGCTATAACTTTGACTAATTAAAATTTTCAGCCACCGCGTCTCTGTCCGACTAGAGTCGGTGTAGAGCTCGTATACCCACCTCTCGCCACCAACAGCATCTGATTTGATCGCTCGAATAATTTGGTCAGCAAGGGCAGTATCGACGAGCGATCGTCTAATCTTCTCTTCGAAAGTCCCTTCGATCGCCGTAGCGCTAGTACCTCGGAGGTATTGCACACTCATATCGTCGACAGCTACTTCTAGGATGTCAGTCTCATCCATCGCTAGCGCCGCATCTTGAAGAAGAGCTGACCGTACAAGCTTTGATTGTTTTTCCTCATTCTCAATATAATTGCGATGAGTAAAGCTAATAATAAAGTACGCTCCGCCCATTAAGACTAAATTAGAGAACAACAGCCGAGCGTAGAGAGTAGTGTCGAAGTCTTGGTGAATAACAGGTGGAATTGCAAAAAGTGCTAAATAGGCAAACGAAATAAACAGACCTAAGCGATTAGCCAGCAGTATTATTGGAAGCAGTGAAAAAACGATTGAAACAGCAAGTGTTGTCGTGCCATTCATCCAAACCGTAATGACACCTAGTGGGAAACAAACCAAACTTAGTGCAATCGTTAGAGCGTAACGAGCATTAGGACGAACTAAGCCAACTAGCCCTATGGCAATCCAAGCTAAAACGAATACCCAACCTCCGATCTTGGCGTTTACTGGAGCCACAGAGACTATAATCATCCCCAGAATCCCCATCAGGGTTATACCTGCAAAAACCCCTTTCCCATAGGCTGACTCAACCAATCTGATTTTGGGCTTGGCATTGTTTTCTATGGATTCAAAAATATCCGCCGACGGTTTTTGATTACTCAATTTTAGCCTTTACAGTCATTCTAGATTTCATATCGTTTCAGTATAGACAACTTTGATCGTTTTACAGGTTTAATGAACCAAAAGCGGTGCACGAACTCGTGCATATCGCTCTATAGAGTTTTGTTGGCTCTGCAAAGCCGATTGATAAGCTAATAGACGCAGTGAGCTTCGTTTTATGGCTCTGGTTGAGTAGTTACCTTTATCACTAAGAATAGCGATCTCTTGAATCATGGCTTGTTGCAGATCCTTAGCGTCCATCATCAGTGTTTCCAGTTCTAAGCTAGCTAAGTAATTTGATTCGTTTTGTGAAAGTTGCATACCAATTCCCTTCTTATTGTTGGTGCGATTGATTAGATAAAGCAAATGGCGTGCCAACTTTTGCAAAATAAAAAACCCGGCAAAAGCCGGGTTTTCAATTCAAACATCAATTAAGCATGTTTCTTCCAATGGTAGTGGTAGTAGACCACCGGAATCACGACTAAGGTCAGTATGGTTGACACCATCAAACCGAAGATCAACGATACCGCTAGGCCACCAAAGATTGGATCGTCGATGATGAAGAAACCACCCATCATTGCAGCTACTGCCGTTAGTGCAATCGGTAACGAACGAACTGCAGCCGCATTAATCGTCGCTTCTTGGAAGTTCATACCCTCCCTCACCTGCTGCTGAATAAAGTCCACCAGCAGTATCGAGTTACGGACAATGATACCAGCGAGTGCGATCATGCCGATCATAGAGGGCGCTGTGAACTGCTGCCCAAGTATCGCGTGGCCCGGCATGATACCGATAATCGTCAATGGAATTGGTGCCATGATGATTAATGGAATACCGTACGAACGGAACTGAGCGACAACCAGTAGATAGATCATGATCAGACCGACTGAGTAGGCAATGCCCATATCACGGAAGGTTTCAAACGTGATCTGCCATTCGCCATCCCACTTCAAGCTCCACTCATACGGGTCTGAGGGTTCTGAGAAGAAGAAACGATCAATTGGGTTGCCGCTTGGTACGACCTCATCCAGCTTCGATTCAATCTCAAATAGACCATAAAGCGGGCTGTCAGTAGCACCTGCTACGTCACCCGTAACATAAACAACAGGCAGTAGATCCTTGTGATACACACTCTGTTCTACTTGTGTATCGATACGCTGAGTGACATCCGCTAAAGAGACCAAGGTACCTTTATTCGAACGAACCTGAATAGACTCAATCTTAGCGATATTGGCTTTATCTTGTTCACCCAGTTGTAGTGTTAGTGGCACGGGAACACGTGAGTGGTCATCATGCAGGTATCCCAGGCTTTCACCGCGGATCGCACTGTTTAGTGCCGCAACAATGGTCGCATCTGCTACACCAAAGTGCGCGGCACGAACGCGATCAATCGTGAAGATCTCTTTAGTCTGTTGGGCTTCAATGCTGTCATCGACATCGACTACCCCTTCGGTAGACTCAAATTGCGCGCGAACTTGTTTGGCTAGGTCAATTTGACCCTGCTTATCCAGACCATAGATCTCTGCCACTAGAGGTGCCATAACCGGAGGCCCTGGCGGCATCTCAACGACCTTCACGTTGGCGTTGAATTGCTTAGCCGTGTCGGCAAGCAGAGCGCGTGCTTCAAGTGCTATTTCGTGACTCTTACGATCACGCAACGCCTTATCACTTAGGTTGACTTGAATGTCACCCATATGAGGTGCCGAACGTAAGTAGTACTGTCGAACCAAGCCATTAAAGTTAATTGGCGAAGCAGAACCCGAGTAGATTTGGAAATCTTTCAGCTCAGGAAGTGCCTGTAGATCATCTGCCAACTCAGTCAAGACACGTTGAGTCTGCTCTAGAGAGGTTCCCTCTGGCATATCAACAATGACTTGGAATTCACTCTTGTTATCGAACGGTAGCATTTTCAGAATAACCGATTGATTAACCACCAAGTAAACGGAACCACCGATCATCGCCAGTATCGAAACCAGTAGAAGGTAACGATTCAATGCTCCTTTTCCTTGACGCAGCATCGGCGTGAGTAGTTTCACGAATAGACCTTTGAAGCGCGCTTCAGAGTGGCTATTCTCCGCTGAATGAGCTGATTCAACATGACGTCTAAACAGCTTTAAAAAGAGCCAAGGGGTCAAAATGAACGCGACAGCCAATGAGATCAACATGCCAGTTGAGGCGTTGATCGGAATCGGCAACATGTATGGGCCCATCAAGCCGCTGACAAAAGCCATGGGCAGTAGCGCTGCAATGACAGTGAAGGTTGCTAATATTGTTGGACCACCCACTTCGTCTACTGCTAGAGGAATCGCTTCACGAAGTGATTTAACACCCATCGACATATGACGGTGTATGTTCTCTACAACGACAATGGCATCGTCAACCAAAATACCGATCGAGAAGATCAACGCAAATAGCGACACTCGGTTAAGGGTAAAGCCCCAAGCCCATGAGGCAAAGAGTGTAATAGCCAAGGTGACGATAACGGCAATGCCCACTACAATGGCTTCACGAACACCCAGTGCTAACAGCACGAGGACGATGACAGACAGCGTAGCGAAAATCAGCTTTTTGATCAGGGTTTGCGCCTTATCATCAGCCGTCTCACCATAGTTACGGGTAATCGTAGTCTCGATGTTATCCGGAACATAGATACCCTGAATCGCTTCAAATCGATCGATCAATGCATCAGCGACTTCAACCGCGTTCTCACCCGGTTTCTTTGCCACGGCAATGGTGATCGCAGGGGTCACTACAGTCTGGTCTGCTGCAGCCTGCCCGGTACCAAAAGAGACGTATTGATTCGGTTGTTCTGGAGCATCGTAAATATTAGCAATGTCTCGAAGGTAAACCGGTGCGCCATTTCGAACGGTGATCACTAGGTTTTTAACCTCTGAGACATCCTGAAGTAGTTGTCCTGCTTGAACTCGAATGGCGCTGTTCGCTTTGACACGATCACCAGTATCTGCAGTCACATTGGCGTATTGCAACTTAGCGCGAACATCATCCAAAGTAACCGAGAGCGCCGCCATTTTGACCGGATCGAAGTCGATCTGAATGGCACGGTTAGCACCGCCAATCACAGTGATGTCACGGGTTCCTTCAACTCGCTGAAGCTCTGACTGAATTGTATGAGCGACGTTCAATAGATCGGCACTGCTAACTGATTCATCATGACTCCATAAGGTCGCAGCTAGAACCGGTACATCATCAATGCCCTTTGGTTTGATGACCGGTTCACCAATACCCATATTTGGCGGGAAGATATCTCTGTTCGAGTAGAAGGCGTTATAGAGACGGACAATCGCATCAGTTCTTGGCTCGCCGACTTCAAAACGAACCGTCAACAGCGCCATGCCTGGGCTGGAAACAGAGTAGATATTTTTGACGCCACTGATCTCTGAAACCACCTGCTCTGCAGATGTGGTGATAAGCGACTCTACTTCAGCAACACTTGCGCCTGGAAAAGGAATCATCACGTTGGCAAAGGTGACGTTGATCTGTGGTTCCTCCTCACGCGGTGTCACCAGCGCGGCAAAAAGACCTAGCAGAAGACCCACGATCGCCAGTAGCGGGGTAATTTCAGTCGTTAAAAAACTCTTGGCAATTCGACCCGATATGCCCAGTGTTTGAGTGTCATTACTCTGCACGGTTCGCCTCCTTATAAATTGAGGCCGCTTTAATAGGATCAAGTGCTACGGTTTCGCCTTCTGCGAGACCAGAGATAATTTCTACCTGTTCACCAGCAGTTTGACCGGTTCTGATGTATCTAAATTGGAGAGCTGAGTCGCCTGAAGCCACATAAACACCTTCCACTTCACCACGAGTCGCTATAGATGACTTAGGCAGAGTCAGCACAGGCTCTTCATCAATGGTAAATTGAACACGTGCTAACTCACCTGGAAGCGGCATTTGAGCAGGGTCACCCGCTGGTAACGTTAGAAGCAGTGTAAAGGTATGACTTAGTGGATCGGCTGTCGGAATTAAGCGTTGATCGACAGGTTCTACAACCTGATCACCCAACACAACATTAACAAACTGACTCTGTTTGGCATCGACCAGGTTGGCTTGCGGGATTTGAACTCGAACACGTAATCTATCCAGTGCAATCCCCTCTATCAATGGTGTACCTGGTTGTACCGTCTCCCCTTCAGAAACTAGCTTGTTAACCACTACACCTGAATAGGGCGCGATTACCTCAGTGTAATCAAAACGAGCACGGGCATTAGAAACCTGAGCTTTTGCTGCATCAAGTCTTGCTTTGGCTGCATCACGTTGTTGGCGAGCGCTGTCTACAGGCGCGATCGCGACCAATTTGCGTTCAAACAGTGCGGTTAAACGATCCAATTGACGAGTGGCTTCATCGAAAGCGGTTTGTGCTTCATTGAGAGAAGCTCTAGCAGCATCCAACCCTGCGCGCTGTTCACTCTGTGTTAGGCGAGCTATCACACTGCCCTGCTCAACAAAATCGCCATAATCAAAAGGTAATTCTAGAATACGACCAGAAGTTTGTGCGGCAACAATAGCTCGATTAACAGCTTCCACAGTACCGTCGAATTCGACCTTGATCGGTTGCTGAATAATTTTGGTCTCAGTAAACGTTAGCTCTTGGGCTGAAGCCAGTTGCGTTAGTGAAATGGATGTCACTAGGGTGCACGCGGTCACTGCTAGGTTAACGGCCTTTCTGATCTGCATATCAAACACTCTATTCGTTTATAAGGGTTAAGTTCCGCTAATAATATATTAGGCAAAACTAATATAAAAGATTTTTTAATATTTTCTGTACTTTCTGAATGCCCTGCTACACTGAATGAAATTCAATCTATTAATAGAGATTATGAAAGTACTGATTGCCGACGACGATAAAGTCTTAAGAATGCTGATGGAGCGCCAACTTGAGGGTTGGGGCTTTGAAGTAATGACCGCGCAGGATGGTGAAGAGGCATTTGAAATTCTGACAACACAAAAAGAACCGCCACGTATGCTCGTTCTTGATTGGGAGATGCCCAATCTGGATGGCATAGAGCTTTGTCGTAAAATAAGAGCCCTTGAGAGTAATGACCCACCCTACATTGTGTTGGTCACTGCACACTCCGATCAAGAGCACTTGGCAACTGCACTGCAAGCCGGAGCTAACGACTACATCAGCAAACCCACTAAAACCGTTGAGTTACGCGCTCGACTCGGCGTTGGTTTAAGAACCTTAGAGCTGCAAAATCGACTCAATATTGCCAATGAGATGCTCGCCTACAAGGCAGAGCATGATGAGTTAACCGGTTTGCAAAATCGCGCCTCTCTGATCGAGCATCTTGATAATGAGATTGAACGAACTAAACGTACCGGTGAGCCCTTAGCCCTGGCCATTTGCGATATCGACTTTTTTAAACGGGTCAACGATACCTATGGACACCCTGTTGGCGACAGAGTGCTTAAAGAGTTTGCTGATCGAATGAAAGAGACATTTAGACCCTATGATCTAGTGTCACGATACGGCGGTGAAGAGTTTGTTGTCTGCTGTACGGCGCTTGAATCAGATCCTAAAGCGATTTTCGAGCGATTCAGAGAGGTGATTGAATCAACGCCCTTCTTAGAGAGCGATCTTTCTTTAGGAGTAACCGTCAGTGTCGGAATTGCGACCTTTGATGGCATCAGCACAATGACAACAAAAGAGATCATGCTGGGGCTGATCAGCGATAGTGACAAAGCACTTTACGCAGCCAAACACTCAGGCCGAAATCAGGTCGTGATGTATGATTCTGTAATACACTCTGACTCTGAAAAATCTGAAGAAGCCCTTACCGATGGCCAGATTTGCTAAACAGTGCATCCCCCATCTGATCAATCGTCATTTTTGCTTTGTTCATGGTGACCTCTACACAGATCTCTTTTGATGCCATGCTGTCAGCACGAATAAACGGCTGTTCCAACCATTGGCCATCAATCTCCTTGGAGATCATGCCACCCACACCATAGCCGCCATCCACTTTTCTCGGTTTGACTGAAACCTTGAACCCTTTGTATTCAAACTCCGAAGCCACCGGCTCTTCAACAGGGTCTGAACGGAGAAGTTTTTTTATAAACTCAATCACTTGGATACCTCTACAGGGGTGACGACCCCCTCAAATTGGATTAAACGTTTAGATAACTCAGAGAGAGCCTCTCTGTCTCGTCCTGTGGTCAGTATCTCTAATTTACCCGCTTGATTGGAGAGAGAGAGTAATTTCTGTTCAGTTAAACGACGTTTAACTTCGAGCGCGATCGATTCCGATGTGTCGATCACCTTAACTGGATGACTGAACAACTCGCTGATCTCTTTCTCAACAAATCCATAATGCGTACATCCAAGCGCTAAGGTATCAATATCGGCTGCTTCAAACTGATCAATATAAGTGGTTAGTAGTGTGCTGAGTTGTTGATTGGTGGTGTTTGGGTTTTCAATTAATTCGACCAATCCAGGGCAGCCAAGTGCTGTAATCGACTCGGCTTGCTGTTTAAGCTGGGAGACCAATCGTTGGAACTTCTGACTCTCTACCGTGTATTGAGTTGCCAGAACGCCAACGCGTTTTGACTGACTCATCTTAATGGCAGGCTTTAGTCCGGGTTCAACACCAATGATCGGTAAGGAGAATAGCTCTCTGCACTCGTGAACAGCAGCAGCGGTTGCTGTATTACACGCGATCACAATCGCCTTGGCGCCCTTCTCAATGAGGTAAGAGACGATCTGAACCACCCTCTCACGGATCACTGCATCGCTCTTATCACCATAGGGTGCAAAGGCACTGTCAGCGATATACAGGTAGGACTCATTGGGTAGGTTGTTAAGGCAGGCGGATAAGATACTTAACCCGCCCACTCCTGAATCAAAGACTCCAATCGGAGCGTGTTCATATGGATTCATTAATCGTCAAATACAGATCTAAAGTTTCGAATAAGTTTAACGCAGAATGATATGAGATGGTCAGAATAATTATTTTTGTGCAATGCACAAAAAAGTGTTGATTATTTTTTAGTCAATGTCTAATATGGCGTCAAATGTTGCAGTGCAACAAACTTTTTAGATAGAAACTTAAAGACCTCGGAGGTCACCATGTACAACGAAATGATGAACCAGTTCAAAGCACAGATGGCTCCTTTAACTAAAGCAGCTGAAATCAACAAACAAACTGCTGAAAAACTATTCGGCATGCAGCAAACTGTTGCTACAGAGATGCTAAACCGTGGTCTTGAGCATGTTAAAGCATTGACTGAATCAAAAGAGCCAAAAGCTGCTCTAGAACTTCAGGTTGCTTTCTTTAAAGAGATGGAAGCAAAACTAAACACTGTTGCTGAAGAAGAGATCTCTGCTCTAATGGCTGCAAAAGCTGAACTCACTGAAATCTTCGAAAAGTCTACACAAGAGATGACAGAAGAAGCGATGGCTCAGTTCTCTAAGTTCGACCTAGCGAAATTCGATCTAGCACAGTTCGACCTTTCTAAATTCGACATGAAAAACTTTGATCTTTCAAACTTCATGCCTTCAGTTGAAGCGGCTAAACCAGCTGCAAAAACAACTCGTAAAGCGGCTGCTCCAAAAGCAACTGCTTAATCGATCAGTCGATACAAAAAAGCCGCTTGAGATACCTCAAGCGGCTTTTTTAGTTTTAGAGATTAGCTTGTTAAATTAGCTAAGCTGAGCTTTTGCCCACTCAACCACCACTGCTTCACCCTCATCCAAGTGAGGCTCGAGTTCGGACAAGCTTTCAACTAGTGCGGAAACAGTCGGTCTAACGATGTTGAGATGACCTACCTTACGACCAGGACGGATCTCTTTACCATACCAGTGCACATGAGCGCCCTGTACCGCCAGCCACTCTGCTTTCCAGTCTCGTCCAAGCAAGTTATACATCATAGAGACACCACGAAACTCAGGGGTGATCAATGGTAAACCAGCAAGCGCTCTTAAGTGCAATTCAAACTGACTGACAGTAGCACCCTCTTGGCTCCAGTGTCCGGAGTTATGGACACGTGGCGCTAACTCATTAACCAATAATTCACCATCGACAACAAAACACTCCATCGCCATGACGCCGATGTAGTCAAAGTCATCCATGATCGATCCCAGCCAACCTTCAGCACTTGCTTGCATCGCAGGGTCATTATCTAACCCAGGAATACTCGCACGCAAAATGCCGTCTTGATGCCAGTTACGCGTCAATGGGTAGAAGACCTTCTCACCCTGTGCATTTCGTGCGCCAACTAACGACACCTCATGTGAGAACGGGATCATCGCTTCAGCGATGGCAATGCCATCCCATTCAGCAAGAATCTCATCACCCTGCTTCCAGCGCCATTGACCACGCCCATCGTAACCACCCATACGAGCCTTTACGACGGCACGCTCACCCAGAGAGGATAGCGACTCGGCAATGGATGCATCGGCACTGTTTAAATCAACCCAAGGGGCCGTTGGGACATTAAGGCGATCTAAGGTCGATTTCTGACGAAAACGATCAATGACCTGATATAGAGCCGCATCGTTGCGAAAGTTTGGGTGGGATTTAAGCTGATTACCGACAGGGTTCTCAGGCCAGTGCTCAATCTCTACCGAGATAACGTCGTCGTCATTCAACTCGACCAGTTGATCACCTATCGGGTGAATAGGTTGTACTTCAAGCTGCAGGGGTGCACCTGCTTGCTGAAGCATTTGACCTAGTTGACCATTACCGGCAATGACAATACGTGGCAACTGCATGCTTAACCTCGTGGATCTGGATTATCTAGAACCGTTTGGCTCTGTTCATTACGCCAATTTTGCAGACGAACGGCGAGCTCTGCATCGGTTGTTGCTAGCATCTGAGAGGCCAGTAGCGCGGCATTAAATGCACCTGCTCCACCGATAGCCAGGGTTCCAACAGGAATACCACGTGGCATCTGAACAATGGATAGAAGACTGTCTTGGCCGCTCAATGCCTTGCTCTGCACAGGCACACCCAGCACAGGCACAATGGTTTTAGCAGCAATCATACCTGGGAGGTGAGCCGCACCACCAGCACCGGCAATAATAACTTTGATGCCATTGTCGGCAGCTTGTTCAGCAAAGCGGAACATCTTATCTGGGGTGCGATGTGCCGATACCACTTCAGCGGTGTACTCGACACCCAGTACATCTAGCATCTTGGCGGCTTCTTCCATGGTTGGCCAGTCTGATTTAGACCCCATAACTATTGCAACGGTGGCGCTCATTCATTTCTCCATATCGAGTTTGATCTCGAAAAATAGGCAGTCGGTATCGACAAAAAAATAAGCGTGAAATTATAGCAAGAAAGAGTCAGCCAGACCTACCCTTTTAAACCAGTGCTGACTGAAAGTTGAAGATCAACACCAGTATTACAAGGCTAACAGGAATACTGGTAATGGTAAGAGCGGCAATACGATCGACAGGACCGCCATATCGAACCGTTAGAACATAACTCATCACAGCAACCGGCATCGACATCTGAATAAGCAGTGAGAGCGCTGCAGTGGTATCGATAGTAATTAGGGATACAACCAGCCAGGCAATCAAAAAACCCGACAAGGGTCGGTAGATGGATAAACCTGCAATGATGCCAACCTGACGGGCACCCCCTATCTTTAAACGGGCTAATGAGCGGCCTAACAACATGACCATAATCGGTATGGCTATACCGGAGATAGAATCTAAAGCACGACTGATAGGCACAGGAATCGTCAAATCCATCGATACCACGATTGCACCTGACAAGAGTGCTAACAGAGGCATATTGGTGACCAGTGAGCGCCAATTGTATTGGCCTGACATGGCGGTGGTTCCTAATGTCCAGTGACTAAGCGTCACAGTTGTTGAAATGATGACCGCAGATGCCAGAGCCTCAGGCCCCAACAGTGCAAAGACCAGTGGAATACCTAAATTGCCCGTATTGGGGTTGACCAGTGTCGAGAGATAGAAGCGCGGTGAGGTGTTAAGCAGCTTGCAAAAAATGGCTATCAGAGTAGCACCGACCGCTAAGCAGAGAGCGGTCACTCCCATCAAATACCCCATCTCTGTGACGGGAACTTTCATCTGAGTCACCGAGGTAAACACCAGAGCGGGCAAGGCGATCTGGCTGGAGAGCATAGCCAAACCAGGGTGTTCTAGGTAGTCCGTTTTTCGTGCCAGAAGGAAACCAAGTGCGGCAATCAAAAAAACCGGAGTAATAGCAGAGATAAAAGCTGTAAACATGGAGTCACTATCTTAATGTTGGATGATGATTATACAGTTGTCTGCAAATAGATAGGCAACTATCATTGAGCGATTCTTCTTTAAACTGGATCAAACATGACTCAGAGACTCTCCCCTTCAACGATTTTCCTGATCGCCAGTGGCTGCCTGTTATTGATGATCTCCTTTGGTATACGGTCGAGTTATGGTTTGTACATGCGCCCTATTGAGGCTTCAACCGACTGGGGGCGTGACATCATAGGCTTTGCCCTGGCCTTGCAAAACCTGAGCTGGGGAATTATGTCGGTTTTCACTGGCGGGCTTGCCGACCGTTTCGGAAATCGCAACGTCCTGTTTGGTGGCGCACTGGTCTATGCCCTAGGTGTTTATCTAACAGCTGGTGTGTCGGATCTTTTCACGCTTAATGCAGGATTAGGGTTTCTCGTGGGTGCTGGCGTTGCCGGCACTTCGTTTGGCATCGTTCTCCCTGCTTTAGTTCAATCCGTTCCACCAGAACGACGTGACTGGGTGCTCGGTTTGGGCACTGCTTGTGGCTCTGCTGGTCAATTTGCGCTTGTTCCATTGGTTCAGATGTTTATCTCTGATTTTGGCTGGATCAACTCGCTGCATATTCTAACGGCTATCGCCCTGTTGATGATGTTGTTAGCCATTCCTCTGAATGCTAAAAAAAGTTCTGTCATTACAGAGACTGATCAAGGGTTCGCTGAAACAGTGCGATTAGCCGCTGGTCACAAATCCTACTGGCTTCTGGTGTTTGGCTTTTTTGTTTGTGGCTTTCACGTTGCCTTTATAACGGCGCACATGCCGGCCTACTTATCAGATTTAGGCTTAGCGCATCAGGTCGGTGCTTGGTCTCTCTCATTGATTGGTCTGTTCAATATCGCTGGGGCTTTCTGGGCCGGCAATATCTGTCGCAAGCACTCAAGATCGAAGCTACTGGTGGCAATCTACGGAGGAAGAACGATTGCTATCGCCCTATTCTTGATATTCCCTATCACGCTCACATCGGTACTTATCTTCAGTGCTGTGATGGGGCTTCTCTGGCTGGCGACAGTTCCTCCAACCTCCGGCATCGTTATGAATATGTTTGGTACACGATACATGGCCACACTGTATGGCTTCGTATTCTTTAGCCACCAAGTGGGTAGCTTCTCTGGTGTCTGGTTAGGTGGCTATCTCTATGAAACCTATGGCCATTATGAGTACATCTGGTGGGCTGGTATCTTCTTTGGTTTGTTGGCTGTACTACTTCACTGGCCAATTGATGAAAAACCACACCCCTCTTTCGTAACCAAAGAGAGTTAAAGTCGGTTTTTAGGAACCACAAGGATGTATTTTTCGTAACAGAAAAAAATAGAGGGAAATACTGATGAGCCACACCATAGATTACTACCTGTCACCGATCTCACCTTTTACCTGCCTAGCCGGTGATCTGTTGGATACACAAGCACCTGCTGAGGTCGTGTATCACCCATTCGATATAGGCCGTCTATTTGCTGCAACAGGGGGTGTGCCGGTTCCTCAGCGATCGCCTCAACGTCAAGCTTACCGTTTAGCTGAACTCGCTCGGATTCAAAAACAACGTGGAATCACCATTAATCTTAAGCCAAAATACTTCCCAGTGGATGGTCGCCCTGCCTCTAAACTACTACTTGCAGTCAGGGATGCAGGCTCGGATGTACCAGGTTTAGCTCGAGCACTCTTAAGTGCCGTATGGCAGAGAGATCTGAATATTGCAGAGGACGCTGTGCTAGCTCGGCTTCTCGATGAACTGGGTATCGATTCAGCTCTATTAGAGCAATCTAAGGGCTTAGATGATCAGTTGGACAGAGAGACAGATGAAGCCATTGAGGCTGGTGTCTTTGGTAGCCCCTTCTACATCGTTGATGGTGAACCCTTCTGGGGACAGGATCGTCTAGAACAAGCGATCGAAAGAGCCAAAAGTTAAATTGTCGCGGTTTGCCCTTCGGGCAATTCGCTCCTACAAACGGAGCGTTAAATTGTAGGAGCGAATTGGAGCGCAGCGACAAACCGCGATCCACAGGGCCACACCTTCTATCAAGTAATAACGTCAGGTGCTGTGCGTCCTGTAAATTGCTCAATACCGATCAACTGATTCGCCAACTCGATTAAAGGTTTCAAAGCTGCTTGTGTGTCTGCGATGGACTCATCCTGAGTGAACTGATCTAGATAGACACGCAGCGTAGCACCGGCCGTGCCGGTTCCAGATAGCCGAACAACGATACGACCTCCGTTATCTAAAAGTATACGCACGCCTTGATTATTACTGACGGAGCCATCAACAGGGTCTGAGTAGCTGAATTGATCGGCCAGAGTCACGGTGACGCCGTCAAAGGTCTCTCCTGAAAGACTATCCAAAGAGGCTGTTAGCTGCTGCATCATATTGGCTGCACTGTCTGAATCGATTGATTCATAGTCATGGCGGGTAAATAGATCCCTTCCAAATAGATGCCAATGATCCTTAACCAGTTCAGAGACCGATTGACCGGTCGCGGCCAGAATATTGATCCAGCATAGAACAGCCCAAAGTCCATCTTTCTCGCGAACATGATCTGAGCTGGTACCAAAACTCTCCTCACCACAGAAGCTGATACGGCCATCATCCATCAGGTTGCCAAAGAATTTCCAACCGGTAGGAGTCTCATAACAGTTGATACCGAGTTTTTCGGCCACACGGTCAACTGCACGACTGGTTGGCATTGAGCGAGCGACACCCTTTAATCCATCTTCATAGGCGGGAATCTTTTGTGCGTTTGCGGCTAATACAGCCAAACTGTCACATGGGTTTACATAAAAATGGTTGCCAATGATCATATTTCTATCGCCGTCCCCGTCCGAAGCGGCACCGAAATCTAACCCTTGTTCATTGACTTGTTTGACCAGTTCGGCTGCATGAACAAGATTGGGGTCGGGGTGATGACCACCAAAATCCTCTTTTGGAATCGCGTTGATAACGCTCTCTTTTGGTGCGCCCAACCGGTTGATGAATATCTCTTGTGCATAGGGCCCAGTCACAGCATGCATGGCATCGAAACGAAATGTGAAGTTTGAACCGCTCAAGAGCTGTTTCATGATTTTAAAATCAAACAACTCCTCCATCAGATCAGCATAATCTGTGACAGGATCAATCACCTTAATCAGCGCATTTCCAATGCTAACCTCTGCAACACTATCAAGATCTACAGGTTCAGCATCAATCGTAAAGTATCGAGTAATGGTTTCCGTCGTTTGGTGAATACTGTCCGTCTGGGTCTCACTTGCAGGGCCACCGTTGGCACGATTAAATTTAATGCCAAAGTCTTCATCAGGGCCACCTGGGTTGTGACTGGCTGACAACACCAATCCACCGATTGCACCATATTTACGGATCACACAGCTGGCTGCTGGCGTTGAAAGAATTCCAGCTTGACCCACGATTAAGGTTTCAAAGCCATTGGCGATCGCCATTTTAATAATGGTTTGAATCGCCTCACGGTTAAAATAACGACCGTCACCACCGATCACGAGTGATTGGCCTTGGCAGCTCTCTAAAGAGTCAAAAACAGCCTGAACAAAATTCTCTAAGTAGTTAGGTTGTTGAAATACTTTAACCTTTTTTCGAAGGCCAGACGTACCTGGTTTCTGACCAGAATAAGGTGTTGTTGTGATGACTTTTCTATTCATTAAGACCACATATAGATTAGGTTTAAACCATTAACGATTGGAAAGAGTTAGATAAAAACTAGCAAGATATATGCCGCTTTTTAAACATCATCTTCAATTATTTCTAAGCCGTAAAATTGAAGAAACTCAGTAGCCGGCATAGGTTTACCAAATAGGAACCCCTGCACCTGATCAACACCTAATTTAAGCAGTCTATCTGCCTCCGAGGCGTTCTCAACCCCTTCTGCTACGACTGTCAGCCCCTCCGCTTTGGACAAATCAACGACCATTTTCGTTAAATGCTCAGACGAGGGGTTTAGATGAATGTCTTTGATAAAGGCTCGATCTAGTTTGATGGTATCGGCGGGTAGGTTTTGAAAATAGGCGAGTGAGCTCATTCCGGTACCGAAATCATCCAGGGCGATTGAGTAACCTAGCTCTTTCACGGCATTTAAGGAGCGCTTTAAGTTATCCAAAGAGACGTCTGTCTCCTGTTCAGACAGCTCAATCTGTAACTCTCCGGCACTAAAACCGTACTTTTCTTGAACCTGACTCAACTCGTAGGTGACACGCAAATCCTGAAGATCATTGGCGCTTAAGTTAAATGAAACCGAGATCGGTAGACCCGACTGTTTCATCGTTTCGCAAAAATGTGCAGATTGCTCAACGACACTGTTTATAAATGTAAGCCTGTATGGGGAGGACTCAAGAAGATCGACAAAATCTTTTGGTGTTAGTAAGCCCTTCTCAGGGTGAATCCAGCGGACCAGTGCCTCCGCACCTACCAGTCTATTGTTATCTTTAATATCGACCTTAGGCTGAAAGAACATCTGTATCTCATGATTAGCAAATGCCTGAGAGACTTCATAAGATTGAATATCTGTTTGGCTGTTAAGATGATCACGATCTTTCAAATTGAATCGAGCAAAATCTGTCTTCTCTTTAGTGGCACGCACAAATACTGTATCCAAGTTATGCAGCGCACTATCCAGATCAGTTGAGTCATTAGGGGTATCGGTTGAAACAACAATCGGCGAGAGATCAGTTGCCTCTTTTTTTAACTGACGAAGTCCACGCTCAAATGCGTCCCAAAACCGTCGCTCTGACATCAGAACGTAAACCCCATTATCAAGCCTGCCAATGGATGCACCTGCAGGACAAACTTCCCTTAATAACTGATTAAATTGAGCAACGCTCTCTTTAAATTCAATCGAACTTTCTGAACTTTTTCCCACACTATCCAGGATATTTTTAATGTAGACACCATAGACTCTTACAACACCGTCAGGATTCTTATTTCTGAGCCAATCAAAATGCTGATGAATTTGATAGTTATCTATAAATTCAGCCGTTAAGTCGCTGTTTTCTTTACGCTCTCTATCAAAAACAAGAGAGTAGATACGATTAAACAGTACCGCTACTGAACCATAAACTAGCAAGGAGTAAGAGAGCGTTATTAGATGGGTATAGAGCTCAGAAACCAGCTCCTCTTGTACGCGATAGGAGTGAATAAATAAGAGGAGAGAGAGCCAGATAGGTATGAAGAGTAATACCCATTTTTGAGCCAATACAAAGCGAAGCAATACTGGCAAAAGCGCACCTGACAAATAGGCTAATGCTATATCCTCCGACACTAAGGCTAGCGATATTGAACCCGCTCCCATAGTAAGGAATGCGACCGCTCCTCCCCAGCTTAAATGAATACGGTGCACAAAATATTGGATGACTAACAAAGAGAGAGTGAGCGGGTAAAAGTAGGAGCCCGTCAATAAATCTGTGAAAAGCTGCTGAAGCAGAGTTAAAAGTGAAAGTGCTAAAGATATCAACAGCAACGCATTAATCAGCAACCTAAACAGGCTTCGACGGTTCTTGAACCAGTTATTGCGGTTGTAATCTCGAACTTGCATTAGCCATCACTTTTTCGAATAGATTATTGATTTTATGGCAATCAGGGGCGAATCGCTACCACCAAGTCTCAGGGCTCGATAAGATAGAACCTCTTTGATGAAAGGTTTAGATGATGAACGTTCTCGGGATTACCGCACCGCTCTTTACGTTAATGGCTCTTGGGTTTTTAGCCGTTAAATATAACGCACTGTCTAAGGAGGCTATCCCTGGGATAGCCCGCTTTGTTTTGGTGTTTTGCATACCGGCGATCATTGTGGGCAATCTATCTAAGAATAGCCCTGCTGATATCTTTAATAGCGATTACGTATCGATTTACGCTATTTCCGCAGTCGCTACCTTCTTCATTTCGTTGGGTCTGATTCGGAGCGTCAGACAGGGTGACGCTAAACAGTCATCAGCATTAGCCATTGGGGCCGCTATGCCCAACAGTATTTTTGTTGGCTACCCTATTCTGCTGCAGGTCATGCCCGATATGGCCGCTCAAGTATTGGTAGTCTGTATACTGGTCGAAAATCTAGTGGTACTGCCTTTAGCGCTCCTGACTACTGAGTACTTCTCAGCTGATCATAAAGACAAAACGCTGTTAGGCTCACTAAGCTCTATTTTTAAACGCCTCATCAACAACCCCATACTCATCGCAATAGCGGTTGGCTTAATCTTATCGTTAAGCGGCTTTCAACTGCCGTTGTTCATCGACGAAAGCTTAGGGGTACTCGCAAAAGCGGCTGGTGGCGCAGCGCTGATCGTTATTGGAGGCTCTTTAGTAGGAAACTCTATTCGCGATGATTTAAGTACGTTGGGTATGATTGCTGGGGCAAAACTGTTGATTCAACCTGCTCTGGCCCTTCTGCTGATTACCCTTTGGTGGGACTTCGATCGTCAGTGGCAGATAGCTCTGATGGTCATCACCGCTTCACCCATGTTCACCATCTACCCTATTCTCGCTGCACCTTATGGCGCTGCGAAGACGGCTGCCAGCTCATTGCTACTGACTACGGTAGTGTCCTACGCGACGCTGAACACTGTTTTGGCGTTTGTGCTGTAGACCGGAGCGTAATTTGAGGGCGGATGACAGGCTGATAGCCAGTCACCGGTGCTTGCCTTGACATCTTCGTGCCAGTGACCGGCCTTCAGCCTGTCACCTGCTCTCTCAGCGTATTCCAGAAACAGAAGGCAACAAAAAGGCCGCAACAGCGGCCTTTTTAACGACAAGCTAACGCTTAATCCAAAAGCTGCTCTAGCTGGTGCAGTGTCTCCATTGCTGGCAATACCTGCTGAACGCTTGAGTTTGGCTCGCGACCTTCGCGAATCGCCGCAATGAATTCACGATCCTGAAGTTCGATGCCGTTGTTAGAAACAGCAACGCCGGAGAGATCAATTGGGTTCTCGTTTCCATCAACCAAATCATCGTAACGGGCGATGTAGGTACCCTTGTCACAGATGTAACGGAAGAAAGTACCAAATGGACCGTCGTTATTGAATGATAGAGAGAGTGTACACAGTGCACCGCTCTCTGATTTCATACCAATCGACATGTCCATTGCAATGTTAAGTTCTGGGTGAATTGGACCCTGCATCGCTTGTACTTTTGTACACTTCTCGCCAGTCTGGTACTGGAATAGATCCACGGTGTGACAAGCGTGGTGCCAAAGCAGGTGATCCGTCCATGAGCGAGCCTTACCGAGTGCGTTCTTGTTAGAACGACGGAAGAAGTAAGTTTGAACATCCATCTGTTGAATCTTAAGCTCACCCGCTTGGATTTTGTTATGAATCCACTGGTGGCTTGGGTTGAAGCGGCGAGTCTGACCCGACATGGCTACCAAACCCGTGCGCTTTTGTGTCTCGACCAGTTTGATTGAGTCTTCAATGTTATCCGCCATTGGGATTTCAACCATGACGTGCTTGCCTGCTTCAAGACACTGAATAGACTGTGAGGCGTGCATTTGAGTCGGAGTTGCAAGAATGACCGCATCAACATCATCACGTGCCAGGGATTCAGCAAGATCTGTTGTTGCGTGAGCGATACCACGCTCTTTAGCAAACTCAGCAATGGCATCAGGTTTAGTACCAACCACTGACGTCACAACAACATCTTCAATGTTACTCAATGCATCTAAGTGTTTTAGACCAAAAGCGCCCATAGCGCCTGCAACACAAACTCTCATTAGTGTCTCCCTAATTCGAATGGATAAATATTGTCCCTAAGATTATCAAAATGGATCTTTTATAGAACCGTTAAAAATTCTAGACGTCATTCAAAAATGTGAATGCAAGCTTAGACCAAACCGCTTCTAAGATACGGCCAGCCGCAGTAGATCGATAAATTTTTGCTGGGCATTAGTGGGGTTCCATGAGCTGCGACGGGTAATGCCGATGGGGCGTTTAGTGCCTGATATTTCAAAAGGCAGCACCGCCAAATCCCCTTTGGATAACTCAAACTCCAACTGATGCTGAGAGATTAACGTGAGTCGATCACCCCCAAGTAACAGCTCTCGAATCAGCACATGGGAACTGGTTTCGACGATGGATAGACCTTCCCTCTCCTCACCTTGCAGAATCAGTTCTTCAAATAGGTTGCGGGTTGGCGCCCCACTTCTTGGGATAACCCAACCGTAGTTAAGAAGGTCCTCTCGAGTAATCTGATCTATATTGAGAGCGGGATGCCCTTTGCGTGCCACAATTGCTAATGGAGGCGCTATGAGTTCTTCTTGAACAATATCACTGGTTGGGATCGGGAAACGCAACGCACCGACCAAGAGATCCACATCCCCCTGAAGGATATGGGCTAAAAGATCTTCATAGGGCCCATCAACCAACTCTAAAGTGATACCAGGATAAGCTTTGGTAAATTCATTAATCGCTTTGGGCAGCAGCGAGGTACGCGCTAATGGCATGCTGCCGATGCGCATCCGCCCCACTTCACGACCATCACCAAGACCTGACAACTCTTGAAGTCCTTGATGAATCTCTGAAATGGCCAGCTTAGTTGATTTGGAGAACACTTTGGCCGCTCGTGTTGCCGCAATGCCGGTACTGGTCTTTTCGAACAGGGAGAGTCCCATTAATGACTCAAGTTCACGAGCTGATCGATGCAGTGAAGATTGTGATACGCCCAGATTTCGACCTGCAACACTGTAGTTTTGTGCATCAGTAACCGCGACAAGTGCTTTTAATTGGGTCGTCGTCAGCTGCGTCATGATGCGTTCAATGGTTTCCATTCGACGATTCGACATAGACGACAGCGCATCGGCCAGACCCAGCCTTAGGACAGCAAAGGCGCTATTCACCCTAGCCTCCCATATTTCACCCGCTTCAGTCAGATACATACCACTGGACTGGCGCTCAAACAGCTTTACTCCGAGCAAGCGTTCTAACTTTGCAATAGCTTGAGTCATAGCGGGTTGAGAGAGAAAGACACGCTCTGCAGCCTGACTTATGCCTCCTGCATTGGAGACCTCAATGAATACCCGAAGATGTCGTATGTTAGGAAGATTCTTGAACATAAGGGTCATTGTAACCTGATGTGATTTAAATACCTATATCAAAAACAAATACCTAAAAAGTAAAAACTAAATAGCTTAAAAAAGGCGATATAGAGAGGATAGAAACATAGAAATCCAATTCATTATAAAAGGACGTTTGAGACATGATTATCGATTGCCATGGTCACTACACAACGACACCTCCTGGTGTTGGCGCTTGGCGTGAAGCTCAAAAAGCAGAAGTAGAAAAGAATCCAGATTTTGTCGGTGAAAAAGGGGACTTTGGTGTTACTGATGATGAGATCCGCGAGTCGATCATCAACAATCAGTTAAAACTTCAGCAAGAGCGTGGCACTGATCTGACTATCTTCTCACCGCGTGCCAGCTGGATGGCTCACCATGTGGGTAATGAACACACCTCTAAGTTCTGGACTGAAAACCAAAACGACCTCATTCGCCGTGTCTGCGACCTATTCCCAGAGAACTTTGTCCCTGTGGCACAGC
Organism: Marinobacterium sp. xm-a-152; assembly: GCF_013282965.1. NCBI lineage: Bacteria > Pseudomonadati > Pseudomonadota > Gammaproteobacteria > Oceanospirillales > Oceanospirillaceae > Marinobacterium > Marinobacterium sp. xm-a-152. Next base: position 234,072 of record NZ_WBYI01000001.1, on the reverse strand, counting down.
TTCCTCAGTCACCGGGTGTTGATCCAGCTAAGTCTGTACCAGAGATCGTACGTACTGTTGAGGAGATGGGCTTTATTGGTATCAACCTTAACCCAGATCCATCAGGTGGCCACTGGAACGGTAGCCGTCTTTCGGCTCGTGAGTTCTACCCTATCTACGAGAAGATGTGTGAGTACGACATCCCAGCGATGATCCACGTATCAGCTGCCTGCAACCACAACTTTGATACGACAGGTTCACACTACCTAGGCGCAGATACCACTGCATTCCAGCAACTGATGATGTCGGATGTATTTAAAGACTTCCCAACACTTAAGATCATCATCCCTCACGGTGGTGGTGCAGTTCCTTACCACTGGGGTCGTTTCCGCGGTATGGCATTGGATAAAGGTTTTGAGCTTGAAGAGCGCGTTTTGAATAACGTCTTCTTTGATACCTGTGTCTACCACCAGAAAGGGATCGACTGCCTTCTTGACGTTATTCCAACTGAAAACATTCTGTTTGCGTCTGAGATGATCGGTGCGGTTCGTGGAATCGATCCTGAGACAGGTCACTACTTCGATGACACTAAACAATACATCGATGCGACAACCAAAGTGAATGCTGAGCAGAAAGAGATGATCTTCTCGGGTAACGCTCAACGTGTATTCAGTCGCTTGAAGGTTTAAGGAGAGGAACATGGCAGAGAACGTAGTTGTTCAACATATTGAACGAGCTGATTCAGAAGTAATCGCAGGTCTTGCTAAATTGGGCGTTGCAACCGTTCATGAAGCTCAGGGTCGTCGTGGTCTATTAGCCCACTACATGCGCCCAATCTACTCTGGTCGCTCTATTGCAGGCAGTGCAGTGACCATCTCTGGTGCTGCCGGTGATAACTGGATGATGCACGTAGCTATTGAGCAGTGTAAACCTGGTGACATCATGGTATTTGCACCCACCTCACCTTCTGTTGATGGCTTCTTTGGTGACCTACTGGCGACCTCAGCGAAATCGCGCGGCGTACAGGGCCTTATCATTGACGGCGGTGTTCGTGATACTGCGATCCTTAAAGAGATGGATTTCCCAGTCTGGTCTAAAGCGGTTTACGCCAAAGGCACCATCAAAGAGACTCTAGGCTCAGTGAATATCCCACTGGTCTGTGCTGAGGCATTGATCTACCCAGGCGATATCATCGTTGCTGACGATGACGGCGTATGTGTTGTTCGCCGCGACGAGGCCGAAGAGGTTCTTAAAGAGGCCCTAGCGCGTGAAGCTCGCGAAGAGGAGAAACGCGTTCGTATGGCCAATGGTGAATTAGGTCTTGATATCTACAACATGCGCCCTCGTCTAGAAGAGAAAGGCCTTAAGTATGTCTAATGGCATTCGCTGCATGTGGATGCGCGGCGGTACCTCCAAAGGTGGTTACTTCTTAAAGAGCGACCTACCTTCAGAAACTGCCGCACGAGACGCATTTCTTTTAGGAATGATGGGCTCTCCAGATCCACGCCAGATTGATGGTCTTGGTGGCGCTGATCCACTGACTTCAAAAGTTGCCGTGGTCAGTGCCTCTGATCGTGTCGATGCCGATGTCGATTACCTCTTTTTACAGGTATTTGTTGATCAAGCAATCGTTACCGATGCGCAGAACTGTGGCAATATCTTGGCAGGTATCGGTCCCTTCGCCATTGAGCGTGGCCTAGTTCAAGCAACGGGCAATGAGACTCAGGTTCGTATCTTTATGGAGAACACGGGCCAGATCGCTATCGCGACAGTAGCTACACCAAACGGCCAGGTTTCCTATAAAGGCGACTCAAAGATTGATGGCGTACCAGGCACTTCGGCTGCGGTCCCTCTAGAGTTCCTTGATACAGCGGGTTCATCTTGTGGCGCCCTTCTTCCTACCGGTAACGCAGTTGATCTGATCGACGGTGTTGAATGCACCCTGATCGATAACGGCATGCCAGTAGTCGTAATGCGGGCATCGGATATGGGTATTACAGGCAGTGAGTCTCGTGAAGAGTTAGAAGCTAATAGCGACCTTCGCGCCAAGCTTGAAGCCATTCGCTTACAAGCGGGTCCAATGATGAATCTCGGCGATGTGACTGAGAAGTCTGTACCTAAGATGAGTATGGTGAGCGAAGCAACCGATGGTGGTGCGCTATCTACACGTACATTCATCCCTCATCGCTGCCACGCCTCTATCGGTGTATTGGGTGCAGTCAGCGTTGCTACCGCAGCCATTTTGCCGAACTCTCCTGCCGCTTCAGTAGCCACCCTACCTGAAGGCAATAGAAAAACCTTAGCCGTTGAGCACCCGATCGGAGAAATGACGGTTGTTATTGATATCGATCAGGATGGCCAACCGAAAAGCGCTGCACTATTACGCACAGCGCGAAAACTATTTGATGGCGAAGTTTTCGCTGAATAATTAGGAATAAAGAACATGGATGCAGATTACCGCCCGTTTCACGACAACCCTAAAAAGCCTGACTTTGTAGCGCCTGCTGGTGCAGTGGATGCACACTGCCACGTATTTGGTCCTGCGGATAAATTCCCATACCACCCCAAGCGTAAATACACACCTTGCGATGCATCAAAAGATCAACTCTTTGCTCTGCGTGATTACCTTGGTTTCAGTCGTAACGTGATTGTTCAGGCTTCTTGTCACGGCACAGACAATGCAGCACTGGTTGACGCACTTGAGACTGCAGGCGATCTAGCACGCGGTGTAGCGGTCGTTGACCCAGCGATCACGGTAGAAGAACTTGAAGCGATGGATAGAGCGGGTGTCCGCGGTGTTCGTTTTAACTTCGTTAAACGTCTAGTCGATACAACCCCTAAAGAGGTGTTCCTATCGATCGCTGAGAAGATCAAACCATTAGGCTGGCACATCGTTGTCTACTTTGAAGCGCCAGATCTAGAAGATCTAATCCCGTTCCTTAACGAGCTAAACACAACCATCGTGGTTGACCACATGGGTCGCCCAGACGTGGCTAATGGTGTTGATCACCCTGACTTCCAGCGTTTCATGGATCTAATGCGTAACAACGATAAGGTGTGGACGAAAGTCAGCTGTCCTGAGCGCTTGACGCTACAGGCACCGGACTACTCTGACGTTGTGCCGTTCATGCGTGCACTCGTTGAAGCTTTCCCAGATCGCGTGCTTTGGGGTACAGACTGGCCGCACCCGAACATGAAATCACACACACCTGATGATGGCGCACTAGTTGACGTGATTCCACAGATCGCCGTAACTGAAGAGCTACAGCGTAAACTATTGATCGACAACCCAATGCGTTTGTACTGGGAACGATAAGGAGTTCTTATGATTGAACCGATCATTGAAGGAACATACAAATTTGATGGCGTAGCAGCAAAACTCGGCTACAACCTCAATAAGATGTGTTTCTCTTTCAACGAGGAGAGCTGTCGCGAAGAGTTTCGTCAAGACGAAGCGGCTTACTGCGATAAGTTTAAGCTGAACCCTGCACAGAAAGAGGCGATCCTGAAGCGCGACATCATCGCTCTACTTCGTAATGGCGGCAGTATCTACTACCTTGCAAAATTTGCGGGCACGCTTGGCCTTAACGTACAGGACGTTGGCGGCATCATGACCGGCCAGACGACTGAAGAGTTCCAAGCTTATTTAGACAGTCAGGGAGTGGGCAAAACGAATGGCTAAAATCTTAGGTGCTATCGGCACATCACACGTTCCTGCTATTGGTGTTGCGGTTGATCGCGGCATTGAGGATACCCCTTACTGGAAAGACCTATTCGCAGCATATGTACCAGTTCGCGAATGGATCAACGAGAACAAGCCAGACATCGCTGTACTCTTTTATAACGATCATGGTCTAGAGATGTTCTTGGATAAGAAACCAACCTTCTCTATCGGCTGTGCAGACGAGTACCACAACGCCGATGAAGGCTGGGGTATCAAACCTATCCCACCTCTAACGGGTGAAACAGATCTATCTTGGCACATCGTTAACTACCTGATCGAAAACGAATTCGACCCAACCGTCTGTCAGGACATCAAAGTGGATCACGGCGCGACAGTTCCTATGTCTGTCCTCTACCCAGGCCATACCTACAAAGGCACTAAGGTGATTCCTATCGCGATTAACTGTGAACGTCACCCTATGCCTAAACCATCTCGCTCATATGCTTTTGGTAAAGCGATTGGTGATGCTATTCGCTCTTGGGATAGTGACCAGACTGTCGTTGTACTAGGTACTGGCGGTCTATCGCACCAGCTAGATGGCGAGCGTGCAGGCTACCTAAATACTGAGTTCGACCAGATGTGTATGGATAAACTGGTCACTGATCCAGAGTCACTGACCCACTACACCAATGATGAACTCACGGAAATTGCCGGTGCACAGGGTGTCGAGTTGGCTATGTGGTTAGCAATGCGTGGTGCTTGTTCCGGCCCTGTTGACGAGCTGGTCAACGTCTTGATCGCTCCAATCTCAAACACAGCCGCTGGTGTACAGCTTCTAGTGCCTAAAGATTGATATAGGATGTTGAACTGAAAAAAGCGCCTATTGGCGCTTTTTTTGTGCTTTTCGAAATGATCTAGAATATTTTCGCGGTCTCAACTGCGCTGAGTTCGCTCCTACAGTCGGACCTTGTTCGCAGCTCTTCTGTAGAAGCGAATTGGAGCGAAGCGACAAACCGCGACTTGCTTTTACCGCTCTGGAAAGAGCGTATTCATCACCTTCTCATTGGATGAACGGATGTGCAGTCTAAGCAGTTCTGTAGCCGTTTTAATATCTCGCGCAAATGCGGCATTCATAAGCTCTTCGTGTTCATCTTTACCTGATGGTTTATTCAATGGCTGGCTGGTTAATGCCAAACGGCGAAAGCGTTCACCCTGATCATACAGCGTCGATATGAAGCGTAACTGCCACTCAGAGGGACAGGCGCTAATGAGTGCCATGTGAAAACGGCGATTCTCACGAGTACGCGCAAGTACCTGATCATCTTCTTGCCCAGCAGACTGTGACTTAACCGCTAATTCGCGGTGGCGTGCTCCTGCAATGGCCGCCTCCCAATCGAGATCACCTAGCTTGATCGACTGCTTAAAAGCATCCACTTCAAGCATTTCCCGCAGACGACTCACCTCAACAAACTCATCCGCTGAAATAGGTGCAGCCCAATAACCACGCTGACCACGACGAGTTACCAACCCCTCTGCGGCGAGCCTTGAGAGTGCCTCACGAACCGGAGCCGCACTGGATCCATAACGGTTAGCTAAGACAGCAATCGATAACTTCGATTCAGGCTCTATATTGCCCTCTAAAATATCTGTACGCAGTTGTTGGTAGGTTGACGGGGTTTCTTGGTTTTCCACCCTTAGGCTCCATTTGTATCTATTAGCCTATATTTTCTCTTATCTTGAAAATTAAAGCTATTGAGCATTTAACTGTTTAAGTAGGTCTTAATCTCTTAGATATGTAGAATTCTGCTCTTAATATTTACAAGCTAATCCCGTATCATTGCCAATATTAGAATTTACTAATTAATAGGATTATCTATGTTTTCTAAAAAACGCGCACCTCTCGTTCAATCCGTTTTAATGTCTCTGGTGATGGTAACGATCATGACCTTCGTGATTACCACGGTGAATACCGGTTTAGGAGAGGGCTTTATGGAGCGCTGGGGCTTCGCTTATCTGGTTGCATGGCCGATTGCCTTCTCTGTGATTCTAATTTTTGGTCGCCGAGTGGCTGCACTGACTCAAAAGCTTTGCACCCAGTAGGTTTTTAGTTATCGTTGGCTGAACTCAATAAGGATTCGTGAATGGCCATTTACAACCTAGGTTCAGTCAACGTTGATTACTTCTACTCACTTCCCCACCTAGTCAGACCGGGTGAAACACTCGCAGCCAATGACTTTACACAGGGATTGGGTGGCAAGGGTGCCAACCAGAGTGTTGCCATTGCTAAAGCGGGTGGTCGCGTTAAGCATATAGGCGCGATGCACCCTGTAGATAAACGATACTTCGACCAATTAGAAGCGTTAAATATCGATACGACCCACCTATTTATGTCGGAAACGCCAACAGGTCATGGCATTGTTATGGTCGATGAAGTGTCGGCTGAGAATCAAATCCTTGTCTACCCAGGTGCTAACTTTGCTATTACCGAACAGATGGTAGATGAGGGCTTAAAGGATGCTACCGCATCAGATTGGGCGCTCTGTCAAAACGAGACCTCGCAAACTGAACACTTCATGAAATGCGCAAAGGCTAAAGGGATGAAGCTCTGCTATTCAGCAGCCCCCTTCGACGCAGATAAGACCCTAGTGATGCTCCCGTTAATCAATATGTTGGTCGTCAATGAGATTGAGGCCAAGGATTTAGAGCGCGCATTGAACCGCCCGATTAAAGAGTGCGGCGTTGAACATATTCTAGTGACACTGGGTAGTCGTGGTGTTCGATATATAGGCTCAGAGGATGAATTTATAATGCCTTCACCCGCTGTCGACGCCGTTGATACGACAGGGGCCGGTGATACTTTTCTGGGGCTTTTCCTCGCGCGCTATGACCAAACGGGGGATCAGAAGGCATCACTTCACTTTGCGGTTACCGGTGCGGCGATACAGGTGACACGCCCAGGGACAGCGGATGCTATTCCCTCTTTAGAAGAGATTGAGTCAGCTCTTTAATCGGTTAAGCGATGATAAAGCCCACTGGCCCTATCGGTCTGTGTACTAATGGTCTGCTGTGTCACACTGCTGTTCATCTCTATCAGTGTAAATTGAGCGCTGGCTCGTGTAATCGCGGTGTAGAGAAGCTCTCTACTTAATACAGGGTTCGCTCGACTAGGTGACAGATACGCGACGTGTTTAAACTCTGAGCCCTGTGATTTGTGCACCGTCATGGCGTAGGCCGTCTCTACCGACTCTAAACGAAGGGGGTCGATCCATCGTACCGCATCTCCGGATTCGTTGATAAACGCCACGCTAGGCTTACCCTCTCGCTCTAAACAGACACCCACATCGCCGTTCGCTAAACCTACCGCGTAATCATTGGCAGTAACCATTACTGGACGGCCGATATACCACTCTTGACTCAGATCGATTAGCCCTTTGCTGGCTAATAGGGTCTCACAAATATGGTTAAGCGATTCAACACCCTCTGGTCCACGACGCAGAGGGGTCAATAACCTAAAGTGGTCAAACAGCCTAAGCACCTCAAGTGGGTCGCAACATGGCTGAGTGAGTTTTCCTAAGTAGCTCGTATAACCCGGTATCTGTGGATCGCTACTTAAGACTCGATCAGCGATCTGCTGACGCAGGTCAGCTCCCGTTTGATAGTGAATATCGCTGTAGGTCTGTCGCCAAACAGCTTGGTAGTCAGTTAAAGACCCCTGGTTGACGGCCTTGGCTAGCTGACCAATGCCAGACTCACTGTTGAAGCGGTGACTGATTTTAAGTTGGCTAACAAAGCCTTCTGGGTTTGTATCACTCTCAACACGGCAGAGGTCTGCCAAGACAGAGCCTGCCTCAACTGAGGCTAACTGATCCTTATCGCCTAATAGAATAAGCTGTGTGCGATCACTCAATGCATCAAGCAGCGCATCGAATAGCTCAATATCCAACATGGATGCTTCATCTACAATCAACAGATCAACCGCCAAAGTATGCCCCTTATGATAACGATTTCTTCGACCAGCCGAAGAGACACCAATGAGTCGGTGGACCGTATCAACTTGAGCGTGTAACCCCTCTCCAAAACCTTCTGGAAGGCGCTCAAGTGCACTCCCAATTGAGGATGACAAACGTGCCGCCGCTTTGCCAGTTGGCGCTGCAAGTGCAATGTCAAAGGTATCACCATGGTCATCCGCTAGACGTTTAAGTAGCGCCAGCAATTTAACCACTGTCGTCGTTTTACCGGTACCTGGACCACCGGTAATAACTGAAAAACGCTTAATTGCAGACTTTGCACAGGCCTCTCGCTGCCAATCAATGCTGGCGTCATCGTTCGGAAACAGTTGGTTCAGATACTTTTCTAACGAGTCCGTGTTGCTGGAGGGTTTCGATAGACGCTGTTTTAACCGCTCTGCAACGCGAGACTCTACCTGCCACATGCGCCTTAAGTAGAGACGCTCATGATCAAATATTAGGGGGGTATTCTCATCGGGCAGGCCCATCAACGGACTCTGATGAACTGCGTCAAGCCACTCACTCTTTGTTAATTGCTTAAACAGCTCACTGGGTAAAGGTATACCGGCTAATTTTGCAAACTCCGGTGGAAGTGCCAGGTAACGATCAGGATCCTTATAGAGGGAGTGAACATCGACACAACTGTGCCCACGCCCTAGCTGATGACTGACTAAGACTAAGGCTAAACCCGCCCATGCCGATTGATTGTCATACAGTTCCGATAGGTGAAGTGCGAGTTCCATATCAATAGAACGAATCCAACCTGCTTCCAACCAAAGCTCTAAGATCTGATTTAGATTCAAATCAGTGTTTGAGTCAGACCATAAATCAACTTGCTGCACTGTCTGCTCCCTGTTTAAACAACTGATCCAAACGCTCGATCTGTTCATAGCTTGGCTTGATTGCTAAACACCCCTCTCCCTCTGGCACGCCACGAAGATAGAGGTAGAGTGCCCCGCCCACTTTCTCATTAAATCCTTTGACTGGATTCTCTCTATATTCAACATCGCGGGCCAACAGCTGTCGATGCAGGGCGAGCAGGTAGATCATCAACTGCAGATCATAACGATGCTCCACCAGTGCCTCTTGCATCTTGGACTCAGTGTAATAGGAGGCATCAGGTCCTAGCCAGTTGGATTTATAATCACATACCCAGTACTGCCCATTCACTTCAAATGTAAGATCAATGAACCCTTTTAACAGGCCATTGATCGTCTGCTGTTCCAATCTCGGCCGCTCTAACTCAGGATAGATTGACTCAATACAGAGCTGATCCAGTTCCGCGACAGAGAGATGATGGGCACTGAAGATAAACTCCATCTCAGCTTGGTAGTGAGATAAGCCTGCAAGTGTCAGCTCAAAGCCAAGAACAATGGGTGTGGTTAGCATCGATTCAAGCCATTGCTCTATCATCAATCCACTCTGATGCCATCGACTTGGCTGTTGCTCAATGCATACGGCACTCTTTATGAGTTCGGAATGGGTCGCGGTTTGAGAAAAACTCTGCTCTGCTGCTCGCTCTAATACTTCATGCAAAAAATTACCTGGAATCGCACCACGCTCAAAGGCGTGAATGGTTCCGGTCTTGGCTTGATCAAAGCGAATTAAATGATCGAACGGCTCCATTTCAGCAATCGATTGATCCAACAAATTCTCTTCGATCTTAGAGTCGACTGCATGAGATTGAGTGCGACTTGCGATGGCAGAGTAACTGGTCATCCACCAAGATTCACGATTAACGGGTAGAGATAAATGTTGGCATTCGGGTGAGAACAGACGATCCGTTTTAACCTCTCTTTGTTCAACTAGATCAGAGACCGATTCCAGAAAAACCCCATCTCGCTGGGTCACATTGAGAATGGCCTGACTGAGTGCGTCGTAGAGATCCTCTTTGGACGGTTTTTTAGGAAGTGCCTCGTTGATTCCAAGAAGGCTTGCCATTGCGGATTTCTCAAAACCGTCAACGGCACCCAAGCCTATCCAACAGGCATATTTTGCTCGAGTGAGTGCGACGTACATTAGCCGCACCTCCTCTTCAAGCATCTCCCGTTCACTGAATGGCTTCTCGTGTTTCTGAGTATCTTTATTCAGTTCTTGAACTTTTTGCCCATTAAGACGATAGGTTAAGCCCTTATCACTCACCTTTATGGACTGGCTGCTGACACCAAAGGGGATAAATACAATCGGATACTCTAGCCCTTTGGATTTGTGCATGGTGATGACTTGAACTCGCCCGGAGTCCGATTCCATGCGAATGAGCTGCTCCTCACCTGTACCGCTCGGATTGACGATCTGCTCGCCTAGGTAACGAATAATACCCAGCTCACCATCCACAACCGATACCTGTTTCTGAAGCAATTCAGCCAGGTGCAATAGATTCGTTAAACTTCTCTCTACCCTATTGCCTCGAGTCGCTCTCAATTTACGAGGTAGATCAAACTCGGTGATCAGAGCTCGAATGACGGCCGCAATATTAGTTCGCTTCCAGATCTGATTGAGCTCAACAAAGATCTGACTAATATCGATCCACTCAGACTCAGATTGATTCAGATGCAAGAGTTGGTCACGTGTTAAGCAGAGAACCGGCGAGGCTAACGCAGCCATGATTAACGATTTTGACCGTGGATGAGCTATGGCATTTAGAATTCGCCAAAGATCTTCCGCCTCTTGTGACTCAAACACACTCTCTTTATCAGACAGATAGACTGAAGAGATACCTGATTGATCGAGTGCTGTTCTTACCACTTTAGCTTCAGTGAAATTTCTCACTAGCACGGCAATATCGTCATGCTGTATAGGCTCATCACCCATTGATAGTTCGCCAGCATCTGACCGGTTCAGTAACGAGGCGATTTTGCTTGCGGTATGAGTGGCCAGCGCTTGATGATAACGAGGCTTATTAATGCACTCGCCATCGTCCAAGCAGAACAGATGTAGACCATCGAGCCTCTGATTATTTGAGGTTAGGCTGCTCTTTAAGCCGTTGGCGTTAACCGGATAAAACGGCAGATGATTCACACCATGGACGTCTCTGAAGAGAAAAGCCCCCTTCTCTTTGAGATCAGCATCGACAAAGAGTCCATTAACCGCAGAAATGACCGATTCACTCGAACGATAGTTGGTGCCAAGGGTATAGAGTTTATCTTGGCTCTCCTCTCTCGCCTCGAGATAGGTATGAATATCAGCCCCCCTAAAACTGTAAATGGCCTGTTTTGGATCTCCAATCATGATCCACGCGCAACCATCGACATTTCGATAAAGCGTACTGAATATACTGAACTGCAATGGGTCGGTATCTTGAAACTCATCAATCAACGCAACTGGATACTGTGCACGCACTCTGGAAGCTAAGTTACTCCCTAGTGGCCCTTTAAGCCCCCTCTCTAGAAGGACTAAAAGATCATCAAAATCGAGGGCACCTGTGCTCTCCTTGAGGGTTGTAAAACGCTCTGATACCCAGTCTAAGGCGTGCAGTAAAATGGGTTCGAGTTTTGGGCGACACTGAAGACGGTCTGTATAGGCAGAAAGTAGATCCACTGCTGGGTGATCAGGCAGAGGCTTGCCTTTGTTTAGTTTGCCTTCAAAGGTCAAATATTGAATCAATGAATCCGGACTGTCAGGCACCTCTCCATCAACGGCCCACTGTCGCATCGCCAGAAGCTGATCACTGAAACCAGGCTCTTTAACTCGCCCAGCATTAAAGTGTTTAGCCTCAAACTGGCCTCTCAGTGATGCTTCAATCTGATCAATATTGTCGCGCCAAATAGTCAGCAGTTTAGTGCTACAGCTCTCTAAGTCGTTAAGCCACTCATTGATGGACTGAGCGACAGTGCGAGGATCAACACTCTTATCAATAGGCTCCCCTTTCCAGTGCAGTTTGGCATCGCTTGACAGTGATCGATAGATCCAACTGTAGAGAGCCTCTGGTGACTTCAAGAGCATCCCTATCTGTTCAGCCACTCTGGGCTCTAACACTGAACAGTGAATACGCCAGTAATCTCGACACGCCTCTTCGAGTTGGGACAAGCCATCATCACCCAGTTGGAGATCAAACAGAGTATTAGAGTCGAACGCATGTGCTGTCAGCATGCGCTGCGCCCAACCATGAATGGTGAAAATTGCCGCTTCATCCATCCAGTCAGCGGCGCGTTCCAATTTCAATGCGCAGCCTTCCCACTCCTCAGGGGGATAACTCTGCATCAATGCAGAGGTAAAGTGATCGTCACTCTGCTCTAGTTCCCTAAACACCCGTGCTGTCGTGCTTAAGTTACTGCGAATACGGTCTCGCAATTCGAGAGTCGCGGCATTGGTAAAGGTTACGACCAAAATTTCGGGTGGTAGTAGCTCTCTTGTGAAAGCCTGATCGCCGCCATGACCAAGCACCAAGCGAACATAGAGGGCCGCCAAGGTATAGGTTTTACCAGTACCCGCACTCGCTTCGATCAAGGATGCGCCTGAGAATGGGAACTCTAGTGGGTTCAGTGGCATAGGAATCATCGGCTACCCTCGCGCCAAATATCACTGTAATCAATCAGTGGCGAGTAGAGGCGCGCCGCAAAATCCGCTAATCCAGCCTCTTTGATCTGTTCAAAACTCTCCCAGAGTTGAGCCAATTCAGGCTCACGTTGCCGTTCATTAAAGGTGAACTCACCCTCAAACTGAGTGGCAGCCTGTGACTCGCCCTTATTTAACAGAGCCAGCGAGGTTCTAGCCGCGATCGGTTTGGGGCTTTCAAGCATCTCTCGACGCGCTTGATCTAAGGCTTCAAGCAACCGGATCGCTTCATGAGACTCAACTACTCTAAGGTAGGTCACAGCATCAGGACCAATGAAATAAGTGGTCGTAGGCCCTAAGCAGGCATTTAAGAGAAGGTGTTTTGGCCAACTGCCCAACATGCGATCCTGTTTGACCGCTCCTTTCTCAATGGCTGCTCCGCTAAGCTCAACCACAGTGGCCCACTGCTTTTCTAGCTGGTAAAGAGCACCAGTTTCACCGGTAATAGTCGCACCACTCAACGCAAGATGAAGCTTAAGACTGTCCTGCTGCTGCCAGTCGTATCGATCGATGAGCCAATCAAGATGTCGACAGATCGATCCAAGGTGGCTCTTTATGGCCCTAACGGGTTTTTCCGCGTAACCACCCCAGGGCAAGGTGCCCAGATCTTTTAACCGATCGACAACAGATGCTATCTTGACCTCACGATCCTCTTTGTTGGGGTATCCGAGCAGTTCTAATGCCGCCGACTTGAGCAGATGATCATCAAGCTTAGAGATCACGAAGGGTTCACTCTCCTGTGACTGCTCTTTCGGGAGTGGCAGTGAGGTTCCAATCAGTGATTGATAGTAGTATCGAGCAGGCGCTTTGTAAAAACGATTGAGCTCGTCAATGGACAGCTGCGGATCTAGCTCAACCGATGCTGCAACCGAGCTCAGCTCTGAATCAGGCTGATGCACTGCCCGCCACTCATGGGCAAAGGTGTTTGAGGCAGAGTTTTGATCAAAATAGTCCTGTGCGAATGGCTGCAGAGGGTGCTTGTCGGTTAACAGGTCTAATACCGGTAGTGCCTTGTCGGGATTGACCCAATGCGCATCAATAAAATCACGTAGCTGAGCCACCAAGACCGAGGGGGGGCGTTCACTATTGTCCACCGCACTGCGCCCTACCCAACTGATTGAAAGCGACTCCCTCGCTGATAGCAAGGCTTCAAGAAAGAGGTATCGATCATCGTCCCTGCGAGAACGATCACCCGGTCTAAAGAGTGACGAGCGAGCCATTAAATCAAAGTCGTTTCTAACCTGGGGTCGAGGGTAAGCGCCGTCCTGCATACCCAGTAGATAGATCCGTTTAAAGGGAATCGCACGCATTGGCATGAGGGTCGCAAAAGTGACGCCGCCGGACATAAACCGACGGTTAAGATCGGGGGCATCCAAAGCATCAAGCAGAAGCTGACTGAACAGATGGAGCGGGACAGGTTCTGAAACCTCAGCTGAAGCAGCTCGCTCCTGTATCGCCTTAAGTTCAGTCAACAGCGACGACTCAATCATCTGCTCATCAGGTTCGATGCAATCGAATATCTGCGTCATCAGGTGCTCGATTCGCTCCACCCACAGATCAAGTGTGTGGTGATTCTCGATAAAACTGGCCCACTCAGAGAACACCCTTAAGAGTTGCGCCAGCGATCCTACGGCATTGGCACTGACCCCTTTAACTGACGTCAGAGGCACCACGCCTTTGACCCCGTCAGATTCGCCTAAGGCATAACCGGTCAGCAATCGGCGCAAGCCAAACAACCAAGAGTTCTGCTCTATTCCAGTAGTGACACCCAATAGAGATCGATGTTGTGCATTTAATCCCCATCGAACACCCGCATCATTGATCCACTCTTGAAGTGTCGCTAAAGACTCAGTGTCAAATTGGAACTTACGCCGTATTGCGGGCACATCTAACAACTCAAATAGGACCGTAACGCCCATGCGTTGGGTGTTTAGTGTCAATAGACGCTCGAGCGCACCAATCATGGAGTGGGTTGAAGAGCGACTTTGATCGCTAATGCTAAAGGGGATGAAGCGTTCATCACTGGTTGAAAGTCGGCCAAACACGCTTTCGATCTGAGCACGATAATCATCCACATTCGGTACCATGACCAAGATATCGCGCGGACGTAAGCTTGGATCATCCCTCAACGCGCCGATCAATTGATCTTGCAGGATATCTACCTCGCGTTGTGCGCTGTAAGCTTCAACAAAACGCAAACTTTGATCACCACTGGTTAATACCCTTGGTTCGAACTGAGGTGACTCAAGCTCGAGTATGTCATGCTGTATTTGGTGCAACAAACTCTTAGGTGTGGCTTCATCTTCAAATAGATCGATTCGATTTAAACCAAACTGACTCTGGAAAGAGTGACTCTCATCATAGAGATCCAACAGACGAACAAAATCGCGCCCCTGTTTACCCCAGGCCGCTAGCAGTGGCTGGGATGGATGCTCAATGGCGAATAGATCCTCTGCAGGTTTTTCTAACTGTCTTCGATTCTTAGCCGTTAACAGGTCGCGACCATCAATGATATCGGCCCAGTAGTGCTTACAAGGATTAAGAACACAGAAAAGAATCTGGATATGCTGTGATAAGGCATCAATCGCCTCTAGGGCTTGTTTAGGCAGCGACGAGACGCCAAATATGATCAATCGTTTAGGCAGTTTTGTCCGATCAACATGACCTTCTGAGCAGATTTGCAAAAAGCGTTGGTGTACAACAGGACGAGAGAGTGATTGTTCTAAACCCAAATCGTCACAGATGAATTGCCATAAAAGCGACTGCCAGCAATCATCCGCCGCAAGGGGTAATGAACGATTTTGGGCGTCAGTAACCTGCTCACCACCCTCTGCCCAATGGTTCAGCCAATCGCCACGATAGATCTGATATTGATCGTAAAGATCCGCCAACTGCTGTGCCAACTGCCAACGCCTCTGTTGATCAGAGTCGTCCTTCAGAAACTGAATGAGAGGTTCGAAAGGTGCGGTTTGAGGTAAGCGATTGAGTAATCTGAATAGACGCCAGCTTAAGCGTGGTTTATCAAATGGAGAGACTTTAGGAACGGCTTCTTCACCCAGTACCGCTCGATAAGCGCGCCAGATAAACATAGAGGGTAGAGAGAATTGGATGTTAGCGGCAATACCCACACCGCCCTGCTCTCTATCTTCAGCTAGGGCAAACTTAATCCACTGTCCAATACCGTTGCTTTGAACCAGCATCTCCTCTTTATCGAAAAGATCCAACGGATGATTGGCAAGCCACTCAACCAAGACTGATTTCAGAGTCTCTTGACGGTTTGAGTAAAGCATAACCAAACCCGGTTCTGGTCGGTTTTGACTGGCGTATGACTGATCCATTCACTCTCCCTGATTAAGATCTCCCATTGTCTCAATCAGGATAGAAAAAACAAGCATTTAGACGATTTGTCTGACTCGTTTAGCGATGGTGTTTACAGCAAAGCCAGCACGTGAACTCAGCTCTTTAATCCGACTCTTCATCTGAGAGCTGCTAACATCAACGGGCCCGTTCGTCGCAAAAAGAACCCAGTTACCATCGCCCGTAGTACAACTAAAAAGAGTATCGAATCGTTCACGCAGCCTGTCTAAAATCTCCACTTCACGATGATCACTCCAACAGTTAAGCACCAACCAACCCTTTTGACTTAATCGTGCCACTGCCGCATCGATAAACACCGCTTCAACTTGAATCTCATTTAATCCCTCAGAGGTGTATAAATCCGCAGTGATCAGATCAAACTTACGTTTTACTGGTCTTTGCAGATATTCATAGGCATCAGACACCTCAATGTTGATTCGTTTAGACCGAGGCAGATAGAAGTACCTGTGAGCAACCTCAACCACCTCAGGACTGATCTCAACAATCTCCTGTTTCACATTTGGCAAAATGGAGTGAAGCGCCCCATTCAGAGAGCCAGCTCCCAAACCTAGCGAGAGAGCACGGTTAGGAGAAAGATATAGAAGAGGATAGATCATCGCCCTTATAAAGGCATATTGAGGCACTTCTGGAGACTGTTTAAGGATACAGCTCTGCTCATCGGTTTCACCAAAGCTCAAATAGCGACAGTTTCCATCATCCAAAACAATGACAGTGCCAAACTCATCATGGCCACGATAGATCTCTTTAGGCAGCATGACAACGATAGATCACGGTAGTACCTATGCCCAACTGACTGTCTAGCGTTAATTCAGCATTGTGTTGTCGTGCAATACCCTGCGCCAAACTCAACCCCAACCCTAATCCAGATCCAATAGATCGCGTGGTATAGAAGGGATCAAAGGCTCTCGCTCTCTGCTCATCACTAATGCCAACACCGCTGTCTTTAACCGATATCTCTATCTCACCACCCACTAAGCGACCTTGTATCCTGATCGTGCTCACCTCTTGAGACGCCAACACAGCATTCTCTATTACAGCGGCAAACATCTTCTCTAACTGTTTTGGATCGGCCACAACAAACAAGGCTTCAGGAAGCGACAATGTAGCTCCTTTAGGTAGAAGCTGAGTCAGCAAACTATTCAGATCAACAGACTGTCGCTGCAAACCCTGTTCGGAGTTGAATCTGAGCAACCCCTCGACTATCGATTGTATTCTGGTTACCCCCTGCAGTGACTCACGGGAAACCTCTTCGAGTTCATCAATCAATTCAGAGAAGTGGTGCCTGTTAAACCAATCTCTTAACTGAGGCAAGCTGGTCTCAGAGGAGTTAAGCAGCTCATTCAGTGTTGATAGTAGTGATGTTTGACTCGAAACATAATCCAAATTAGATCGCACAAACGCTAAGGGGTTATTGATCTCATGTGCCGCCCCGCTGGCTAGCTGTGCTACAGAGGAAAGCTTTTCAGCGGCAATGCGTTGCTCATTAATGGTTAGCAACTGCTGTCTAAGCAGAATATTTCGCTGCCCAACGGACAAGCGAGCCGCTAGCTCATCACGATTAATCGGTTTGGTTACGTAATCATCGGCCCCTGAAGAGAGACCATCAACAAGACTGGTTGTCTCGTCTCGACTGGTTACAAGAATGATGTGAATTGCTAGATGGGGATAAGCTAAGCGTATCTTTTCACAGAGGTCTGGGCCTGACAGACCTGGCATCTCCCAATCGAGTAGTAGTAGAGAGGGAGTGAGCCCATGTGATTGAATGTGCTCCCACAACTGGTCACCGGTTTCAAAAACACTAGGGTTATGGCCAATTTGTCTGGCTACAAATTCAAGCTGCGCCCTAAACGTTGGGCTGTCATCAGCAATCAGAAGCTGCATGTGAAATCTCAATAGAGGGGCCGAAGCCCCTTAGCGTTAAGGGCGTAAGTAAGCATAACCCTCTTTCTGAAGCTCCATCAAACGCACGACGCCAGAGGGTACTTTTTTGGCTTCACTCAGCAACACCAAATCCTTGCCAGCTTTCTTGCTCATTTTTGTATAAGTGTTATTACACGCCGAAAACTTGAAACTCTCATCCATACCTAGAGTTTCCAGACGCTCTTTTACCGGCGAATTTTCAAGATACATGTTTAAACCAGGGCCATAGGCAACCAGTTCAACAATCACATCATCACCTTTCGCTGAATAGTAAGCTTTAACATTTTGCGCATTGTTTAGTGCTAAGTTCATTACTTTAGGATCGTTTTCATCAACATGAATTGCGAGACGTTGAGTCTCAGCGAACGCTGAAGTTGAAACTAATGCTGCAGCGAGTAGAAGTGTTTTTTTCATGGTAAAACCCTGTTTTTTTTAGTTATAAAAAAGCCCCGGCACTGCCGAGGCTTTCATTTTTAGAATCATAGGGTTAATTAGTCAAGCACTAGTCAATAACCCTAATGATTGAAGTGATGATATCGTGCTCATGGGCATCAACCTCTTCACGTTTAGCAACGTCATGAACTTTGACGATTGAGCCATCTCGACGTTTGATCTTGTAGGTCATGTCCCAGCCTTGCGTCTCACTGTCCTTGTAGTGATTAGCGACACGCTCCCTATCACCATGATCAACGATATCTAGGAAGGTTTCAGAATCTCTTAAGAGAACATCAGAGTTACGCATTGTGATCTGCTCTAAGCGCTGAGATACATGCAGGATCTTTGCAAAGCCTGGTGCTAGGATCATAACGCCTTCTGAAATAACTTTACCGACCTCATTTAACATGGCATCTACGAGAGAGGCATGATCAATCGATTCACTCAATTTGGTGGTTTCGGTAAAGGTCAGTACAGCACCCGAAATAATTCCTTGATCACGGCGATATGGGCTGATGTTCATAAGGTATTTTTCACCCTTACTTTCCAACTCCCGGCGCACAGGAGAGCCTGACTGGATGACATTATCCAGAAGCTTTTCAAAATCTGGAACATCAATGTGACGAGGCAGCTTAGTCAACTTATGGCCTACATCGTCCGGCAAAATACCGAAGAGTCGAACGGCTTGCGGTGTGAATCGAGCGACGCGATGATCAGTATCCACCACGATCAAACCCATATCCAATGAGCGCTGAATATTCACTAAGGTTTCATTACTGTCAGTCAACAGAATCGATTTAGCCTGTAATTCGTCGTTAACGGTAGTTAACTCTTCGTTGGTGGCTTGCAACTCCTCGTTAGTCGTTTCCAACTCCTCATTAGAAGCCTGCAGCTCCTCGGTCGAAGCTTGCAACTCTTCGTTTAGAGCCTGAAGCTCTTCATTTGAGGTCTCAAGCTCTTCAACAACAGCCTGAAGGTGATCGCGAGTACGTTGTAACTCCTCTTCTAGCTCTTCAACCACTCCTGCATCCGCAGAAGCCTTAGGTGGATTATCGGTGCTGACGGCAGGAGTCTCTAAAATACGGTTGAAACTCATGATGTAGGCCTGAGTTTCACTGATGTTATCAACCACGCGTTGAACCGAAATATTAACGGTAGAGGTGACATCATCAGGAAACTTAAATCGCACGATGTGATCAATTTTATCCTGCTCGCCACGGGAGACCCTATTGATCAAAGCGCGAACTTCGGTCTGTATCTGAGGATGTGACAGACTGACAATGTCAAAGTTAGCTTTACCTGGATTGATTTTCAGGTAGGGAGAGATATCCCCAAAGTACTTAATCGGTTGAAATTGATCACTTAACTGGATACTAGGAGGGGCAAAACTGTCGATCAGTGCTGAAAAGACCTTCTCCTCTATCCGGTGCGCTGGCGATGGATTATTGGTGTTTTTTAATGACTGAACCGTATTGTTAATACCTTTCGTCAATGCACCAGAGAAACGACCATAAGAGACGACACCCGATTTTCGCTTGTAGAGCTTATTCGTTTTATCTACAAAATCGAACAGTTTGTCACCGGTTGAACCTATTGATTCAGACTTGCCTAAGAATAGGTAACCACCTGGGTTAAGAGCGTAGTGGAAATTATTAACCAACTGATCCTGAAGCGGGTTGTTCAAATAAATCATCAAGTTACGGCAACTTACAAGATTCATTCTAAGGAAGGAAGGGTCTTTTACCAGATCGTGCTTAGCAAACATACACATGTCTCTAACCCACTTTTTAATCCGATATTTATTAGCCTCTAGATCAAAATAGGTACTTAGCATCGCAGGAGAGAGATTTTCTACCGCAGCATCGACATAGACACCCTGCCTAGCGATATCTAGATTGAGTTCATTGATATCCGTAGCAAAGATCTTAACGTCGAATCCTCTTAGAGTTGCCCCTAGACGCTCCGCCAACATAATGGCGATGGTGTAGACCTCTTCACCGGTAGCACAGGCGGGAATCCAAATACGAATAGAGCGACTCTGCTCTGCTTGTTTAATGATGTTATCAAGCACTTTACCCAGTGCATCAAACGCCTCTTCATCACGAAAGAAGCTGGTGACTGAGATCAGGAAGCTACGCTGAACCAACTCCAACTCATCCGGATCCTTGTCTACATGCGCAAAATAGTCGTCGATAGAGTTGAGCCTTAACGCTGACATACGGCGCTGAAGTTGACGCTCTAGCGTTGCGCGTTTGTATTGACGGAAATCCAAGCCAGTCTCTGTCAAAATGCGTTCAATAAGAGAGTCGACTGAGACAACTGTCTCTTCATCTTTTCCAACAGACTTCAACACCTCAGGACGGTGGTGACTGTCGGACAGGTAGTTAGCAATCTCTTCTGGGGATAGGATTAGATCAGCCAAACGCGCACGGATCGCTGAATTTGGCATGCCATCGTACTTAGCCGTATCCGGTTGTTGAGCGATGGTAATACCACCTGCATCACGCACTTCACGAAAACCCTGCGTACCATCAGAACCGGTACCCGAAAGAACCACTGCAATGGATCGGCTACCATAGTTGATGGCTAATGATTTAAACAGTTTGTCGATAGAGGGTTTAGCACCTACATCGTCAGAAGGTAAAGAAATATGGAATCGGCCATCAACCACTGAGATATCGGTATTGGGAGTGTTAACGTAGACGGTATTGGGTTTAATCTCGACGCCATCTTCAGCCCCAACTACTTCGTAATCACAGTTTTTAGAGAGCAACTCAACCAACAGACTGCGATGCTGAGGTGCCATATGCTGGGCAATAACAAAAGCTAAATGGCCATTAGGTTGGGAGCTTCTTAGTAGAGCTGTAATCGCCTCAAGGCCACCAGCAGATGCCCCCAAAGCCACAACAATTAAACCTTCAGACATCTCGGCAGGTAGCCGAGAATCATTCACATTATCCAAAACAGACCTCTAACATCAGTGTTTATAGATTCAGAATAGTTGAATCACGTAAAAAAGGAATAGTTAGAAAAAAATAATCTGCATCCAGCTGTTTTTCTACTTGCAGAATAAATTTCACACCATAAAATACCCAGCCAAATACGACCGTAGCTCAGTTGGTTAGAGCACTACCTTGACATGGTAGGGGTCGGCAGTTCGAATCTGCCCGGTCGTACCAGATATTAAGCCTCGCTTTTGCGGGGCTTTTTTGTGCTCTTCTGTTGGAGTCTTATCGAAGATGAGACGATACCCTATCGCGGCCTTTTCAAGACCGCTCCAACTTTATTTTTGCACAGCTTGCTGCCGAAGGGTGAGCACCACGGAAGGTGTGAATGAATCCCTCGGTCGTACCAGATATTAAGCCTCGCATCAGCGGGGCTTTTTTGTGCTCTTCTGTTGGAGTCTTATCGAAGATGAGACGATACCCTATCGCGGCCTTTTCAAGACCGCTCCAACTTATACCCCATACAAAAGTTGAATATTGTTATAGACTTAAACAATCATAATTGTAACAGCAGTTATTTCTAATACTTGGCCTAATCTATTGGCCTTAGCTTTATCACAATAATTAATACTATTTCGTACAGAGGAATTTAGAGTGTCAGTCATTCTTAAAGAGAAATTCGAAGGCCCATCAGCTTGGAAAGGCAAAGATATAAAAGATGATGGATCTTGGATCTACCACTGGTCCGATGAGTCAATCGCCATTCTTGAAAAAGGACTTGCCGCAGTCAAAGCGAAAGGCCTAACTACACCTAACTTCACTAAAGAAGATTTCCCGATCACCGAGCTTGCGGAAGAGATCAACTACTTCAATACCGAGCTTGAGGATGGCAAAGGCTTCATACTTATCCGCGGCCTACCTATTGAGCGTTACACTGACGAAGAGACCGCAATTATCTACTACGGCCTTGGCCTTCATATGGGTATCCCTGTATCACAGAACATCAAAGGCGATATGATCGGCCACGTGAAAGATATCGGTGCAAAAGATCCTAAATCGGTCCGTGTTTATGAAACCAATGAGTATCTACCCTACCACGCAGACCTCTCTGACGTTGTCGGACTATTAAGTCTTCGCAAAGCCAAATCCGGCGGCATGAGCAGCTTGTCTAGCGCCATTACTCTTTTCAATGAGATTCAAGAAAACCATACCGAGTACCTTGGCCTGTTGCACCGCCATTTCCTAATGGAGCACATCAATAATGGTGATGCCGGCCCGGTACCAATTTTCAGTTACTACAAAGGCAAACTGAGTGCGATGCATCTGCGCCAGTACATTGAAATTGCACAAGAGAAAGCTGGACTGCCACTGTCACCAGTAGAGGTAGAAGCCTTTGATCTGGTTGATTCGATCTTGAATGACCCCGATATCCGCTTGGATATGATGATGGAACCGGGTGATATTCAGTTTGCTAATAACTATACAATTTTCCACTCTCGTACTGGCTTTGAAGATTACGAAGAGGAAGATAAGAAGCGTCATCTCCTACGACTTTGGCTGAAGATGCCGAACGCACGAGAGTGTGCACCTGACTTCCCTGGTAAAGAGGGTATCGCTAAGCGATAGTCGGTCTCTGTGTTATAAAAACCTCGCTTTTGCGGGGTTTTTTATTGGTTGTTGGAGTCTTGTCGAAGATGAGATGATTAACCCATCGCGGCCTTTGCAAGACCGCTCCAACAGATAATGCCGATCCAACAGACCGATCCAATATTTTAGAGGCTAGTCTTGTCCGGTATCGATTGCCGAGTGCTTCAACTGCTCTAGCTGATCGCGCAACTGAGCCGCCTTCTCAAACTCCAAGTTCTTAGCGGCTTCATACATTTTATCTTCCAATGTCGACAACGCTTTAGAGAGCTCTTTAGGCGACATCGCTTTGGCAGAGAGTTGGTACTCTGGCGTTGGTTCAGCCGCTTTACGAGCTGACTGTTTACCCACCTTCTTACCAGGAATGGTTGCCCCTTCCATGATGTCAGCAACGGACTTCTGAATACCTTTTGGCGTAATGCCGTGCTCTTCGTTGAATGCGATCTGCTTTTCACGACGGCGCGCGGTTTCATCCATCGCGCGCTGCATAGACCCGGTAATTCGGTCGGCATAGAGAATCGCCCGACCATTTACATTACGCGCGGCCCGCCCGATGGTCTGAATCATAGAGGTATCCGATCGTAAGAAGCCCTCTTTGTCGGCATCAAGAATCGTTACTAGAGAGACCTCCGGCATGTCGATACCCTCACGCAGCAGGTTGATACCAACAAGGACATCAAACTCCCCTATTCGCAGATCTCGTATGATCTCAACACGCTCCACGGTATCGATATCAGAGTGTAAATAGCGCACTTTGACATCATGCTCCGCTAGATACTCTGTTAAATCTTCAGCCATCCGTTTGGTCAGAACCGTCACAATAACTCGCTCACCTTTAGCGACAGTTTTACGTACCTCCCCAAGCAGGTCATCGACCTGAGTTTGAGCGGGTCTGACTTCAACCACTGGATCGACCAACCCCGTTGGCCTAACCACCTGCTCAACAATTGCTTGAGCATTGGCCGCTTCATATTTACTGGGCGTGGCAGAGACAAAAATCATTTGGGGCGCTAGATGCTCCCACTCTTCAAACTTAAGCGGTCGGTTATCCAGCGCTGAGGGTAAGCGGAAACCGTACTCAACCAGCGTCTCTTTTCGTGAACGGTCACCACGATACATGGCACCCAACTGCGGAACGGTGACATGAGACTCATCGATCACCAACAACGCATTATCTGGTAGGTATTCAAACAGGGTCGGTGGCGGTGCACCGGCAGGCTTCCCTGACAGGTAACGTGAGTAGTTCTCAATACCAGAGCAGTAACCTAGCTCGAGGATCATCTCAATATCATAGAGCGTGCGCTGCTCTAATCGCTGCGCCTCAACCAACTTGTTATTATCGCGCAGCTGTTTGAGCCTCTCTCGCAACTCCTCTTTTATGTGTTCGACCGCCTCAAGCAGTGTCTCGCGCGGAGTAACGTAGTGAGTTTTAGGATAGACCGTTGCACGCGGCACGCGACGCAATACTTCACCGGTTAAAGGATCAAACCAGGCGAGCTCCTCAATCTCATCGTCAAACAGCTCAATGCGAAGCGCATCACGATCCGATTCTGCTGGGTAGATATCGATCACATCACCCCGGACACGATAGGTACCACGGTGCAAATCAATATCGTTTCGTGTGTATTGGAGCTCCGCCAGTCGACGCAGTAACCCGCGCTGATCAATCCGATCGCCTCGGTCCAAATGGAGCATCATCGCCAAATAGGATTTAGGGTCACCCAAACCATAAATGGCTGAGACGGTGGCCACGATGATGGCATCGTCTCGCTCTAACAGAGCCTTAGTTGCAGAGAGTCGCATCTGCTCAATGTGATCGTTAACCGACGCGTCTTTCTCGATGAAGGTGTCCGACGATGGAACATAGGCTTCGGGCTGGTAGTAGTCGTAGTAGGAGACAAAATACTCTACTGAGTTGTTTGGAAAAAACTCCTTAAACTCACCGTACAGCTGGGCCGCTAGGGTTTTATTGTGTGCCAATATGATCGTAGGTCGTTGAACTTCAGCAATGACGTTGGCAACGGTAAAGGTCTTACCCGAACCGGTCACACCCAATAGAGTTTGCGACGCAAGACCGGACTCCAAACCATCCACTAAGCCAGCAATCGCCGTTGGCTGATCCCCTGCAGGTTCAAATTTGGATGAGACTTTAAACGGAGTTTTCATTCATCAGACCTAAAATATTAAAAAAACGCGGAGTTATAAGGGTTTCAGGGGATTATAACGGAACTCAAACTCCTATATAATGTGCAACGCTTTATAAAAGCCACACGAACATTTCGTTTTTTGAGGATATTTCGATTGGACGTTCGACTCTCTAACCGCGTCAACAACATTAAGCCGTCACCTACCCTGGCTGTCACTAACCGTGCTGCTGAGCTTCGTGCTGCTGGTCAAAACATTATTGGCCTAGGTGCAGGTGAACCTGACTTTGATACTCCTGAACACATCAAAGCCGCTGCTATTGAAGCCATTAACAAGGGTATGACCAAATACACCGCTGTCGATGGTACACCAGCGCTTAAAAAAGCGATTATTGAGAAGTTCTCAAAAGACAACGGTCTCTCTTACGAGCCAAACCAGATTCTAGTCTCATCAGGCGGTAAACAGAGCTTTTTCAACCTATCACTGGCACTGATCAATGAAGGTGATGAAGTGGTTATCCCAGCACCTTACTGGGTCTCTTACCCTGATATGGTTCTGGTCTCTGACGGTGTGCCGGTCATTGTTCCAACGACTCAGGAGCAGCGCTTTAAAATGACTGCTGAGCAGTTAAAAGCGGCTCTAACGGACAAGACTCGTCTTGTTGTTATTAACAGCCCTTCAAACCCAACAGGCGTTGCTTACACGCTTGATGAGCTGAAAGCACTTGCTGATGTTTTGAAAGAGCACCCAGAGGTTCTGATTGCGACGGATGATATGTATGAGCACATTCGTTTCAATGACCAACCCTTTGTGAACATTCTTAATGCAGCACCAGAGCTTTACGATCGTACCATCGTATTAAACGGTGTCTCTAAGGCCTACTCTATGACGGGCTGGCGTATCGGATATGCTGCAGGTCCCGCTAAACTCATCGGCGCGATGAAAAAGGTACAGTCTCAATC
The DNA here is from genome assembly GCF_013282965.1 of Marinobacterium sp. xm-a-152. Lineage (NCBI taxonomy): Bacteria > Pseudomonadati > Pseudomonadota > Gammaproteobacteria > Oceanospirillales > Oceanospirillaceae > Marinobacterium > Marinobacterium sp. xm-a-152. Next base: position 208,439 of record NZ_WBYI01000001.1, on the reverse strand, counting down.
GACTTCAAACCCATGTTCAATTGCACAGGAAGCGGCTCGCGCTGCACTGGAAGGCGATCAGGGTTGTGTTGCTGAGATGGTTGTCGCTTTCAAAGAGCGCCATGAATTTGTCGTTTCAGAACTGAACAAAATCGAGGGTGTTGAGTGCATCCCTGCCGATGGCACTTTCTACGCATTCCCAAGCTTCCAAGGTGTCATCGATGCACGTTCAGACATCAACGATGATATTGAACTGGCTGAATACCTACTTCAGGAAGCCGGTGTCGCACTGGTACCTGGTTCTGCATTCGGCGCGCCGGGCAATATGCGCCTCTCCTTTGCAACTAGCAAAGAGATACTGGCCGATGCGATTGAGCGAATCGCGAAAGCACTCGCCTAATCAGGTCTAACTGAACTACACTAAACCGGATCTCGTATCCGGTTTTTTATGTACAGACCTTTGTTATTAATTTAGAAGTTGCTAATATAGCCTTCAATGACCATTTAACGAATTTAACAGGATCTTTTATGAACGCTCGCTTTGCAAAGCAGTCACTTGCGATTTCGATTGTCACCCTGATTTCAGCGTCAACACAGGCTGGTGTTTTGACCGATCTTTACAACAGCGCCCTTAAAAATGACGCCTCTTACCAAGAGAGTCGCGCTTCTGCACTAGCAACAGAGACTGGGTATGACATCGCACTGTCTAATCTCTACCCAACGGTTGGTATGACCGCTACTCGATCTACATCGAACCCTTCAGGCAACTCTTCTACGACTAAAGGCATGACTCTGACGATCGATCAGACTCTTTTCAGTATGCCCGCTTGGTACGGTTATAAAGCAGCCAATCAGCTGCCAGAGATCACTCAGCTCTCTATAGAGGCTGCTGATCAGGGCTTGATGTTCCGCCTTGTCTCGACCTATCTTGGTGCTCTTAAAGCCAAAAACGGTCTAGAGGTCGCTGAAGCGCAGGAGCGCGCACTAAAACGCCGTCTAGATCAGGTGAACGCACAGTTCGAAGTGGGCTTAATTGCGATTACCGATGTGCTAGAAGCTCGCGCCTCTTATGATGATGCGCGCGCATCCCTGTTTACAGCACAGAGCGGTGTCGAAAGTGCTCTCGATTCGTTGGAGAAGATGACGGGCGTTAGCAGTGTCGATCTTAAGAAGATTAAAGCGAGTTACCCTATCGAGGGCATTACTGAAGGGTCAGAATCAGAGTGGGTAGAGAAAGCGTTGGCGGGTAATATCGCCCTTCGTCTGAAGAAATTGTCAGAGATTTCAGCCGGCTATGAAGCAGAAGCCTATGCATCTGCTCACCTGCCAACTCTATCATTCCGTTACAACGCACTGAGCGGTGATACTGCTTATGAAACACGTGGTGATTACAACACATCACTAACGCTAAGCATTCCGATCTTTAGCGGTTTTGAAACGACTGCGAACCAAGACAAGTACGCCTACAAACACACCGAAGCACTTTTCGCTTACGAAGGTGAAGTTAAAACGGTTAAAGCCGACACCCGCAAATTACTGCGTGACATCGAAGCGATTGTTAAAACCGTTGAAGCTCGCAAAGTCGCACTGGAATCTCGTGAAAAAGCTCTAGAAGCAACTTCACAAGGGTTTGAAGTCGGCACACGTAACATCGTTGATGTACTTAACGCTGAAACCGCACTCTACGCTGCTAAAACAGACTACGCTGAAGCGCGTATCGATCACATCGCGCTTGTCACAGAAATGAAATCTACTCTAGGTACACTAAGCCCTGCAGACATTGAGTCTCTTGATAGCTGGCTAGAAGGTTAAGTGTATGAATGGTGCTGTCCGTCAGTACCTGCTAATTACGGGTAATTACTGGGCGTTCACCCTCACGGATGGCGCCCTTCGTATGTTGGTCGTGCTCTATTTCCACCAACTCGGATACTCTCCACTTCAGATCGCCTTTCTATTCCTCTTTTACGAACTCTTTGGGGTCGTAACCAATCTAGTTGGTGGTTGGCTCGGAGCTCGTATTGGCCTGAATAGGACCATGAACATTGGGCTCGCCTTACAGATTGGCGCACTAGCCATGCTGGCAGTTCCTTCAGTCTATCTCACCATTCCCTGGGTGATGGCCGCCCAAGCGCTTTCCGGCATTGCTAAAGATCTGAATAAAATGAGTGCGAAAAGTGCCATCAAGCAACTGGTTCCTGAAAACGCCGAAAGTTCTCTATTTAAATGGGTCGCACTGCTTACAGGATCGAAAAACACGCTAAAAGGTGTGGGCTTCTTTATGGGTGGCGCCCTGCTGGTCTGGCTAGGGTTTCAAGGGGCGGTTACCGCGATGGCAGCGGTCTTACTGATTGTCTGGATCAGCTCTCTACTGCTGCTAAAAAAGGAGTTAGGTAAAGCGAGCTACAAACCTAAATTCAGAGAGATATTCTCTAAAAGTGACTCCGTTAATAGACTTTCTGCTGCCCGGTTCTTTCTATTCGGTGCACGGGATATCTGGTTTGTTATCGCGCTGCCCGTCTTTCTTGCTGATACGCTTAACTGGGGTGAAGAGGCAACCGGTGCGTTTATGGCGATGTGGATTATTGGCTACGGCATTATTCAAGCGTCATCGCCAAAACTGCTGAATAACAGAGAGCACCCACCCAGTCGTGACCGAGCCGTCACGCTAGCAGCCCTGTTAACCCTAGTTCCAACCGCGATTGCTGCTCTACTCTTCGCAGAGGTCGAGCCCACCTGGGTCATAATGGTGGGTTTAGCGCTGTTTGCGCTGATCTTTGCCCTCAACTCAGCCGTTCACAGCTATTTAATTGTTAGCTATGCCAAAGCAGACGGTGTCTCGTTAGATGTGGGGTTCTATTACATGGCTAATGCCATGGGGCGCTTGATCGGCACCCTGCTATCGGGTGCACTGTTTCAGTGGACTGGATTAGGCGTTGCGGGGCTAGTGGCTTGCCTTGCTGGATCTGCGATTATGGTTTTAGCAGCGGCGCTGCTCAGCCGAAAACTGCCAATCTAACCCAACCTTATTAATGCAGTGTCGGTGGCTCTTCATCATCGACAAATAGAGGCTGACCTTCTGAATCCATTCCGATGGCGCCCTTTTCAATGGCATGATCCACCATTTGAGCTACCATCATCTCAGTCAGATGTGCACTAAGAATCATGCCAGCGGGTGGATCTTGATTGAACATCTCGGGATCCACCAATCCATCGTTTCGTAACCCCAACATTAAAGGGTTTTCGGCCAACAGCGGTGCCAAATCATCTGGAGCAAAAACAGCATAGTCCGACGCAATTTTAAGACTGAGCTGATAGGCATCCATCGTCTCACTGCTCAGCGCACTTTCGAAGGCTGTTTCAGCCGCAGCGAACAGATCAGAGAGCTGACTCCGTCCACTTTGCGGAACGAACTCTTTAGGGGTTTTCGTGTAATCGACACCTAAAACGGGTTTGCAGAGGTCCAGTTCATGCGCATCAACCAACAGATCGCCATGCTCATCACGCTCTAACCAGTCGCGCTTGGTCGCAACCATCATTAGACCATCCATACCCGCCGCCACAAGATTGGCACTGATGATCGCTCCGATGGTCGGGTTTGCACCCTCCTCTTCACTCTCGATCAGATCACCGGCACGTGAAGCCAACAGGCGTGGCGCTGATAGAATGAGCTCTACTAACTCGTCAGCTGGCAAGGCTAAACGCCTATGAGCAAGCTGGTGAGCCGTTTTAAAGGGGTAGCTGTGGCCGTTAGCCTCCATCTCTTTGAGATAGGCTTCGCGAAGGTCATCAAGCAGTTCGGTCAACTTGTCACTCATATTAGTGCAGATTGATACCAATGGGTTTAATGTCAGATTTAATCTGATCAAATTCAGATCTGAGCTGGGATAGCGGCGATAGCCCAAAATCACGTGGACAGGCTGGAAGTTCATACCAATCCAAGGCCCAAATTCGCACCATAATCTCGTACTCACCAATCAGCGCATCCAGTAGAATCATGACTGCCTCAACTCGCGGATCCATATCGAGCACGGTCGGTGCATCTTCCATGTAGATGGCGAGCTCTAACTTGCCATTGATGGTGCGCAGTGAATACCAGTAGTCGTTGATCTCACAGAGCTCTCCGCCCAGATCGACGGTGCGTGGCACAGGATCATGACGCTCATTGAAGGCGCGTACTTGGAAGCCATTCAGTTTAGGCGCAGCACCGACCAGTGTTAACACACTGTGAATCGACTCTGGGTAGCCATCACAACCAAAGACCAACTGAACAGGACCATCCTCTTGATTACGCTCAAAATGGAACGTCAGGTTAGAGTCGATCTCTTTCAGTGTCGGTCTGTAATCCATAAGCACACGCTCACCTTGCTCAGCGAGCTGCTCGAGCGTGGCGTGTTGAAGGGCATCTAGGGTAATCGCAAGATCATCCCAAAAGGCTTTAATACTATCGACTTGTTCTTGCATATTAAGTGCGTGGTAAGGTCACACCCGTTTGACCCTGGTATTTACCACCACGATCACCGTAGGAGACTTCACACACTTCATCACCGCCAATAAAGAGCATCTGAGCTACACCCTCGTTAGCATAGATCTTAGCAGGCAGCGGCGTGGTATTAGAGAACTCAAGTGTCACGTGACCTTCCCACTCTGGTTCGAGCGGTGTGACGTTCACAATGATGCCACAACGTGCGTAGGTACTTTTACCCAAGCAGATTGTTAGCACATCACGGGGGATCTTGAAGTATTCAACAGTGCGAGCCAGTGCAAAGGAGTTTGGCGGGATGATACAGACATCCGACTTCACATTAACAAAGCTCTCGCTGTTGAAGTCTTTAGGGTCGACAACCGATGAGTTGATGTTGGTGAAGATTTTAAACTCGTCAGCACAACGAACATCATAGCCGTAGCTAGACGTACCGTATGAGACGATCTTTTCACCATTCACTTCACGAACCTGACCCGGCTCAAACGGATCAATCATCTGTTGCTGTTCCGCCATGCGACGGATCCACTTATCGGCTTTGATACCCATTACTTATCACCTAAAAAGAAAACCGCGAAATAATAGCAAAAAAGGCTCCAGAAATAGAGCCTTTTCTTTACACATCAATCATCCATGATGTTGATGAAAGGCGCCTCAGCCTGTGTGTGATTGGCAAGCACTTCACTGACGGAAGCCGCAACCCTTTGATAGAGGCTGGCATACTCAGATTCAGGTTCGGCAATGACGATGGGTGTGCCCGAGTCGGCCTGCACGCGAATTGGCATTGCCAAAGGTAACTGACCCAAGAGCTTGGTTTGATACTGCTCTGCCATCTTATCACCGCCACCTTCCCCAAAAATGGGGTCAACATGACCGCAGTTTGAACAGACGTGCACGCTCATGTTTTCAATGATGCCTAGCACTGGAATATCGACCTTACGGAACATCTCAATGCCCTTCTTGGCATCAAGCAGCGCAATATCCTGAGGCGTGGTTACGACGATGGCACCATCGACCGGTACCTTTTGCGACAGCGTCAATTGAATGTCACCTGTACCAGGCGGCATATCGATCAGCAGAAGATCCAAATCATCCCATTGTGTCTGCATCAACAGCTGCTGAAGCGCACTACTTACCATGGGACCACGCCACACCATAGGTGTATCTTCATCGATCAAATAACTGATCGACATAGTCTGAATGTCGTGCGCGACGACGGGAATAAAGTACTTCTCTTCAGCTGTTTTCGGGCGAGTACCTGCAGGTACACCAAACATCATTGCTTGGCTGGGACCGTAAATATCAGCATCCAACACGCCGACACGAAGACCCTGTACAGATAGAGCAGCTGCCAGGTTAGCTGTGACCGTCGACTTACCCACTCCGCCTTTACCAGAGGAGATCGCGACAATTTTTTTAACACCCGCAAGATTTTCAAGTTTCTGAGACACGGTACCACCCAAACATAATAACCAAGTAATTTAGTAGGATTATTTCAAAAAGAGGATCGATTAACTAGACCTTCTTAGTAAGGTATACGCCACATTCGACATGATGGGTGTATGGGAACTGATCAAACAGAGCAAAACGCTGCACGTCGTGAGTCTGAGACAGTATCTCTAAATTCTCTTTTAAGGTTTCAGGGTTACAGGAGATATAGACAATCGCCGGGTAGGTCTGCACTTGCTTAACGGTCTCTGCATCTAAACCTGCACGAGGCGGATCAACCAGTACGGTTTGAAAATCAAAGCTGGTCAGATCCAACCCTTCGGTTCTACGAGAAGTACGAGTGCCTTGAAGTACCTCAGTAAACTCTTCTGAAGAGAGGCGCAAAATAGAGACGTTCTCAACACCATTTACCTCAATGTTGTACTGCGCACTGCGTACCGACTCTTTAGAGATCTCAGTACCGACAACTCGATCGAAGTTCTGCGCTAGCGGCAGACTGAAGTTACCGTTACCACAGTAGAACTCCACCAGGTCGCCCCTAGCATCTTGAGTTGCATCCAACGCCCACTCGATCATCTGTTCACACACCTTAGCGTTGGGTTGGGTGAAACTGTTTTCGGTCTGTTTGTAGGTGAAGGGCTGACCATTGATCTGAATCGTTTCAATAACAAAATCACGATCCAACACAATCTTGTTTTTACGTGAACGGCCTACAATATCAATGCCAAACTCTTCACGAAGGGGTTTTGCCGCCTCAATCCACTCTTCTCCGATCGCGCGGTGGTAGAGCATGCTGACCAACAGCTCCCCTTTTAAGGTCGCTAGGAAATCTATTTGAAATAGACGTTTACGCAGCTCAACGTCACCTTTTAAACGCTCGAGAAAATCGAACATCATCGATTCAATGCGCGTATCGACCATTTTGCATTCTGTCACCTTGACCGGTTTGCGCTTATCTCCCGGTTCAAACATCACGTAGTCGATCTCATCACCATCATGCCAAACTCGAAACTCTGCTCGCATACGGTAGTTCTCTGGTGGGGAGCGAAACAGCTCGAGCTCGGGAAGATCAAACTCTGAGAATAACTGCTGCATTGTTTCTGCTTTTTCAGCAAGTTGCTGTTCGTAGAGGGCAGGATCAATAACCGGTAAAGATGACATGCAATGGGTGCCTTTAAACGTCTAAAAAGAGTAATTGGGGCGCAGTGTAACAGTGCATTGAGTAGTGACCAAACCTGAGACCTTTAATCAATCGAAGTAAACGCGTAAAATCGACGCTCAATTTTTTCGTAGTAGATAGTGATTAACCTAGATGACTGATTCTAATCGCAAGATTCTTGTTACCAGTGCCCTGCCTTACGCTAATGGACCTATTCACCTGGGCCACCTAGTTGAATACATCCAAACCGATATTTGGGTTCGCTTCCAAAAGCAGCGCGGCCATCAATGTACATACGTCTGTGCAGATGATGCTCACGGTACACCGATCATGCTGAAAGCGGATCAGATGGGTATCTCACCTCAAGCATTGATCGACAAAGTCAGTGAAGAGCACCAGCGTGACTTCTCAGGTTTTTTGGTCAACTTCGACAACTACTACTCGACGCACTCGGAAGAGAACAAGCAGTTTGCTGAACTGATCTACACGCGTTTACGAGATAAAGGTCACATTGCTCGTCGCACCATCACTCAAGCGTACGATCCTGAAAAGGAGATGTTCCTTCCGGATCGTTTCATCAAAGGTGACTGTCCAAAATGTGGTGCGGAAGATCAGTACGGCGACTCGTGTGAAAAGTGTGGTGCAACCTATGCCCCGACTGAACTGAAAAATGCCTACTCTGCTGTATCAGGTGCAAAACCGATCGAGAAAGAGTCTGAGCACTACTTCTTTAAGCTTGAAGATTTCGAATCCTTCCTTAAAGGCTGGGTAGACACACACGTTCAGGATCAGATGAAACACAAGCTGAATGAGTGGTTCGAATCCGGTCTTCAACAGTGGGATATCTCACGTGATGCGCCCTACTGGGGATTTGAGATTCCTGACGCCCCTGGCAAATACTTCTACGTTTGGTTGGACGCTCCCATCGGCTACATGGCTAGCTTTAAAAATTGGGCGGATAAAAATGGCGTCGATTTCAATGAGTACTGGTCAGAAGATAGCAGCGCTGAACTCTATCACTTCATCGGTAAAGACATCGCCTACTTCCACACCCTATTCTGGCCTGCTGAACTGCATGGTGCAGGATTTAGAACACCAACAGGGGTTTTCTGTCACGGTTTCCTAACAGTCGATGGACAGAAGATGTCTAAGTCTCGTGGCACCTTTATTATGGCCGAGACCTACCTGAAACACCTACGTCCAGAGTATCTACGCTACTACTTTGCAGCGAAACTGGGCTCAGGTATTGATGACATCGACTTAAGCTTAGAGGACTTCCGTCTTCGTGTTAACGCCGATCTAGTTAACAAAGTCATCAACATTGCGAGCCGTTGTGCAGGATTTATCACTAAGAAGTTTGATGGCCAACTGGATAGCACACTGGCTCAACCAGAGCTCTATAACGAAGCAGTTGCCGCTGGTGATTCGATTGCAAATGCTTATGAAAAGCGCGAGTACGCCAAAGCGATGCGCGAAATCATGGCATTAGCCGATAAAGCCAACCAGTATATTGATGCAGCTGAGCCTTGGGTATTGGCTAAGCAGGAAGGTAAAGAGGCTGAGGTTCAAGCCTGCTGTACCATGGGCATTAACCTATTCCGAGTGATCATTAGTTACTTAACTCCAGTTCTTCCAGAGGTATCTGAACAAGCTAAAGGCTTCCTTAATATTGAAAGCTTTGCTTGGGATGAGATTCAAACACCTCTACTGGACCAAAAGATCAACAAGTTCAAGCCGCTTATGCAGCGTGTAGAGCCTGAAAAGATCGAGGCGGTCATCGAAGATTCAAAACAGAATCTACAAGCCGCTGCGCCTGTTAAAAAGGCTGAGCCTAGTAAAGAGCCCATTGCTGAGACCATCGAGTTTCCAGACTTTGCCAAAGTCGATCTTCGTGTCGCTCGCATCGCTAAAGCTGAGCATGTTGAAGGTGCTGACAAACTCCTTCGATTGACGCTTGATCTAGGCGATGAGACACGCAATGTCTTTGCAGGTATCAAATCGGCCTATGCTCCAGAAGACTTGGAAGGCAAACTGACCGTTATGGTCGCTAACCTTGCACCGCGTAAGATGAAGTTTGGAATGTCTGAGGGGATGGTACTAGCGGCTGGACCTGGCGGTAAGGATCTTTGGATATTAGAACCCCATGCCGGCGCTCAGCCAGGAATGCGCATCATGTAAGCCCTGTTTTCGAACAGTGCGTCTTTTTAAAAAGGAGCTTCGGCTCCTTTTTTATTACCTCTTGTTGATTAAATTACATCCCAATAAGAAGAGAATTAAGCTAAATCTTAAGCATCCTGAAAAATTTTAATAATCCGTATAAGTTAATTCAGTTTGGTTATTAATAACTTTCGTAGTAGATTATAAAGATTAGTTTTAGGTTAATTCTATTTAGTTATGGAATGGCCATATTATATAGGCTTAGCTTCTATGCTGAGCCAGGGTTATCAACAGCCATCCTCGGGTGGATACTATAAGAGAGGTGAAATCGATGAGAATCGGTGTACCCCGCGAGAACGAAGAAGGCGAAAAACGCGTCGCCCTCACTCCAGACGTTGCAGTTAAAATGCAAAAGCTGGGTTTCGACATCTCGATGGAAAGCGGCGCTGGCGCAGATGCTAGCTATGCGGACGAAGAGTATGAGAAAGCTGGTGTAGAGATCATTAAAGATCCTAAAGAGCTATGGGGTAATTCAGACATTATCCTGAAGGTTCGCCCACCTAAAGCCCACCCTGAACTTGGTTTCAATGGCGTTGAGTTGATGAAGAAGGATCAAACCATCATCAGCTTCCTATACCCAGCGATGAACCCTGAGATGCTCAAAGAGATGGCTGATCATGGTATCAATGCACTGGCTATGGACTCTGTTCCACGTATTTCACGTGCACAGAAGATGGACGCCCTATCTTCAATGGCTAACATCGCGGGTTACCGTGCCGTTGTTGAAGCAGCGCAGCATTTTGGTCGCTTCTTCACTGGTCAGATCACCGCAGCAGGTCGAATCAATCCAGCTAAAGTACTGGTTATCGGTGCCGGTGTTGCTGGTCTTGCCGCTATCGGTGCTGCGAAAGGCATGGGTGCCATTGTTCGTGCATTTGATACTCGCCCTGAGGTTAAAGAGCAAGTTGAGTCGATGGATGCTGAATTCCTGATGCTCGATTTCGAAGATGACGAAGATGGCAGCGGTTCTGGCGGTTACGCTAAGACCATGAGCCCTGAGTTCATCAAAGCAGAGATGGATCTATTCGCGGCTCAGGCTGCAGAAGTGGATATCATTATCACTACCGCACTGATCCCTGGCAAAGAGGCACCTGAGCTGATCACTGAGCGTATGGTCGCTAACATGAAGCCTGGCTCTGTCATTGTTGACCTTGCAGCGGAAGCGGGTGGTAACTGTAAACTTACCGTCGCTAACGAAGTGGTTAAGAAGCACGATGTCACTATCATCGGCTACACCAACCTACCGAGCCGTCTTGCAGCGCAATCCTCTCAGCTCTATGCAACTAACATGTTGAACCTGTTGACTGAACTATGCCCAGAGAAAAACGGCGAAATCGACATCAACATGGAAGACGAAGTGATTCGTGGTGCGACGGTTGTCAAAGAGGGCAACATCACTTGGCCACCACCAGCGCCTCGTATCTCGCTTGCACCTAAAGAGGACGTCGGCCTTAAAGCGAAGCAAGAGCTTGAGCCAGAGGTAGAAAAACCGGCTCACCCACTTGCGTTCCTGATCCCTCTACTGATCGCCGGTGGCGCTCTATTTGGATTGGGTTCTGTTGCTCCACCTGAGTTCATTGGCCACCTAACCGTATTCGTATTGTCATGTTTTATCGGATACATGGTTATCTGGGGCGTATCGCACTCACTGCACACACCATTGATGTCTGTCACCAACGCAATCAGTTCCATTATTGTGATTGGCGCTTTAATTCAGATCTCAAGTGACAATCCTGTGGTGATGGCGCTTGCCGGATTGGCTGTGTTCATTACCAGCATCAACATTGTGGGCGGTTTCGCCGTAACACAACGCATGCTTCGCATGTTTAGGAAGTAAGGAGATAATCGATGACTTCAGGAATTATTACAGCTTCCTACATTGCAGCCAGCGCCCTGTTTATCATGGCACTGGGCGGTCTTGCGCATCAGGAGTCTGCACGTCGTGGTAACTTCTATGGCATGCTGGGTATGGCTATTGCTGTCGGTGTTACCATCGTTGGCCTAGTCTCTAACAACTACGGACTTCTGGTCGGTGGTATTGTTGTCGGTGGTATCATTGGCTACATTCTGGCGCAACGTGTAGAGATGACCTCTATGCCTGAGCTAGTGGCGATTCTTCACAGCCTTGTAGGCCTAGCAGCCGTATTTGTGGGTTGGGCGAATGCTCTAGAGCATGCACCACTCACCGGTGTTGCTCAGTCGATTCACGCCGTTGAAACCTACCTTGGCATTCTGATCGGTGCGATGACCTTCTCTGGTTCCGTGATGGCTTACTTGAAGCTAAGCGGCAAGATTAGCGGACGCCCTCTTCAACTACCAGGTCGTCACCTATTCAATATCGCACTCGGCGTAATCGCGTTCTACTTCATGATTCAATACATGGATACAGCGGCAACTGGCGGTGTCTTTGAATTGACGGTTATGACCATCATCGCACTGGTATTTGGTGTGCACATGGTGGCAGCGATCGGTGGTGCTGATATGCCTGTTGTAGTCTCAATGCTTAACAGCTACTCAGGTTGGGCTGCTGCAGCGATGGGCTTCATGCTAGGTAACGATCTACTCATCGTCGTCGGTGCTCTGGTCGGTTCAAGTGGTGCTATCCTCTCTTACATCATGTGTAAGGCGATGAACCGTAAGTTCCTAAACGTAATCTTTGGTGGCATTGGCCAAAAAGCTTCAAGCGGTGGTCCAGCAGGCCCTGCGGGTAATGCTGAAGACATTCGCTCGGTTGAGTCGGATGAAGCGGCAGACATGCTTCTTAACGCTAAAGAGGTCATGATCCTACCAGGTTACGGTATGGCGGTTGCTCAGGCTCAACACACCGTATTCGAGATCACTAAGAAACTTCGCGACAAAGGCATCAACGTTCGCTTTGGTATTCACCCTGTAGCGGGTCGTATGCCAGGTCACATGAACGTACTGCTTGCTGAAGCGAAAGTACCTTACGACATCGTTTACGAGATGGAAGAGATCAACGAAGACTTCCCTAACGTTGACGTATCTATCGTTATCGGTGCCAACGACATCGTCAACCCTGCAGCACAGGAAGTACCAGACAGCCCTATCGCAGGCATGCCCGTACTTGAGCCTTGGAACGGTAAACAGACCATTGTCATGAAACGTTCTATGGGTACTGGTTATGCGGGTGTCGATAACCCACTCTTCTACAAAGAGAACACACGTATGCTATTCGGTGATGCTAAAGAGCGTTTGGATCAAATCCTTAAAGCAATTAGCTAATCCAGAGTTGATACTAAAACGGCACCCTCGGGTGCCGTTTTTTTTATGAGTAATCATTATCAGGAAGGCTGATATCAACCAGCAGAGGTTCAACCTTGTCGCCCTGCAGCCCAATCATTTCGTCATAATAGGATTGATGCTCTAGCACCGCCCTTTCAACCCTAAATCCTTTGAACGGAATCTTTGCCGCTAGCTGAGATCGAAACACCTGAGGGCGCCCAGTATCGTCAACCAGGGTTGATTGCCCAGTCTCAGTCGTTAATTGAACCAGATAGTGTTCACATTCAAAGGACTTCAATCGCAATTCAGATATAACCGGACGCTCCCGATTGAGCTGCTCGATAGTTACTTTCATATGGCTTCCTTAAATCTACTTTTCAGGTTACGGTGGCTATACTCTTTCGGACCAAGCATTTATGCCGAATCTTGAAACCCAATATAAGTACAGAGACAAGACCTTGTGAATCCAATCTCTTTTATTGCTGTCGTTATACTGATTCTGCTGATATTAGGCTGGGTGAGATCTAAACCCAAAGAGCATAGACGCAGAGCCTGGCTTCAAGCCGGACTCATCACCCTAGCACTGGCGATGCTTTTTTTAGCCATTACCGGCAGGATGCACTGGCTAGGCGCTCTGATTGCCGGCCTGCTTCCCTTTGTTAAAAGTGCGTTTCCCTGGTTGCTGCGCCTACTGCCTTTTCTAAGGGCTCGACGCCAGCAACAAAAGAACAGCCCTAAACCCTCCGGAAACCCAAGCAAACAGGAGGCCTATGAAATACTGGGTCTTAAAGAGGGAGCATCCAAAGAGGAGATCCTTGCTGCGCATAAGCGATTGATGCAAAAAGCCCACCCTGATCGCGGTGGCAGTGATTGGCTTGCCTCTCGCATTAACTCGGCCAAAGAGACGCTTCTAAAGGACTAACCAGAGATGAAACTCGTCGACATCATCCGCTACCCGATCAAGTCGGGTCAGGCCGTTCATTTAAAGCAAACGAACATAGAAACTAAAGGGATCGTTGGCGACCGTCGTTTCATGCTAGCGGAAGAGGATGGGCGGTTTATAACGGCTAGAAAAGATCCGATTCTGCTGGATCTGAACATCGAGTCAGACGGTCAGACTCTCTCTATCCTCTACAAAAACAAGACGATTGCGAAGGGTGATTTCAGCTCATCGGAGAGACTCAGCGTCACTGTTTGGAGTCGGGTTACCTCAGTACAACTAATCAGGCTCAATAATAGGGCGCTGGATTCCCTGTTCGAACGCAAAGTCTGCCTAGTGTTTAACGACAGTCAGGCAACAGAACTTGCAGAAAAGCGCTATGAGTGGGGCCCAATTCTCAGTGATGGTTACCCTATTCTACTGACCAATACTGCCTCACTGGATGCTCTCAACCATGCATCAGGCGGGCTGTTTGAAATGGCTCGTTTTAGACCTAACCTTGTCATCGACAGTTCAATACCCTGGATTGAAGATAGCTGGAGTCGGTTTCAAATCGGAGAGGCCATATTTGAACGTCGCAAGCCATGCGAACGCTGTGTTTTAGTCACACGCGATCCCATCACTGGATTGAAAGATAGCCATCAGGAACCGCTCCGCACACTGCAGGCAATTCACTCTGGACCCAATGGGGAGATCAACTTTGGCCAAAATATTAGCTTGGTAAAGCCTGGAAAGGTCTCTCTTGGGGATAAAGTGACCCTAGTCGATGAACTGGGACACCCTATTTCGTAAAGCCTTGAGTTGATGCTTGTTCGGTTTAAGTTCAAGGTGACCAACCTCGTTATGCGCACACCCCTTATCTAACAACTCAATCCAAGGTCTTACTAGTGTGAGTGGCGCACTGCCCTGAGCAAAGCGCTTTAGAGACTCAATCTGATGAGACGATAAAGTTCTCTGCTCAAGCGGTTTAGGTAAAGACTCAAAACCGACTGGCATTGCCGACCTCAACCCTCTCTCAATCTCAAATTGATAACGTGAAACCGCCTGCTCGCATAGAAACTGAATATCGTCTTTGGCGTTGGCGTTTAACGCTTTCATAACCAGCAATGCGGGCTCACCCGCCACCGGATCGATACGATCACCCATACGAATCGCTCTGTAGCCAGAGGCGCTCCAAAACTGCCACACCTCTTGGTATCCAGCGAAGCTAGCCCCCATAAAGTCGATCTGGGACGCAATCGCTTTCGCTTCAATAGAACGGAGCATAGCCGCGGCAATGCCTGATCTTCTGAAATCTGGCGCGACCGCAATACGTGCGATTCGCCAGAAGCGCTTGGTACCTAGTGTGACCATACCCTCAGAGAATATGAGTGTTTGCGGAAGTAGATTGCCATTAGGCCGTCGAACACCCTGAGCGATCGCCTCAGAGAGCTCAGCGAACAGTTCACCCTCCGCTGAAATCCAAGCAACAGCGACCAGTTCACCAGCTTGAACAGTTACAAAGAGGCATTGCCCTGGGGAGTCGAGCAGAACTCGAAGGTCGTTGGGTGAGGTTCGGTAGTGAGCTAGGTGTAGAAGCTGATAGATCGCCTGTAATCGATCAGGGTGGCTCACAAGGCCATCAAGTTCTAATCCATACACACCGTCATCAAAGCCTAAAAACGCCTTAGACGGCTCGCCTTCGGTCAGAAACAGCAGTTCATTGATCGTCTCTTCAAGCTGATCCCCTTGAGACCATCGAACCGGTTCAGCCAGCTGGGAATAGTTAACACCCTCTCGCTGTAGACCCAAACGTTGTAGAAAACGAAGAGAGAATCCACGCCCAAACCCTTCATAGCCATTAACCGTTGTCGAGACTGCTAGATGATTGGCACTTTCAACCAGTTGATCAAGCAGAGGCGTTGCAATCGCGGCGGCTTCATCAATCACCAACAGTCGAATATCGGGGTTAGTACGCAGCTCCTGTAAGGCTTCAGCAGGATGGAGGAAGCGCGGCTGAAACTCATCGCTCTGCTGATAGAGAGAGTAAACGGCGCGCTTATCCGGTGCCGTCACAATGACCTGATTGGACTCCCAATCAGACTGTTTTAACGCATAGCCCAAAGCAGAGGATTTGCCGCGACCTCTGTCTGCTGTAATCACTCTGGTAGAGGTCGATAGAGACCAGTCATCAAGCAGGTTATCCACCACAGCCTGTTGATCAGCAGTTAAGGCTATCGATTCAGATAATTGAGTGCTAGTTGTACTATTGAGCTCGACGGCGTCAATATCACAAATAATATTACTACTATGATTTAAACTATTGATTAATAACTGTATGTAGTTTGAATAATAGCTTTCAGACTGCCCCAAGGCTTGTAAAAACGGATCAGCATAATTGGGCCAAACAGACGCCTTAGGGGTGATCAAAACCAGTACACCAGGAGCCCGAACAAGGCCCGCCCCCTGGGCCAGAGCATTAGGTGTGAAGCCGTCAAAAGCATTGAAGATTAGGTAGTCAATGGATTGACCAAGCTCTGTCGCTAATCGATCGGCTCTAATCGAGCTAAAACCCTCTTGCGACTGACCGACTAACAACCCTTTCATAGAGTTGAGAGGGAGTTGATCCTTAAGCTGATTGATCGCCTGACCTGCCTCTACTTCTGACTCACACTGAAGCCAAACCAGTTTTCGATCGTTGATGGCCACTATCGATGACGCTCTAGATTGGCGAGGCGCTGCTCTTCATTCTTACGTAACAACAGATAGATCGCTGCAAGCCCCCCATGCTGGGGCTGACAGCTATGAAAGGCTAACACCTCATCAATGTTTGGCAGCCAGAGTGTCAGTGCACTTTTCATCTTGTTCTGAGGTGCCTGCAGATGCTTGCCACGTCCATGGGTAATCATGACTGTGCGTAGACCCAATCGGTAACACTCCTTTACAAAATTAGGCACCTCTTCACAGGCCTCAGAGAGCGTTCTGTTAATCAAATCAAGGCGCGCATCGACAGTGTATTTACCCAAACGGAGATTGCGATAGACCCCCTCTTGAACGCCATCGCGTTTCCACTCGACAGGGTCCAAGGGGTTCAACAGTTGATTGTCAGTAAATCGAAAGCGCTCATCAACCCCTTCGGCCTCACGTCGACGCTGTTCAAGAGCCTGCATATCACCACGTCTTAAGTGCTCGCGCGCAGAGACCTTAGCCTCTGCCTTAATCGGTTTAACTCCTTCACCTAGCATTAACGATGTGAAATCGTTTGTAATCTCTTGATCAGACACACTCATTACCTCAAAACCGGCAGAAAGACTTTAAACCGGTCAATAAAGTGATTATTGTTGCTGTAATAACGAATAACAACCCTGATTCGAATCAGTCGCCTGTTAAGGACACACCACTATGCAACGCGTCATTATCGCTCTTATTCTGATTATCATTGCAGTATCGACTTACCTTTTCCTGAACAAACCGGAAATATCCACTGACTCCCAAACCGGCGAAAGTGTGCAACCACAAAGCACCCCCTCACAACAGCCCCTTGCAGAGACAGAAAAAGCGGCCAAAAAGGTCATTAAAACACTGACCGAAGAGACCAAAGATGAAGCGCTCGATATTAAACAAGCGAATAACTTTGTTACCGGTGATCAACTGCTAGAACTACCCAACATGAAGAGTGAGGCCGCTCAAGTAGAGACCATTCAGACAGCTATGGAGGCCGCTGATGAGGCTCAAACCCAGGGTGTACAAACCTCAACCCTTGTTGTGAAGCAGCCACTCGTCAGCAATGAATCGGTGAAGCCTGATCAGATGATGAAACTCATCTCTGAAGACAATGTTATCAATACCAAAACACTGTCACCCGGAGACAAAATTCGTCTTAAAGAGCTTCTATCTAATCCCGACATCGCTGCCGGCAGTGTCTTCTACATTCATGCGGTAACCCCCAACGACATGCAAGGGCTCTGGGGCATATTGCAGCGTGGCCTTACCAACACCTTCCGTGAAGGGATCAAGCTCAGTGGTGAGAACGGACAAACGCTCATCGCAGAGATTCCAGAACTTGCTGACGAAGTGCTTGAGAATCAACGCTCCTCTTTCTTAGGCGAGTTCCTCTACTCTAAGGTGAACGACATCTACATTTACAACTACCAACAGGGAATGCTGGGTCAGGATCCAGACCTGATTAAACCCGGTCAACAGTTGGTGATTGTTAGTTATAGTGAAGAGGAGCTGATTAAAATTTACCAACACTTCACACGAGGCTAATCAGATGATCGATTTCTACACCTGGGGCACACCAAACGGCCATAAGATCCGAATCATGCTTGAAGCCTGTGGTTTCGAATATCAACTCCATAGAGTCGATATTCTTAACGATGAACAGTTCAAACCTGAATTTCTAGCCATCAGTCCCAACAATAAGATACCCGCCATCGTTGATCATGATGGTCCTAATGGCGAGGCTATCTCCCTATTTGAAACCGGTGCTATCCTGCTCTATCTCGCCGAGAAAAGTGGCCAGTTTATGCCCACAGAACCTAAAGCCTACTGGCAAGTGATGCAGTGGCTAATGTGGCAGATGGGTGGATTTGGACCTATGCTTGGACAGGCACATCACTTCAATAAATTTGCACCGGAACCTATCCCCTACGCGGTTGATCGCTACTGCAAAGAGGCGCATCGTCTTTGGGGTGTTCTGGATAAACAATTGGAAGGACGCGACTTTGTTTGTGATAAACTGTCGATTGCTGACTTCGCAATCTTTCCATGGGCAAATCGCTTTGAATTTCAAAAAATAGAACCTGATCAATACCCCAATGTGGCCGCTTATATTGAGCGAATGAAGTCCTTTGACTTTGTCTCTAAAGGGCTAGAGATGCCTAGCACATAATGTTCAGGCCCGCTTTCATGGCGGGCCTTTTTGTTGTTTAAAAAATAAACAGCTGGCTTATTAGCCTAAAGTCTGTATAATTTGCGCCTCTTTCAACGATCCTCCACCTGCTTTTGACTTATGGGCCGCGGGTAACGGGATCCCCTAAAAGCAGGAAATCTGATGTCTGATACTGATCAGCCGATCACATTTAGTGATCTTGGCTTAAGCACGCCTATTCTCGACGCACTCTCTGACGTAGGCTATGAAACACCTTCTCCTATCCAAGCCGGCGCTATTCCAGCCCTTCTTGATGGCCGTGATATTCTAGGGCAAGCGCAAACGGGTACTGGTAAAACAGCCGCCTTCGCTCTGCCGCTTCTACAGAACGTCGATACTAGCAAGATCCACCCACAGGTATTGGTACTTGCTCCAACTCGCGAACTCGCCATTCAGGTAGCTGAAGCCTGCGAAAAGTACTCTAAGTACATCCCTGGTCTACGTACACTATCAATCTATGGTGGACAGGGTTACGACACACAACTTCGCTCTCTACGTAAGGGTGTGCATGTCATTATTGGTACACCAGGCCGTGTCATGGACCATGTTCGTCGCGGCACTCTTAGCCTAGACAAACTAAAGTGTTTGGTACTGGATGAGGCGGATGAGATGTTACGCATGGGCTTTATTGACGATGTAGAGTGGGTGCTTGAGCACACGCCACCTACTCGTCAGATCGCACTGTTCTCGGCGACGATGCCACGTGAAATCAAAACGATCACTGAGCGTTACCTACAAAACCCTGTGCACGTAAAGATTCAAAGCAAGACTGAGACAGCCAGCACCATTCGCCAGCGCGTTTGGGAAGTTCGTGGCCTCTCTAAGTTCCAAGCGTTAACTCGCCTACTCGAGATGCACGAGCACGATGCAGCGCTGATCTTTGTTAGAACTAAGACAGCGACTGAAGAGCTATCAGAACAGCTTATTCAGGCAGGCTTCTATGCAGCTGCACTGCACGGTGACATTCAGCAAGCACAACGTGAACGCGTTGTGGGCCGTCTAAAGTCTGGCAAACTTGATGTTGTCGTGGCGACCGATGTTGTTGCACGCGGTCTGGATGTTGAGCGTATTAGCCACGTTATTAACTTCGATATTCCTTACGATGTTGAGTCATACGTACACCGTATTGGTCGTACAGGACGTGCAGGTCGTCAAGGTGATGCGGTTCTTTTTGTGACTCATCGTGAGCGCCGTTTGCTTAAGTCGATTGAACGCCACACACGTTCAACACTTGAAACACTGGAACTTCCCGATGCTAAAGCTCTGAACCAATTGCGTTCACAGCGCCTAAAAGAGCGTCTTGTTAATGCGATTGATAAACCACAGACGGCTGACTTCCATAACCTGATCACTGAACTAGTGACAGAGAGCGGTATCACAGCCTCTGCCCTAGCCGCTGCTGCACTTCAGCTTATCTACAAAGATAAGCCCTTCTATCTTGATGAGAAGGAGCCCAGCTTCAAAGAGCGCCCACGTCGTGAACGCTCTGATCGTGGCGAGCGCGGTGAAAGAGGTGATCGTAAACCTCGTCGTGACTCTGGTGCAGACGAAGGTAAGACCCGTTACTGGATCGGCGTTGGCCACCAACAAGGCGTTAAGCCGGGTAACATCGTCGGTGCGATCGCAAACGAAGCGAATATCAGCAGCGATCTGATTGGACGAATCAGCATCAGTGAGAACTTCTCAACGATTGATCTTCCAAATGATCTTAAGCATGCACAATTGAAGAAAATTGCTGATGCTCGTGTCTGCGGCAAACAGTTGTCGATTCGCCCATGGCAAGATGAGATGTCAGGTAAACCAACGCGTCGTAAAGGACCACCGCGCGACCGCAACAGCAAACCTAAAGGCAATCGCAAACCACGCGCAGAAAAAGCCTAACGGTATCCGATACTCAGCCTAAGGGGCTGAGTATCCTCCTCTACCCAACTATAAGCTTATGCAAAACCAGTCTTAAAAACCCACCTAATACGTTGATTTATTAATAATCAAATCCAACTAAAGTAGTAAACTGACGATCCTTTAGAGGCACAGCTTTGCCAATATCTGATAAGGATTATCTATGCTCCACTACACTCTCATCGCTTTTGCTCTGATTGCACTGTTAGCCATTGTGTTTGAAGAGGTAATTCATCTGAACAAAGCGAAATCGACTCTGTTTCTAGGCACGCTCTCTTGGATATTGATCTTCCTGTTTCCTGAACAAGGTGTTACGCCTGAGCAACTCAGGGGTATGCTCAATGAAAACCTTTTAGATATCGCAGGGCTTTGGCTATTTTTAATGTCCGCGATGACCTTTGTCGCCTTTTTAAACCATCAAGGACTGATTGAGACGCTTATATATAGACTACTGCCCAGTCAAATCAGTGAACGCAAACTCATCTTTCTGGTTGGCATCTTCTCCTTTGTCTTTTCAAGTCTTTGTGACAACATCACAGCCACCCTGGTCTCCATTGCCTTGGTACTATCGCTAGGGTTAGAGAGACGCAAAACCCTTAGACTCTCTGTACTGGTTGTATTTGCAGTCAACTCTGGTGGTGTATCGCTGATTACCGGCGATGTGACCACATTAATGGTATTTCTAGCCGGCAAGGTAGAGATTACTGACCTACTGCTACTTTCAGTACCAGCCTTCGTAAGCACCATGCTGTTAGCGGCCATGCTCTCTAGACCCTTGGTAGGTCAGGTGATTATTACCCCTACCCCTCGCAAGGACGACAAGGTCGGTAAAGCCATTGCGGTTATATTTCTAGCAACCATTATTTCGACCATTATTCTCAATATTGTTGCGGGCATCCCACCGGTTTTGACCTTCCTTTTTGGACTATCCATCATGTTTCTGCTGGGCCGTTTTCTCTACGAAGAGGACACTCGTGAAAACCTGTTGGACTACGTTAGACGCATCGAGTTCGATACATTGATGTTTTTTTTGGGTATTTTGCTATTGGTGGGGATGCTCAAAGAGATTGGAACCCTAGACAGTTTAGTAGGCATCTATCAGGTCCTACCCATCACCGTTGCAAACTTTGCGATGGGTGTCTTCTCAGCCTTTGTCGATAACGTACCTTTGACAGCGGCACTGCTCAAATCTGGAGTAGAGATGTCTAAAGCCGAGTGGTTATCCTTAACTTATTCTGTGGGTGTTGGGGGGTCGCTGTTGGCAATTGGGTCAGCAGCCGGCATCGTTGCAATGTCTAAAGTGGATATCCTAAATTTCGGAAGCTATGCACGCTACGTCGTCTATCTCTCGATTGCGTTTTTAGTCGGTTACCTTAGCAGTTATCTTTTAGGTAGCTATTTCGTCTAACGCACAATGAAAACGGGCGACACTCTTACTGTTAACCATAACTTCTAAACAGTGAGTTGCCGCCCGCTTGGCCGAAAGCAATATTTCGACTCGTAATACCCTTCAAACCCGGGCCAGGTAAGCCAACCACTGGATATCAGCTTCAGACTTTTCACTATTCAGTTTAGACCCATGGGTCTGGAGTTCAACTGAAAAAAATTCCATTCAGTAAGCTAAGATCATCCTAACTGACACGACCCTATTAATTGAGTTTTTTGCTGTAAAGTCATCCGCTTAATTGCGCACTCGCGCTGCGTGGCACTTGAACGATCTGCATGTTGCTCATGCCAGATAAGCTCCACAGGTCGTCTAGCTCGTGTGTATTTAGCGCCCCCAACCAGTTCACCATTATGTTGACGGAGTCGTCTAGTGGGATCCGTGGTAACGCCTGTATAGAGGGTTTTATCGGAACAACGAACGACGTAAACAAACCAGTGAGACAAGCCAAACGCTCTTAATAAAGATTAAAGCCTAGATATAATCACACCCTTAGCTGCAACTGCAACAGAGCGTTTTGCAAAGATTCAGAGGTGATCGGTTTACCCATAACGACATCAGCGCCAGCCTTTAACAACAGCTCTCGTTCGTTACCGACCGTTGCGGCGGTTACTCCTAACACCTTCACATCACTCCCTGTCGCACGAATCGCTTCGACCAACTCATAACCGTTCATCTCCGGCATAAAGATATCCGTTATGATCAAATCCCATTTCTGTTCATTAAACAGATTTAGAGCCAGCTGGCCATTTTCCACAAGAACAGGGTTAGCCCCCAATTTTTGCAGTAAGTTTTCACTAAGTTTTCTGAGCATCAAATTGTCTTCTGCCATCAACACACTCAATCCCTCTAGTGAAACCATCGATTCAGTCTCATCCGGGGTTGCTGACTGCTTAGGCTCAACCGGCATATTGATTGTGAAGCAAGCACCTCCTAGCGCCTCACTCTCTTTAACATTGAGCGTCCCGCCATTAGCTTGAATGATCTCACGACAGATTGAGAGCCCTAATCCGGTTCCATCGGCTTCTGTGTCACCTCTCTCGAAGGGTTCAAAGATCGAATCATACTGAGTAGCAGGAATTCCACGACCATTATCTTCAACCGAGATACGAAGCTGATGCTTAGTCTTCTCATTGGGTGATGTAGGAGCCATCACATCGACCTGAACTTGAATCATACTTCCTTGCCCGTGAACAACAGCATTCTTAACCAAGTTGGTTAGAACCTGACGAATACCCCGCTGATCGAGATTGAATTGATGACCTGCCACATCATTCGATTTAACCGAGCATCGAATCTGTTGGTTATCGAGCATCGCTTTAAGCGGTGTCAGTGATCGCTCTATTATCTTTATCGGACGAGCATTAGAGAGCGCTCTCTCTTGAATCAGTTCTGGTTCAACCACCGATCGCAAATCATCCAATACCGCTAACAGATGCTGACTGGTTGAGCGAATATCACCAAACGACTCTGTAATCGCCGCATCGTCCGCTTCCAACATCATATTCAGTGCCGCAGCCGGTGTTCGAAGTTCATGACCAATCACAGCAAACATCTGTTTCTGTTTTTGCAGCGTCTCTTCTAACCGTTTGACAGCCAGACTGCGCTCAGTAAGCGTAACCTCCAGTTGATGCCTGAGCAGAACATCATCTGTACGATTGATGACTGCGCCGCTAAACCCCTGCAATACACCCTCTTTCACTTCAGGACGAGCATTCAACTCAAGGTAACGCCTCTCACCAGAGGGGAGTAACAACTCTCTCTGAATCTTTTGAAAATTATTTGATTGCCAATTGTGGAGTTGATTTTTAAGCTGATCCTCTCCACTGTCCGCAGCGATACGTGTGCTGATATCCTCTTGAGTAATCGTCGGATACTGATCTTTAGGGAGATCATAGAGGGATCTAAAGACATCATTCGCCGTGACGACACCGTTGATCAAATCACTGTGAAAGAGTCCTATATCACCAAATTCAGAAACATCGTTAAGCTGCTGCAGTACTTTTTCAGTCCGTTTTACCGACTCTGCAAGCGCCAACTCTTTCTCTTTAATGTCCGTTACATCCTGTGACAGCTGAATCCGAATCAGCTCACCCTGACTATTGGTATATTCAGAAATTGAAGAAGTTCTAACCCATTTCTCCATATTCAATTCTTCTATAAAGAGTGGGTACTCAACGACCACACCCGTTTGAGCAAGCGCATCACTGATTTGATCGCGATATCTAGGTTCTGTGGCATTTAATCTAGCCTCACCTACAAGTGGCAATCCAGGCTCATTTGGACCTTTTTCTATCCATTCAGCCGTCTGATGAGTAACATTCTCCTCAAATAGCACCAACTTCGATGTTGATAATGCTAAATGGAGCTGTCTATCTAGAGACTCTATCTTCGATAGCTGGCGATTTCGAAGGGTTAACTGATGCCAATTCCACCAGGCAAACAGAGCTGACAACAGTGCAGCCATCAATAAAAGTAGGCCGATGTATGTCTGAACTTGTCTCTCGGTAAATATAGAGAGAGGCTCATTGATGATCGAGATTGGCCCCTTAAGATTAGACGTATCAGCCTTCCAACGCTCTAGCTCGTTATAATCCAAAATATAGCGCTTTTGAGGTGGTTCAAACCCTTCAGATTGACCGTAAACCAGCTGTGCTATCTTTTGGCCCAACTCTCTAGAAGGAGTCATATAACCGCCCAAACCACCAGCCTTAAGAGTTGAGCTCTGCATCGATATCAAGGGGGCCACATCAAGTTCAACAATCTGTTTAGTTAGCTGTATCGGCAAACCATCTTCAGAGACCGACCCAGTACCACGCCCTAACCATAGAATGACTCGATCTGCAGGAAGCTGTTTTAACCTAGATAGGGTCTCGTCAAAACTTAACGACTCATCAAGAAGGGTTAAATCAAATTGATCGGCAAAGTTAAGATCCCATAGATCTTCAACCTCTACTCGACGTGAGCCTGGGGCAAGCACAACCAACTCTTTGATGTTTGGGAACAACTCAGGTATCAAATCAAGTGTTGCCTCTTTATCAAACAGCTCCCCTTTCGAAAATCCGGGAAGAGCGGCCATGCTGGTGTTGACAGCAAAAATATTTATCTCGTTGGGTTGTTTGCTAGAAAGTCCTTGAGCAACTCGCAGGGCAAAATTGCCTTCGGCGATGATCGTTGCGGGTAGTTTAGGGTAATTTTTATAAATAGACTCGATTTTTTGCGGAAGGTATTCGGGCTCACTTCTGAAAGCATCCAATCGGTGGATGTAAACCTCTTTTGTGAATAACTCAGATTGATCAAAGAGTAGCTGATACTGCTCATCAATAAACCCCTGAAAAACCTCTTGCTGAAAAGGGATCTGTTCGTGGCCAGTAAACAGAATCAATATCCGATTAGGATCCACAGGCTTGTCAGACGCCGAAGTCGCCGTTAATGGAATTGAGATCAGTAGAGAGAACAACAACTGGGATTTGGTTTTTGCAAAAAATTTGCAAAACGCGACGCATAAATAAAAACAAGAGTTCAGCATGATCAATCCAACACCTAACCTAAACAGTTTCGAGCATCATTAACATAGATGCCTATCTACTGTGGATTAAGCAAATGCCATGCCAACATACAAACTTTTAAGCGGAAAGTTGCTGTACCTGCTCTAAAGCATGATTAGCCTCTTGATGAACCTCACCAAACCAGGTCAGTTCTGAGTGAAGCTTAACCACCTCGCCAACGATAATGATGGATGGCGCGGGAAGTTGGGCACTCTCTTGTAGATCGGATATCGTCGACAAGGTTCCGGTCAACACTCTTTGATCCTTACAGGTACCGCGAGAGACGATGGCGACCGGTGTAGAGGCTGAACGACCCGCACCCATCAATCCCGCAGAGATATCTGGCAAAGTGTGCAATCCCATATAGAAGACCAGCGTCTCATTCGTTGCTAATAGATCTGAGAAATCTAATTCTGCTTGTCGGCTCTTCAACTGCCCGGTTACAAATCTAACGGATTGAGCATAATCACGGTGAGTCAATGGAATGCCAGAGTAACTACTGCAGGCACTGGCCGCTGTAATGCCAGGCACTACCTGAAAAGGCACTCCCTGCTCTGACAAGGCTTGAAGCTCTTCACCGCCTCGACCGAAGATGAACGGATCCCCCCCTTTTAGGCGGACAACTCGCTTCCCCTGTTTCGCATGTTTGACTAGCAGCTCGTTAATCCCCTCTTGTGACAAGGTATGTTGATCACGGCGTTTACCCACATAGATTAAATCGGCATCTCGACGACAAAGATCCACTACCTCCGGTGAGACCAAGGCGTCATACAACACCACATCGGCCTGCTGCATCAAACGCAGTGCTTTAAAGGTCAGTAGTTCAGGATCCCCTGGCCCTGCGCCGACTAGATAGACTTCACCCATTGGTGATTTATCTTCGGCCGCTTCAATCGCCGACCTAAGTAACTGCTCAGCCTCATCCTGCTGTTCTGCAAACACCTTTTCGGCGACAGGGCCTGACAGTATCTTCTCCCAAAATAGGCGGCGACCATCAACGGTGGAAAATTTCTGTTTCACCTGCTGTCTAAACCGTCCCACCAATGCACCTAAGTCGGCATAGCCTTGAGGGATGAGAGTCTCTAATCGTGCTCGAAGATTTCTCGCTAAGACCGGTGCTTTACCCGCCGAAGAGATACCGACAACGATTGGGGATCGATCGACAATAGCCGGAAAGATAAACGTACAGAGTGCAGGACTGTCTACAACGTTGACCGGAACATTAGCAGAACGCGCGTCAAAAGAGATCGACTCATTGAGCGACTGATTATCGGTCGCGGCGACGACCAAGACTCTGCCTTGCAGTAGAGATTTACGATACTTACCCAGCTCAATCTGACCACCCTTCTGCTCAACCAGCATTTTCACCTCTTCACACACCTCTGGTGCAATAAGATGAATGAGCGCGCCAGCACGTGTTAATAGCCGTGCTTTACGCAAAGCCACGTCGCCGCCACCTACCAGTAGAACAGGTCGGTTTTTAAGATCAAAAAAGAGCGGTAAATATTCCATTAGAGTGGCTCTACAGTTGCGTATGAAGTCCGCATTCACGGGTCTCTAGCGCTTTGGTTGGGTCGAAATAGTCATGCTCATTCGGCAAATTATGTTCTAGCAGATAGGACTCAAGTTGAGCCTCAGTCAGCTCAAAGAGTGGGGCCACCTTCAGCACACCATCTTTTGATTGGCTTAAGACGTCCAGTGACTGTCTAAACTCGGTCTGATCTTTGCGAATGGCGTTAAACCATACGTCCGGCTTTAGATCGGCTAGAGCCCGCTGAAATGGCTCGATTTTGACCTGCTGTGTAAAGGTTTCATGCAGTGGGCTATCCACGTCAGGGATGCCACCCATGACCACATTTCGATGCGCTGCTGTTTGTGCTGGCACATAGGTAATCACATTAAGATTTAGGTCTTGTATCAGTTTTTCGGCAAAGCGGTAGGTCGCCGAGGTGTTGTATCCTGAGTCGACCCAAAGCACTTTAATATCCGGTTTAACTGAGGTCACTAGATGCAGAATGACCGACTCATAGGGACGAAAATTGGTCGTAATAATTGGGTTATCGCCCTGCTCTAGTGCCCACTCGACAATCGCTTGAGGGGTTGCGCCGGCGAGTTGTTGATTAGCCTTATTAATATCTAAGCTCATAATGTCTGCCTATAGATAGGTTGGTCGTTTCGCGCATCAGCCTGATAGTGCACGGAAATTTCTTGATAGGCCGTTTGGGCCTGCTCAGCATCGATCGGAGCCTGCAACAGCACCGAGTCAAAGCCACACCGATAGAGATAATCCAGTCGATCACGGCTCACCTCACCGCTGGCACGTATCTCACCCTGGAAACCCTCTCGACGTATCAGGCGAGCAAAACTGAAGCCTCTACCGTCGCGTAGCGCTTCAAAATAGATTTCAACCAGCGATACCTGATTTAAATGTGGAATCAGATCATCCAGTGACTCCTCACTGCTGAGTCTGACGCCTAATCGTTCCTGAGGTTGTGCAATCGTCACTTGCTGAAGAAGCTGAGTGAATGGCACAACGATGGATGATTCTGTAATGTCTGAAAACTCTTCCTGAAAAACCCAAGGATCATCACTGACTAAGGTTTTATGCTTAAGCAACGGCATAGACTCTCTCCTTAAACGGCTCAACACCTAGTCGGCGCACGCAATCGATAAACAGCTCATCACCCTTTCGTAGTTCCACATAGGTTTCCAGAAGACGCTTTAACGTATCGGCCACCTCATCAGCAGCGACAGCGCGTCCCAGCACTTTACCCAGTGATGCATCGGCTTCGCTCGATCCTCCCAGTGTGATTTGATACCAATCCTCACCCTTCTTATCGACACCTAGGATACCGATATGACCCACATGGTGATGGGCACAGGCATTAATACATCCCGACATATTGAGGCGTATATCACCAAGATCATGCAGATAATCAACATCATCAAAGGCATCATTAATCTGCTGTGCAATGTTCAGGGTTTTTGCATTGGCCAAAGAACAGAAATCAAACCCAGGACAGACAATCATATCGGTTAGCGTGCCGATATTGGCACGAGCTAAATTTGCATCACTGAGCGCTACCCAAACGGAGTACAAGTTTCTCTGATCAACATCGGCCAATAGAAGATTTTGATGATGCGTTGAGCGAATCTGTCCAAAGGAGAAACGATCCGCCAACTCTGCCACCAGATCCATCTGCAAGGCTGTGATATCCCCCGGCGCCCCTAACTGCGGCTTAAGGGAGACGGTCACTGCACGATAGCCAGGCACTTTGTGCTGATGCGTATTTCTCTGATACCAGTGTTTAAACTCTGAATGGGTCTCTAGATAGTGATCCAATGTCGTGTCAGCAGCCGCTTGAGCGTTGTAGTCATGTGGCGTGAAGAAGTCACTGACCCGTTCAATCTCCTCTTGAGTAATTTGCAAATCACTCCCTTTGAGATGCTGCCACTCCTCTTCGACAAGATCACGAAACGCATCAGCACCCAGCGCATCAACTAATATCTTAATTCGAGCTTTGTACTTGTTATCACGACGCCCCTTTAAGTTATAAACCCTTAGGATTGCCTCCAAGTACGAGATCACCTCATTAGCGGGTAAGAACTGACGAATCACCTTACCTATTTTCGGTGTGCGCCCTAAACCACCGCCAACTAATACCTCGAAGCCTAGCTCGCCTTGAGCGTTCTTAATGAGGTGCAACCCAACATCATGAACTTGAGTGGCTGCACGGTCTTCTGGCCCTGAGGTAATGGCGATCTTGAATTTTCGTGGAAGATAGGCAAATTCAGGATGCAGAGTCGACCACTGTCGAATCAGCTCACACCAGGGTCTAGGATCAGAAATTTCAGTTGCGGAAACGCCAGCAAAGTGATCAGTGGTCGTATTTCGAATACAGTTGCCTGAAGTCTGGATCGCATGCAGCTGAACCTTTGCGAGATCCGCCAAAATATCAGGCACCTCTTCAAGTTTTGGCCAGTTAAATTGAATATTGGTACGCGTCGTAAAGTGACCATAGCCTCTATCATATTTTCTAGAGATCGCAGACAAAGCTCTTAACTGAGTCGATGTCATCGTTCCATAGGGAATAGCCACCCTAAGCATAGGTGCCTGTCTCTGGATATAGAGACCATTCATCAGACGGAGTGCCAGAAACTCGTCATCACTCAAGTTCCCTTCTAGGTACCGCTTGGTTTGATCGCGATACTGTTCAACACGCTCATCAACGATCTTTTGATCAACGTCGTTATAGATATACATCGTCTACCCTAACCCTTTACTGAAATATTCTTTTAAACCGCTAAAACGAAACGGATACCTATCGCCATTAACAGACTGCCGATAATCGGCTGCATCAATTTAGGAGATAGATTCGCCCCTAATCGACTGCCTAACCAAACCCCGGGCAGTGAGCCCACTAATAGGTAGGCCAAAAGCTCCAAATCCACTGTACCCATCTGCATGTGACCAAACCCTGAGAAAGCCGTGAGCACGACGGCATGGACTAAGTCCGTTCCAACGATCGTACCCATTGAAAAACGCGGATAGAGCAAGATCAGCATGGCGGTTCCTAGCGCACCTGCCCCTACTGATGAAAGTGTGACCAACCCACCCAAAAAGAGACCACATAGCACCGTTAGATAGGGACGCAACTTTACAAGTGTTTGCGCAAAAGTCGTATCGGACTGCTTGTCTGAAAAACGACGAATTGCCTCACGAAAGAAGACTGCAATAGAGGTGAGTAACAGAGAGATCCCAAGCGTTAAGTTGATGGTTGATTCGAGAGTTGCCACCGAATCAACCTGACTGAGAAGAATCAGCGTCAAAAATGAGCTTGGCAAACTCCCCAACAACAGCAGTGCCGCTACACGCCACTCGACCAACTGTCTCTTTGCGTAATTAATGATGCCACCCGCTTTAGTAAATGCGGCGTATAGAAGATCCGTACTCACAGCCACTATTAAAGGCACACCAAAACCGACAATTAATATAGGCGTCATCAACGCGCCACCACCTATACCGGTTAAACCAATAACGAAACCAACCAAAAGGCCAGCAAAAGAGTATCCAAATTCCATGTGGTTGCTCCGTTATAAAGATAAGAATATAAATTACGAAATGGAATATATATACCTTTCTATATAACTCAAAATAATATTTAGTCGTAATATTATCCGAATCAGTTATATAGCTAATATTTATAGATGATAAATTTTATATAACCAAAACTGCTATCTTAATTTTTATATATTCTTTTGGGTTATATAAATTGGTATGCATAATGCGTTTTCGAAATTAAGGAGGCGCTATGAATCTTATTAGCTCGGATCGTTTGACCCATCTCAAACAGCTTGAAGCAGAGAGCATTCACATCATTCGTGAAGTGGCTGCTGAGTTTAATAACCCTGTTATGCTCTACTCTATCGGTAAAGATTCATCAGTCATGCTGCACTTAGCCCGTAAGGCTTTTTACCCTGGCAATCCTCCTTTTCCACTGCTTCATGTCGATACCACTTGGAAATTCCGAGAGATGATCGAGTTTAGAGATCAGATGGCAAAAGATGCGGGTATGGAGCTGTTGGTTCATATCAATCAGGAGGGCGTCGATATGAACATCAACCCCTTTGTCCATGGGTCCGCAAAACATACTGACATCATGAAGACTCAAGGCCTTAAGCAGGCTCTAAATAAGTATCAGTTTGATGCCGCATTTGGGGGTGCTCGTCGTGATGAAGAGGCGTCTCGCGCCAAGGAACGCGTCTTCTCATTTAGGGACCAAAACCACCGTTGGGATCCAAAAAACCAGAGGCCAGAGCTGTGGAATATCTACAACACTGAGATCAATAAAGGCGAGAGCATTCGTGTCTTTCCTTTATCGAACTGGACAGAGCTAGATATCTGGCAATACATATACTTAGAGAATATTTCTTTAGTACCACTTTACTTTTCTAAGCCGCGTCCAGTGGTTCAGAGAGATGGCATGACCATCATGGTCGATGATGAGCGTTTACCACTTAATGACGGTGAAGTACCTGAACAAAAAT
Organism: Marinobacterium sp. xm-a-152; assembly: GCF_013282965.1. Lineage (NCBI taxonomy): Bacteria > Pseudomonadati > Pseudomonadota > Gammaproteobacteria > Oceanospirillales > Oceanospirillaceae > Marinobacterium > Marinobacterium sp. xm-a-152. Next base: position 177,121 of record NZ_WBYI01000001.1, on the reverse strand, counting down.
CGGTCCGTTTTAGAACCCTAGGCTGCTATCCATTAACGGGCGCCGTTGAATCTACAGCCACAACACTGCCTGAGATCATTCAAGAGATGCTATTGGCTACCACCTCTGAAAGGCAGGGCCGCGCTATAGACCATGACGGTGCAGGGTCCATGGAACAGAAGAAAATCGAAGGATATTTCTAGGATAGATATTATGAGTCATCAATCATCCCTTATTGCCAGTGATATTAACGCATACCTTGAGCAGCACGAGAATAAAGAGCTGCTCCGTTTTATCACCTGTGGCAGCGTCGATGACGGCAAGTCCACTTTGATTGGCCGCCTGCTTCACGACTCTAAAATGATCTATGAGGACCAACTTGCTGCCATCAATAAAGAGAGTAAGCGTGTTGGCACAACCGGCGATCAACCTGATCTAGCGCTGTTGGTCGATGGCCTTCAGGCCGAGCGTGAACAAGGCATCACCATTGATGTCGCTTATCGTTATTTCTCTACTGCAAAACGTAAGTTCATCATTGCCGACACACCCGGTCATGAGCAGTACACACGAAACATGGCGACCGGCGCATCAACAGCGGATTTGGCGATTATTCTGGTCGATGCCCGATACGGCGTTCAGACACAGACACGTCGCCACAGCTACATCGTTTCCCTACTGGGTATTAAACACATTGTCGTCGCGATCAACAAAATGGATCTCGTAGAGTTCGATCAGAATCGTTTTAACGAGATTCAGGCAGAGTATCTCGCTTTGGCCGATAAACTGGGCTTATCTGATATTCACTTCTGCCCTATATCTGCACTGCAGGGTGATAATGTTGTCGATCCATCCATCAACACTCCCTGGTACTCAGGTCCAACCCTTATGGAGTTGCTAGAGGATGTAGATACTGGACGTGCAACGTCTGAGGCTTTTCGCTACCCCGTACAGTATGTCAGTCGCCCTAACTTAAACTTCCGTGGCTATGCAGGAACCATCGCATCAGGCTCCATAGAGGTAGGTCAAGAGGTCAAAGTCCTTCCCAGTAATAAGCAATCCAAGGTTAAATCGATCGTTACGATGGATGGGAATCTTGAACGTGCTTTCGCTCCGATGGCCGTCACGCTGACGCTTGAAGATGAAATCGATATCTCACGAGGTGACACTCTGGTGCTGGCGAATGATGAGGTCGAGCCCATTAACGCCTTTAGAGCCAAACTGATCTGGATGGACCAATCTCCCCTTAAGGTAGGCAACAACCTTCTCATTAAAACAACAGCAGCGAAATCCTCTGGTCGAGTCACTGATATTCATTTCAAAGTGGATGTGAATAGCCAAGAGGCCTTGCCTGCAGATTCATTGACGCTTAATGAGATTGCAGAAGTCAGTCTGCAACTCGATCGCGCGATTCAGATGGATCCCTACCTAGAAAATGGTTCGACCGGATCCTTTGTTGTTATTGACCGCTTAACCAATAGAACCATTGCCGCGGGCATGATGGTTGACGCTGAGCAGCCGATTGAGAACAACGAAATACACTCTGAAACGGTGGTTGATGCTAGCCTTCGAGCTCGTCGCCTAGGCCATAACGCTCTGATTGTTGGACTACCGAATGTCACAAATTCGGTGCTGTTCACTCTGGAGAAACGTCTCTTCGATAGAGGCCTTCTACCGGCGGTGAGCAGCCGACTAGACGATGCAGTACTGTTAAAAGAGGCAGGACTCGTTGTTCTCAGTACTATCGAGGATGGAAGTGATATTGTCATTGGACCGCATGCAAACGCTGAGGTTTATCTCGATATCACCCTACCGACCGAAAAACAGGTAGATTTGATTCTGCAGTCACTGACTGAACTAAAGTTACTTTAGCGACGTCTAATTGACCTGAAACAACCGTTGATACTGGGTTATAGAGGCGGTTTAGGGTACACTCTAAACCGTTTTTATTAAGCTTCTTTTTGCTTTCAACGCCATAGCGATAGACGATGACTGAGTTTCTATTAATTTTAATCAGTACCGTACTGGTGAATAACTTTGTACTGGTTCAATTTCTAGGCTTGTGCCCCTTCATGGGGGTATCCAACAAGCTAGAGACCGCCATGGGGATGTCGCTCGCGACCACCTTCGTACTGACGCTCTCTTCTGTCTGCAGCTACTTGGTCTACACCTATCTGCTACTGCCATTTGATCTGATCTATCTACAGACGGTCAGTTTCATTCTCGTGATCGCTGTGGTTGTGCAGTTCACGGAGATGGTCGTACATAAAACCAGTCCACTGCTCTACAAGCTACTGGGTATCTTCCTGCCACTGATTACCACCAACTGTGCGGTATTGGGTGTAGCACTGTTGAACATTCGCAAACAGAACGACTTTATCGAATCCATTGGTTATGGTTTTGGTGCTGCAGTTGGCTTTTCGTTGGCACTGATTCTTTTCTCGGCGCTGCGTGAGCGCATTGCTGTTGCTGAGGTGCCAGTTGCCTTTAAAGGTCCAGCCATCGGTATGATTACGGCTGGCCTTATGTCACTCGCCTTCATGGGCTTTGCTGGCCTGGTTCAGTTCTAAGGTGGCTGCATGAGTAGCGTTGCACTAGCCATTCTTGTTCTCGCCATTCTGGCACTGATTTTTGGTGTCATTCTTGGCTTCGCAGCCGTCCGCTTCAAAGTGGAGGGTGACCCGATTGTTGATCAAATTGACGCCCTGTTACCACAAACTCAATGTGGCCAATGTGGTCACCCTGGCTGCCGCCCTTACGCTGAAGGTATCGCAGCAGGTGAAGCGATCAATAAGTGTCCACCTGGTGGGCAGACCACCATTGACCAATTGGCCGAGTTGCTTAACGTTGATTCTATTCCTCTGGACTCAGAGCACGGGGTCGAGGATGTTCGCAAGATCGCTTACATTCGTGAAGATGAGTGCATTGGCTGTACTAAGTGTATTCAAGCCTGCCCAGTCGATGCCATTTTAGGTGCAGCAAAACAGATGCACACCGTCATTGTCGATGAGTGTACCGGTTGTGATCTCTGTGTTGAGCCCTGTCCTGTCGACTGTATTGATATGTTGCCAGTGGCGACGACAACACTGAACTGGAAGTGGCCAGAACCACCTCAAACCAATAATCTGATTGCGACGGATAGACAGCCTCGCTTTGAGGAGAATCCATCGTGAAGGTATTCAGTTTTCACGGCGGCATTCACCCGCCAGAAAATAAGAAGCAGTCTACTCGCGCTTCAGTGCGGACCATGCCCATTCCTAAAAGCTTGGTCATTCCAACCCAGCAACACCTTGGCCTAGCCGCTGACCCTGTTGTCTCTGTTGGAGATAAAGTACTTAAAGGACAAATCATCGCTGAACCCGTAGGTCGTATTAGTGCGTCGTTGCATGCACCAACCTCCGGCACCGTTACCGCGATCGAAGCACAACCCGTGCCGCACGCGTCGGGTCTAACCGCTGAATGTATTGTGATTGAATCAGATGGCCTAGATCAGTGGATTGAACATCAGGCAATTGATTATAAGGGCATAGAGCGTTCTGCACTGGTTAACCAGATTCGCCAAATGGGTATTGCAGGTATGGGTGGTGCAGGCTTCCCAACCGATGTGAAATTGAACTTGGGTTCAGATCACATTGTCACCACCTTGATTATCAATGCGGCTGAGTGTGAGCCCTACATTACTGCTGACGATATGCTGATGCGTGAGCACGCCTCTGAAATATTAGAAGGTATTAAAATCATTCAGCATCTGTTGGAGCCAACTCATACCCTAATTGGTATAGAGGATAACAAGCCCAACGCGATTCGCGCCCTCAATGAGGCGCTCGCTGAAACTGATATCGATGTGGATCTCGTCGTGGTTCCGACCAAATACCCTTCCGGTGGTGAACGCCAATTGATTCAGCTTTTAACCGGTGTAGAAGTACCGAGTGGCAAAATACCGGCTGACATTGGCATTGTGGTGCAAAACGTTGGGACGGCTCAGGCGCTGCATCGCGCTATCAATCACGGGGAGCCATTAATACAACGTATTGTGACGGTAACCGGTGAGGCAGTTGAGCACCCTGGGAACTTCTGGACACTGATCGGAACACCTTTTTCAGAACTGCTTTCGGCGGCTGATCTAAAACCGGGCGCCATGCATCGTCTGGTGATGGGCGGTCCAATGATGGGGGTTGCCGCAGAAACCGATTCAATTCCGGTCATCAAAACAACCAACTGTCTGATCGCGGCGACCGATAGCGAGATGCCCGAAGCGCCTGCGGCACAGCCCTGTATCCGATGTGGAATGTGTGAACAGGCCTGCCCTGCACAACTGCTTCCGCAGCAGCTCTACTGGTTTGCAAAAGGCAAAGAGTTTGAGAAGGCGAAAAACCATAACCTGTTTGACTGTATAGAGTGCGGAGCTTGCGCCTACGTCTGCCCTAGCAGCATTCCTCTGGTGCAATTCTACCGTTTTGCCAAATCTGAGATCCGTGCAGAGGAACTTGAACAACGCAAAGCTGACCATGCTCGTGAGCGATTCGAAGCGAGACAAGCTCGCCTAGAACGCGAGGCAATCGAGAAAGCGGAACGACGTAAAGCACGCGCGGCTGAAGCGGCTAAAGCTCAAGCAGAACGTAAGAAACAGTCCAGCAGTGAAACTGCGCAAGATGACACAGCGGCACTGAAAACAGCTGCGGCCGTTGCCAGAACCAAATTGAAGAAAGCCGAAATCGCCCTCAAAAATGCCCAAGATAAAGGTCTGGATGGCGTTGAAACTCTGCAAGCGACTGTCGATAAACTTAAACAGGCAGCGACTGAGGCTGAACAGGCCCTTCAGAACAGCTCTACAACGGAAGCAGTCCAATCAACGCCAACTAAGAGCGAACCGAAAGAGACTAAACCGGATCTAAAAGCGCTGAAGCAGCAAGTTTCGATCATGCGCACCAAGTTGAAGAAGGCAGAAGCCGCCGAAGAGAAAGACGAAAGCGAAATCGAAGCGTTGAAGTCTCGCCTAGAAGAGGCAAGCAAAGCCCATACTGATGCTGACAATGCTCTGATTGAACTGGCCCAGAGCGCAGGAATTGATCTTAAACAGCTGCGCATTGATGTTGCCATGGCGAAGGTTGCCATAACCAAGATTGAACGTGCGATCAGCAAGAGTGATGACGAGACAGAGCAAGAAGCTCTGAAAACCGATCTTGAGTCAGCCAAAAGTCATTTCGCTCAACTTGAATCACAACTTAAACCGTACGAGTAGGATTAACAGATGTCACTGATACGGATGAGTTCACCCCACGTTACCCGCAGCAATACCAGCTCTGGTGTCATGCAGCTAGTCATTCTGGCGATGATTCCAGGCATACTCGCGCTGACCCTCTTCTTCGGTTGGGGTACTTTGATTCAGGTTGCGATCTGCCTAGCCTCAGGGCTCGCGTTTGAAGCGCTTGCTCTGAAGATGCGCGGACTGCCCATTTCACGCTACCTAGGTGATTATTCCGCCACGGTAACGGCACTTCTATTAGCAGTCTCTATACCGCCCTCAGCACCGCTCTGGATCGGTATTGTTGGGATGTTTGTTGCGATTCTATTTGCTAAACAGGTTTATGGCGGCATTGGTAATAATCCCTTTAATCCAGCCATGGTCGCCTACGCCCTACTGCTGGTCTCATTCCCGGTTCAGATGACCAGTTGGAACCTTCCCTACGTATTAAGTGGCAGTGAGGGTTGGTCCATTCCAGCTATATCGGAGTCACTGTCACTGATCTTTGCCGGATCATCACAGATGATGGATGCCTACACCGGGGCGACCCCTTTGGATATTCTGCGCAACCGTGATGGTTTTACGACAGAAGAGATGTGGCGCAGCAATCAAACCTTGATTGAGGGTGCCGCAGCCTATCACGCCCTTTCGGCCGCATGGTTTATGGGTGGCATCTACCTGATCTACAAAAAGGTATTCACTTGGCATACCCCTGTCAGCATTCTTGTCACCCTAGGCTTGGTGAGTGCCATCGCTTATGGTGTCGATCCCAGTAATTTTGTTGACCCGTTTAATCACCTAACACTGGGTGCCACTATGTTAGCGGCGTTTTTTATCGCTACGGATCCGGTTTCATCCGCCACCAGTAACCGCGGTCGAATCGTTTTTGGTATGGGTATCGGATTGTTAATTTTCATTATTCGAACCTGGGGTAACTATCCTGATGCGGTTGCTTTCTCGGTTCTTCTAATGAATCTAGCGGCGCCAATGATCGACCACTACACCCAACCGCGTAGTTACGGCCATAAACGTGCACGTCTTGGACCCAAAGGAGAGTGAGTATGGAGATCAATGAGAACCCTACCACCACTCAATCCATCTCTAAGAGCGCGGTTGGTATTGGTCTATTTGCCGTTTTGTCGGCTGCTGTGATCGCCATTACCCAAGTGACGACGGTCGATCGTATTGATGCCAACGTTCGTGAAGCTGAATCGAAGGCACTCTATGAGATCTTCCCTGCGAGCATTGATGAACAGCTGTATGACCATCGCATTGAACTGGATGCAGGACAGCTGAACGTCGAGACTGGGACCACTGGTTACCAAGCGATACAAAACGATCAGGTAGTTGGGGTTATTTTACCGGTCACCTCCTCTCAGGGTTACTCTGGCGACATTGATCTGATTGTCGGAATCAATGCGGACAGCTCCATTGCTGGTGTGCGAGTCATCTCCCACAAAGAGACCCCAGGGCTTGGCGATAAAATCGATAGAGCTAAATCAGATTGGATAGAAAGCTTCAGAGGGACTCGTCGACAGGGTCAAGATGATTCAAACTGGGCCGTGAAAAAAGATGGCGGTCAATTTGATCAATTTACCGGTGCAACGATCACACCTAGGGCTGTCGTCAAAGCAACCAGCGTTGCGTTAGACTACTTTGAGACCCACAAGAATCTGTTATTGTCACCCGCGAATCGTGAGAAGAGCTATGCAGAGTGAAACACAGACACTGATTAAGAATGGGTTATGGACTAACAACCCAGCCCTGGTTCAACTACTTGGACTCTGTCCACTACTCGCCGTCACCAACTCGGTGGTTAACGCGCTAGGACTTGGATTGGCGACACTGGTCGTTCTGACCGGCAGCAACTTGACGGTATCACTGTTCCGCAAGCTAACACCTGAAACGGTTCGTCTACCCATTTTCGTGATGATTATTGCCGCCTTTGTCACCGCCATCGAATTACTGATGCAGGCCTTCACTTATGAACTCTATACCATTTTGGGTATTTTCATTCCGCTCATCGTCACCAACTGCGTGATTATGGGTCGCGCCGATGCCTTTGCCTCTCGAAATGCGATCAAAGAGTCGTTTATTGACGGCTTCTTTATGTCGATTGGCTTTATGCTGGTCTTGGTCATTCTCGGCGCGATGCGTGAGCTACTGGGCACCGGTGCTCTGTTTGCCAACATGGATCTTCTATTCGGAGAGATGGCAACGAACTGGCATATTACACTGGCAGATGACTACCCTAACTTCCTATTTGCCATTCTACCGCCGGGCGCATTCCTCGGTTTAGGCCTTTTGATCGCACTGAAAAACCTGATTGATCAGCGAATCAAAGAGCGACAACCAATCCCTGAGCCAACCGAAGCTCCCGTAAGTACGGGTTCGAAACGGGTCCGCGTAACAGGCTAAGCGATGAACAAACTAAAACGCATCGAGATCTTCGAGCGACTAAAAGCGGACAATCCACATCCAACAACCGAACTAGAGTACAGTTCGCCGTTTGAGCTGCTGGCAGCCGTGCTTCTATCGGCTCAGGCTACTGACGTTGGAGTGAACAAAGCGACTCGCAAGCTATTCCCTATCGCCAACACACCGCAGGCGATCATTGATTTGGGCATTGAAGGGCTTAAAGAGAAAATTAAGACCATCGGCCTATTCAATACCAAGGCTGAGAATCTGATGAAGACCTGCCATATGCTGGTCGATCTTCATAACTCAGTGGTTCCAGACAACCGAGAAGATCTTGAAGCGCTCCCAGGCGTTGGACGCAAGACCGCCAATGTCATTCTAAATACCGCCTTTGGCCAACCCACCATGGCAGTTGATACCCATATATTCCGTGTCTCCAACCGGACCGGGATCGCCCCAGGTAAAAATGTATTAGAGGTCGAGAAGCGACTGCTGCGCCTTGTGCCAAAGGAGTATTTAATCGATGCCCACCATTGGTTGATACTGCATGGCCGCTATGTCTGCGTCGCTAGAAAGCCTCGATGTGGCGCCTGTAACATTGAAGATTTGTGTGAATTCAAAAAGAAAACAGACTACTAGGATCCATTATGAGCAACGATGACAACAAGCCCTACCAAGGTGAAACCAACCAGACCAAAAATGGCTTTTTAACACTGATGTCTCGTTTAGTAATTGATGAAAAGTTGCCGGTTCGTTTTATGTATAAAACCGTCCCTGAGCATCTAAATGATACCGGATGGCGACTATTCACTGGGTATGAAGATGATGAGTTTCTAGCCAACGAACAGGTGAATATGATTCCCATGCCCACAGAGAAAGTCGTGAAAATAGACCCCTCCTTAGAGCCCCTGCTTGAGTACAACGCTGGCACTGTCTGGGAGCGTGCACCTGAATCCGAAGGCTGGGAGCGTGTCTACGACTATAAGATTCCAAGTGCTAACGTCGATGTCGAGATCACCAATGATGTGGATCAGTTCGGTAACGAAACAACCCACTGATTAATCTCTATTAATCGCGACCCTTTTTACCCTACTCCCTTGGGTCGCGATTCAGTTAAATTCCGCTCTTGAATTTTCTAGTTACTATCCCCAAATAATCTATGTAGGCAGTGACCATGAGGTACTGCACTTCCTAACCACGCCGCTTGGGTGGTTTAACTTTGAACTACATATTGCTTAATTTGAGGATATGACCATGCGTAATTTTGACCTAACACCCCTATACCGTTCAGCAATAGGCTTCGATCGCCTAGCCAACATGATTGATACCGCTAACCGAAGCGAACAATCAGCTTACCCTCCGTACAATATCGAAGCGACCGGAGAGAACTCTTACCGCATTACTATGGCTGTAGCCGGCTTTACTCGCGAAGAGATTGAGATTACCAGCGAGAGCGGCAACCTAGTGATTCGTGGTAACAAAGCGGAAGATCAAGTAGAGCGTACCTACCTCTACCAAGGCATCGCAGCCCGTAACTTTGAGCGCAGATTCCAACTAGCCGATCACGTCCGCGTTGAAAATGCGTCGATGGAAAATGGACTGCTTCACGTTGAATTGATCCGTGAAATTCCAGAAGCGATGAAAGCTCGTCGGATTGAGATTAGCTAAGAATAGACTTAAAAAAACGCGGCATTTGCCGCGTTTTTTAACCGTGACTGGCCTTCAGCCTGTCATCGACCCTTGCCGCTTCTTCCAGAAGATAGAGCAAAATCTACCAGCGGATGACAGGCTGAAAGCCAGTCACCGTCACGAGATGTAGGAGCGAATTAGCGCGAAGCGATAAACCGCGATCTGTTATGAAAGCCAAAACTGATTACTGGAGTCGGCTTTTAAGAACATCCCCAATCTTCACAGCATCCCGCTCGGTTCTTAGCTCTTGGAATAGCTCTTTGGCTTGCGGATAGTGCCAGCCCAGCATATTGCACCACTGTTTAATACGACCATGCACATGACGCTCTTCAATTAACGAGAAGACATCATCATAAAACTCAAGGATATTCGGCTTTAGCAGCTGCCAACACTCATCCAAATCGGTCGGGTAGCTTCTATCTTTAATCTGAAGCGGTAGCAGTGGGTTAGCGACCCAGCCTCGCCCAATCATGACATCCTCACACCCACTGACCTCTCGGCATCGGTCATAGTCTTCGACGTTCCAGACTTCGCCATTGGCAATCACCGGGATCGAGACCGCATTTCGAATCTTGGCGATCCACTCCCAGTGTGCCGGCGGTTTGTACCCTTCTACCTTTGTGCGGGCATGCACAGTAAGATAGCTCGCACCAGCCGCTTCGATCGCCTGCGCATTATCGATTGCCAATGATTTGTCTTCATACCCTAGGCGCATTTTAGCGCTGACTTCGATATGGCTAGGAACCGCATCACGCACCGCTTTAACGGCATCATGAACGACCTCGGGCTCCTTAAGGAGAATCGATCCACCCCTACTCTTATTAACGGTTTTGGCGGGGCAGCCGAAGTTCATATCAATAGCAGGCGCGCCCAACTCAAGTGCAGTTAAAGCATTTTTAGCCAGGGATTCAGGATCAGAACCCAATAACTGAACAACCAGAGGGGTATCGCCGTAACCGCAATAATCCTGTTTCAGCTCTGGGATCAGTTTATGAAAGACTTTAGGGGGAAGCAGCGTGTCGTTAACGCGCACAAACTCGGAGACCATCTGATCGGCGCCGCCCACTCGAGCGATGAGGCGACGCATGCTGTAATCAACAACGCCCTCCATCGGCGCAACAATCAGACGCATAAAAGTCGATTTTAAATGGCGTCTAAGCCACGCTGTAGATCGCGCTTGAGATCGTCAACGTTCTCTAGGCCTACAGAGAGACGAATCAAGCTATCTTGAATACCCGCTTCTGCACGAGCTTCAGCTGACATACGTCCGTGAGTCGTCGTTGCAGGGTGAGTGATTGTGCTCTTAACATCGCCTAGATTACCGGTAATCGAGATGACTTCGGTTGCGTCGATAAACGACCAAGCCGCCTCTTGCTGGCTCAGGGTATCGCTCGCAACTTCAAATCCAAGTACCGCACCAAATCCTGATTGCTGACGAGCAGCCAGTTCATGTTGTGGATGCGAAGCGAGACCTGAATAGTAGACTCTCGCTACTTTAGGCTGGGCCTCTAGCCACTGTGCAATCTCTAGTGCAGCCTCGCTGTGCGCTCTCATTCGCAGTGGAAGTGTCTCTAAGCCTTTTTGGAAAACCCATGCGTTGAATGGACTCAGACAAGAGCCCGCTGTTCGGATAAACCCGAACACCTCTTCCATATCAGCGTCTGAACCAACCACAACGCCACCGACAACACGCCCCTGTCCATCAAGGTGTTTAGTAGCCGAGTGCATGACAATATCCGCGCCGAGCGACAGTGGCTTTTGCAAAGCGGGTGTTAGAAAACAGTTATCCACCACCAACTTAGCGCCCGCTGCATGTGCCACGTCAGCAACGGCCTGTATGTCCGTCACCTCGGCTAAAGGATTACTAGGCGTCTCTAAGAAGAACATACGGGTTGTAGGGCGCACGGCCGCTTGCCATGCGGTTAAATCTTTAGGGTCAACAAAGGTCGTTTCGATCCCCGCTCGACTCACGTACTTTTCAAATAGTGATACGGTTGAACCAAACACAGAGCGAGAACAGACCACATGATCGCCATGTTTCATTAATGACAAACAGAGACTCATAATGCCCGCCATCCCTGAACTGGTCGCGATGGCGCGCTCCCCACCCTCTAGCGCCGCAATACGACGCTCAAAGGCTTGAACCGTTGGATTGGTAAAACGTGAGTAGACATTGCCTTCGATGTTGCCGGCAAAGGTATCAGCAGCCTCTTTTGCTGAGCTGTAGACAAAACTAGAGGTTGGGAAGATTGCGTCGGAGTGTTCACCCTCTTCACTACGCCACTGACCCGCTCTAACTGCGAGCGTCTCTACCGCGTAGTGATCATCACTGAACTGAATCCTTTCAGGTCGTTCGAACTGCTTACTTCCCATGCTTCATCCTTAAAAAGCTTTATGTAGGTTGGTAGACTCGTTTCCTTCGGTCTGTTCATCATCAGCACTCGCCTTAGCACCGTCGTTGCGCTTAGCATCGATGTTATCAAGGTAACTGCTGGTCACTGTTCCAGTGACATACTCGCCATTGAAGACACAGGTATCGAACTGAGTAATCGCAGGGTTAAGATCTGTGACACAGGCTTTTAGATCATCAAGATCTTGGTAGAGCATCCAATCACAACCGATCTCTTTACCCACCTCTTCCGCAGTACGACCATGTGCAATCAACTCACTGGCACTGGGCATGTCGATACCGAATACGTTGGGGTAACGAACTTCAGGGGCTGCTGAGGCAAAGTAGACTTTACGCGCACCTGCATCACGTGCCATTTCAACAATCTGAGCGGACGTAGTACCACGTACAATAGAGTCATCAACCAGCATAACCACTTTGTCTTTAAACTCAGATTGAATCGGGTTCAGTTTTTGACGAACCGACTTCTTACGCTGAGTCTGCCCAGGCATGATGAAGGTACGGCCGATGTAACGGTTTTTGATAAAGCCTTCGCGGTAGGTCACTTTCAGGCTTTTCGCCATCTCAAGTGCCGCTGTACGGCTGGTATCAGGGATTGGAATGATGACGTCGATATCGTGCTCTGGGAACTCACGGCGCACCTTATCCGCCAATTTCACACCCATCGCCATGCGCGCGTTGTGAACCGGTGTCTCATCAATGATCGAGTCTGGACGAGCGAGGTAGACGTACTCAAACAGACAAGGAGCAAGCACGGGTGTTTCAACACACTGCTTGGTAAAGATCTCACCCTCTTGAGTAATGAAGATCGCTTCACCAGGCGCCACATCACGCACCATCTCGAAGCCGGCAGTATCCAACGCAACACTCTCTGAGGCCACCATGTATTCAACGCCTGCTTCGGTTTCACGCTTACCGTAAACCAGTGGGCGTATGCCAAAAGGATCACGAAAAGCGGCCAGACCCAGACCGGTGATGATCGCAACAACGGCATAACCACCCTGACAACGCTTATGGACCGTTTCCACGACGTTGAAGATATCTTCAGAGGTTGGGTGTAACTTGCCCAACAACTGCAGCTCATGGGCAAAAACGTTCAGTAACACTTCTGAATCAGAGGTGGTATTGATGTGGCGAAGATCAGAACGGAACACCTCATCAGCCAACTGCTCAGAGTTGGTTAGGTTACCGTTGTGTGCCAACGCAATACCGTAAGGTGAGTTGACATAGAATGGCTGAGCTTCTGCTGAGCTTGAGCTACCGGCTGTTGGGTAGCGCACGTGGCCAATACCCATCTCGCCATTCAGTTTTTTCATGTGTCGTGTACGGAAGACTTCGTTGACTAAGCCATTATCCTTACGCAGATAAAAGCGGTTACCTTCACAAGTAACCATACCCGCAGCATCTTGGCCACGGTGTTGTAGGACTGTTAACGCATCAAAAATTGTCTGGTTAACATAGGTTTTGGCTACGATGCCAACTATTCCACACATCCGATCTACCTATATCGAACTAATTCACGGCACTGGCGCTGGCTGGATCACTGCTGAGTGTCCAGATTACACCACCTATCTCTTTTGCAGTCTCTTTGGTCCACTCCTCCATCAAAACGAAGTGAGGAATGAGCTGAGAATCTTTCCACCATTGATCCTCAACGGCTGGGGTTAGCCCTAACAGAGCAACAATGACAACAACAACCAGACCGCCACGAACGGCACCAAAGCCCATTCCAAGGATACGATCGGTTGCAGACAAACCAGTCGCACTGATCAAAGCGGTAATCAATTTACCGACAAGAGCACCCACGATCAGTGTTAATACAAATAGAGCGGCAAAGGCTGCCAACATACGGAGGGATGGGGTCTCGATGTAATCAACCAGATAGGCACTAAGACTGGTTGAAAACAGGCGCGCCACTATAAAAGCACTGACCCAAGTGACAAGTGATAGAGCTTCTCGCACGAATCCACGCTTGAGGCTTAATAGACTGGACACGGCAACGATGCCGATAATTAGCCAATCAGTCCAGATCATCTTCTCTATCCAAAGTTAAAAACAGCTGCATTTTATCAGAGTGGATCGGTTTACCCAATGAACTCTTGATCTATTTATCATCGCTTACTGAGTTGTAAAGCGCACAATCATACCATCCAATGAGTACTGCTCTTTGATCGACTCTTTTAGCGACTCTAAACGGGTACGTTGCATTTCTGGCCCGATGTAGACACGAACTAGGTCGTTGGCACGACGGATATAGACCTTGTATCCCGCTTTTGTCAGATCAGCGCGAAGAGACTTAGCATTTCGCTCATCTTTGAAACTTGCTAACTGCAAAGACCAGGCCGCCGGAATTCCGTTCTCATCCAAAGCTGGCATATCTTCTGCCGGCGAGACCTCTTCAGGAGCACGTTGCTTCATCTTTTCGACCACCTCTACTGGCGGTGCTTTGATCACAACGGGCTGAGCCACTGGCGCTGGCTCGTTGATCACCTCGGGTTCGTTGATTGTCTCATCCAAAACAACCGCTGGAGCCGCTTCCATAACGGGCGGCAAGGTCGGTGCAGGAGGAATACGATCCACAATTTTACGCTCTTTATAGCCTGCGGCATCGAAGATCAGCGGAGCGATAGAGAGTGAGATTACCAAGAGCGCTCCCAACCCTAACAATCGACGGCGAATACTTGCCTGAATTAATGCGTCTTGAGCCAACTAAGGGCCTCCGTAACGGTTAGAAAAGAGCCGCAGATCAGAACCTGCTCACTCTCTGAAGTAGAGTTTGATAATTGATCAAGCGCCTCGGATACAGACGCGAAACATTGATGAGGGTTGTTTGCCCCAACCAGATTCACAAGCTCTTCAGCTTGACTGGCGCGCGGTCCTTGTAGTGAAACCAAGTACCACTCATCGGTGATCGGCCTCAGTGCCTCAATCACACCCTGTCGATCTTTATCATTAAGCATACCCAGCACTAGGGTTCGTTTCGACGGCTTAGGCTGTTGCTGCAATCGATCCGCTAAGTACTCAGCCGCTTGCGGATTGTGTGCCACATCAAGAAGACACTCGGTTACACCGATTGTTTCACTCTGCATGCGACCGGTGAGTTGTACACTCTCTAATCCACTAGCGATCGACTCAATGGAAACGTCAGGAGCAATCAACGTCAATACTTGCAGAACAGTTGCAGCATTAATCAGTGGCAAAGGAGGCACTGGCAGATCAAAGTAAGCGATATGCTCACCATTCAGATCGACACCCGACCAGTTCCAGACCTTCTGAGCGTCATCTAATCGATAATCTTGGTTAAATTGGTAGAGCGGAGCATTCAGTTCAGCCGAGTGTTGAACAATCGATCGAGCTGCCGGTGACATCGCACAGACCGCTGGTTTATTAGGTCGAAAAATACCCGCTTTTTCGCGCGCGATGGACTCGATGTCGTCGCCCAACCAATCAATGTGGTCCAACGCAATGGAGGTAATCACAGCGATATCAGCATCGACAATGTTAACGGCATCCAATCGCCCGCCGAGCCCAACTTCTAAAATCACATAATCAAGAGCCAGGTCTGAAAAGATGATCAGCGCAGCCAGTGTGCCGTACTCAAAGTAGGTTAAAGAGATCTCTTCTCGAGCTTGATCTATCCGACAAAATGCATCAACAATGACTTCATCAGATGAATCTAAGCCGTTAATCTTTATCCGTTCATTATAGTTTAAAAAATGAGGGGAGCTGTAGACACCGGTGGTGAAATCTGAGGCGCGAAGAATAGAATCCAACATCGCGCAGGTTGAACCCTTACCGTTGGTACCCGCTACAGTGATGACTTTACTGCGAGAAAAATCCAGATTCAGGCGACCGGCCACTTCAGCAACACGATCTAAACCCAAATCAATCTCAGATGGATGAGCGGCCTCAATGACTGCGAGCCACTCTTCCAAACTGTTAGTTGAGCTCAATTTGCTCATAACCCAATCGTCTTCTGAGCGCTTAGTCGGCGAGTTGTTGAGCAGGCTGACCCTGCATTTGACGAAGCATTTTAGCAAGACGGCTACGCATCTCACCGCGCTCAATAATCATATCAACTTGCCCGTGCTCTAAAAGGAACTCACTGCGCTGGAACCCTTCAGGAAGTTTTTCACGAACGGTCTGTTCGATAACTCGAGGACCTGCAAAGCCAACCAGTGCACGAGGCTCAGCAACGTTCAAATCACCCAGCATAGCAAGGCTGGCAGAGACACCACCGTATACAGGGTCAGTTAACACAGAGATGAAAGGGATACCTTTGGTACGCATCTCTTCAAGTACGGCCGATGTACGAGCCATTTGGAAAAGCGAGAATAGCGCTTCTTGCATACGAGCACCGCCTGAAGCAGAGAAGCAGACCAGTGGAATACCCTCAGCCAATGAGACTTCAGCAGCACGTACAAAGCGCTCACCTACAACGGTACCCATTGAACCACCCATGAAACGGAACTCGAAAGCGACCGCAGCAACTGGGTTGCCCTCTAAGGTACCCTTCATAGCAACCAATGCGTCTTTCTCACCGGTATCGCGCTGAGCAGCCGTTAGACGATCTTTGTATTTCTTAGAGTCTTTGAACTTAAGACGATCGATTGGCTCAATATCAGCTGCAATCTCTTTCGTTGACCCTTCATCAAGGAAGTAGTTCAAACGCTGACGGGCGCCAATACGTAGGTGATGATCACATTTAGGGCAGACATGTAAGGTCTTATCTAACTCTGGCTTGTACAGCACACTTTCACACTTTGGACACTTCTCCCAAAGCCCTTCTGGAATGCTGTTGCGTTTTTTCTCATCATTACGTGCCAGTGACGGTACGATCTTTTCCAACCAGTTACTCATGGTACTCCCTAAATGATCGACTTAAGCGTCGATCGCTTGACGCATTTCTTTAACTATACCTGCAACTGCAGCAGGAATCTTCTCTGGCGTGTTTGCCAGTTCTGCAATTTGATTAACCAGCACGGAACCGACAATGGCACCATCGGATACTTTAGAGACGGCTGCAGCAGACTGACCATCACGGATACCGAAGCCTACACAGATCGGCAGATCTGTATCCTGGCGCATATCGCTGATGTAGGCCCCTACTTCATCTACATTCAATGCTTTTGATCCAGTCACACCTTTAACGGATACATAGTAGAGATAACCACTGCCCTGCTCACAGATCGCCTTACGACGTTTTGGAGAGGTTGTCGGTGCAATGAGGAAGATGATATCAAGTGACTCAGCCTTCATTGC
This sequence comes from Marinobacterium sp. xm-a-152, assembly GCF_013282965.1. Classification (NCBI taxonomy): domain Bacteria; kingdom Pseudomonadati; phylum Pseudomonadota; class Gammaproteobacteria; order Oceanospirillales; family Oceanospirillaceae; genus Marinobacterium; species Marinobacterium sp. xm-a-152. Next base: position 160,121 of record NZ_WBYI01000001.1, on the reverse strand, counting down.
CGCCATTAGGCCAGCAGACTCAACCGGTGGCATATCGACCACTAGCACACCATCGACACCTGCCGCTTTAGCGTTTTTAGAAAAGGTTTCGTAGCCCATCACTTCGATAGGGTTAAGGTAGCCCATTAGAACCACCGGTGTTGTCTGATCCTGTTCACGGAACTGAGCAACCATTGCCAATACATCGGTCAAACTGGTGCCGTGCTCAAGGGCACGCTCACAGGCTAACTGAATCACGGGGCCATCGGCCATTGGATCCGAGAAAGGCACACCCAACTCAATGACATCCGCTCCCGCTTCAACTAGTGCATGCATTAGAGGCACGGTAACGCTTGGGTTTGAATCACCACCGGTTACATAAGGGACAATCGCTTTACGTCCCTCTGCCTTCATGGCAGCAAAGCAGGCTTCAATACGACTCATTTAACTCTCCAATTACATCTCAATGCCGTCGATGCCTGCGACGGTATGTATATCTTTATCACCACGACCCGATAGGTTTACAACAATCACTTGATCTGGACTCATCTCTTTTGCCATCTTCATGGCGTAAGCAACCGCGTGAGAGGATTCAAGTGCTGGCATGATACCTTCAACCTGCGTCAACGTACGGAATGCATCGAGTGCCTCGTCATCATTGATCGCAACGTACTCTGCACGGTTAATATCTTTCAAGTAGCTGTGCTCAGGACCTACACCTGGGTAATCAAGACCGGCCGAGACAGAGTGTGTACCGATAATCTGGCCGTTATCATCTTCCATCAGGTAGGTACGCATTCCATGCAGTACGCCTGGACGACCATCACTTAGCGGTGCTGCGTGTTCACCCGTTTCAAGACCGTGACCACCCGCTTCAACACCGATCATACGAACCGACTCATCTTCAATGAATGGGTGGAACATACCGATGGCGTTCGAGCCACCACCCACACAAGCCACAACAGCATCCGGTAGACGACCAATCTGATTCATACACTGCTGTTTTGTTTCACGCCCGATGACGCACTGAAAATCACGCACAAGCATTGGATAGGGGTGCGGACCTGCAGCAGTTCCAATGATGTAGAAGGTATTATCGACATTGGTTACCCAATCACGCATCGCTTCGTTCATCGCATCTTTAAGCGTTTTAGTGCCCGAAGTAACTGGAATCACTTCAGCACCCAGCAGCTTCATACGGTAGACGTTTAGCGCTTGTCGGCGAACATCCTCTTCACCCATGTAGACCTTACACTCAAGACCCAGACGAGCAGCAACCGTTGCCGAGGCAACACCGTGCTGACCAGCACCTGTCTCAGCGATAACACGCGGCTTACCCATAAACTTAGCCAGAAGTGCCTGACCAATGGTGTTGTTCACCTTGTGTGCACCCGTATGGTTAAGATCTTCACGTTTCAAATAGATCTTTGCACCGCCCACTTTGTCTGTGAGGCGCTCAGCAAAATAGAGTGGCGAGGGACGACCCACGTAGTGAGCGAGGTCTTTATCAAACTCCTCTTGGAAGTTTGGGTCGTTAGAGAGTTTTTTGTAAACTTCTTCAAGCTCTTCCAGAGCACCCATTAACGTTTCAGAGACAAATCGACCACCGAATTGGCCAAAGTGTCCATTCTCATCGGGTAGCTGCACCTGTGTATTATCTGTTGTTGGCACGGTAAACCTCGTTCATAAAATCTGTCATTTTATTTGAATCTTTAATCCCTTTAGATGCCTCAACACCCCCACTCACATCAACAGCGTAGGGAGACACCTGAGCGATGGCTTCAGCAACATTCTCTGCCGACAAGCCACCCGCCAAAATAATCTTGGTTGCCAGTTCAGTTGGTATTCTGGACCAGTCGAACATTTCACCAGTACCCCCAGGTATCCCAGGGGTATAAGCATCCAAAAGAATCCCTTGTGAGGATGCGTACGTCTCAAACTGAGCCGTTAGATCTAACTCCGGCTTCATGCGAAGCGCTTTGATGTAAGGTCGAGAGAATCTGGAACAAAACTCAGCACTCTCATCACCGTGAAACTGCAATAGATCAACACCTGCTGTGGCGATAACCTGATTAACGACCTCAGCAGATTCATTCACAAACAGAGCCACACTGGTAACGAACGCAGGCAGCTTGGAAATAATTTCAGCAGCCTGTTCTGGAGTAACAGCTCGCGGACTTTTAGCGTAAAAAACAAAGCCAAGCGCATCACACCCAGCATCAACGGCCGATAGCGCGTCATCTATATTGGTGATACCACAAATTTTTACACGAGTTCGCACAATAGAGGCTCTAAATTAGGTCGTTAAAGACAACTGAGTTGATCACTCAATTTATCGGTTGGAAAGTCTACCAAAACAGAGAGAGTTAGTCAGTCTAATGGCCCAAGAAATATGGCCCTGTACCACCCTTCGGCAGTGCAAACTCTTCAGGGTATTCAACATCACAAAAATAGAGTCCCCAAGGCGGAGCGGTCACCCCACCTTTGCGACGATCTTTGGCCTCTAGCACCTCAGCCGCCCACTCTACCTCAGCCTCTCCAGAACCAATTTTCATTAACACACCGGCAATATTTCGAACCATATGGTGTAAAAAAGCATTGGCTTGAATATCGATCACAATGATCTCACCGCTTTTATAAACCTGCAGATCATGCACCGTACGAACGGGACTGTTCGCCTGACAGGCAACCGCTCGATAAGAGCTGAAATCATGCTCACCGATCAGACAACGACTTGCCGATTGCATTCGCCCAACATCAAGACTCTTGTGAGTCCAAGTAACCCCTCTAGAGAGAATCGCCGGTTTAACAGGTGCCGAGTAGATCAGATAGCGGTAGCGTCTTGCTTGAGCAGAAAAACGGGCGTGAAATTGATCCGACACCGGTTTTGCCCAAAGCACCGCAATGTCATCAGGGAGGTGTCGATTCGTACCCATCACCCAGGCACGATCGATTCGCTGATTGGGTGTATCAAAGTGAACAACTTGATAACAGCCATTCACCCCGGTATCGGTGCGGCCAGCACAGACCAGATGCACATCGTGATTCGCAATCTTTGCTAACGCCTGCTGCAGACGTTCCTGAACCGTGACAACCCCTTCATCTGCCTGAATCTGCCAGCCATGATAGTTTGCACCAGCGTACTCAATCCCAAGGGCGTAACGAAAAAGGGCGACTTCCGTCGCCCCTTTGATGTTTTCAATATCGCTCATTAACTAAGCTTTATCCAATTGATCCAAGAGGTTTGCGACCTCCTGCTGCTGAGCAGAAGAGCCTTTGTCTTTCATACTGACAAGGATATCACGAGCAGCCTCATAATCATCCATTTCAATGTAAGCTCTTGCTAGATCTAATCGGGTTTCGTTTTCATCTGCACCACTGTAGAAGTGGGTATCAAAATCTTCTGACTCTGCGGTGTCATTAATCTCTTCTACCACCTCTAGATCGCCATCAACTTCATCGAAAATCTTTTCGATCTCCCCGTCCAGCGCCCCAGAATCACTCTCTTCTACGACAAATTCCCAATGATCGTCAGACTGTCCGTCAGCTTCAACATCTTGATCCACCTCGATATCAAATGCCTCATCGGGAACGCTGGCATCGCCCATCATTGCCTCTAGAGCGACCAGGTCCTCATCAATGGAGTCAGTGTGCGCTGGTTCATCCGTTGAGTCTGCTTGCGGCATATCAACGCCCGGAATTTGGCTCTCTTGTGGTTCTTCGTCAGATTCTGAATCAAACGGCTCGATAACAAAATCGAGGTCTTGCAGCTCTGCACTCTCCTCTTCTACAGGCTCCACAATCGATTCAACCGAATCGGCATCTGCCAGTGAGGCTTCTAGCTCAGAGTCAAGAAACTCCTCTAAATCATCATCTTCCGGCTGCGACTCATCGGCTTCGTTAACCATCGCCTCTTGCTCTTCAGGTGATGACATAGCTGCATTAGCTCTGGAGAGGAAATCATCAGCGTCAGAACTTGTTTCTGTTTCTGTTTCCAGTTCATTATCATCAATGACCTCAGGCTGAGGTTCAACTGAAGCGAGATCACCTGTATTTGATGATTCATCAACGGATTCATTTGGCGGTGACTCTTCAGCAACCTCATCGCTGATCGCTTCCATCTCAGCTTGGGCCGCCTGCTCACTGGCACGAGCTCGAAGCACCTCATCGATCATCGACTGAATCTCAGCTTCAGCCTTAGCGATACTCTCTGAATCAGAATCAGGCTTTGGATCGATGACTGGCTCAATCGACGTTTCCAAAGCGGGTTCAACAGCTGATGGCTCAACGACAGCCATAGTTGGGGTCGACGATGCTGAAGGTACTAGAGGCGCTTCAGAGATAACCTCATCCTCTTTTGCCGCACTGCTCGCGGGTTCACGATAAGGCGCAGGCTTTCTTGAAGATCGTATTAACAACAGCAGCAACAATAGAAAGGCTACAGCACTGCCACCAACGATTTCAGGATTCATTCGAACATAGTCGATCACAGCAGCGACTGGGTCCTCATTACGCTGTTGAGCTAGCTGCATCTGCTGTTCCAACTGCTGTTGCAGTTGCGCAACCTGTTGATCTTTTAGCTCAATTAGACGCTGCATGGTCTGTAGCTGCTCAGCTATAGAGTCCAATTTTGCAGAGAGATCAGCATTGTCACGTTCAACTTTCTCGACACTCTCCTGAGTTACAAGCAGCTGATTTTCCAAGTCTCGATTGAGTGCTTGAAGCTCCTGTTCGCGAGGCGTTGATTCAACGGGCGTAGCAACAGAATCTTGATCTAAAGAGAGAGAAGCTCCCTCCTCTTCAGTTTCAACCACAGAGTTAGAGGGTTCGCTATCAGCTCGGACCTCTACTGAATCTGATACCGTCTGACTAGCCTCAGCTTCTGAACTGCTGGTTGATAGAGGTTGATCTTGTGTCTCGTCAACAGAGACCAACTTCAATTTAGCCTCTGATGGATTAACCACTTCAGAGGTTTGAGCCGAGGGAGCTTCACTCTCTGGTTTAGCAACTGGAGTAACGTCCGCTTTCTCAATAGCTGCAGAAGCGGAGGAACGTCTGCCATTTTTCCAATCTTCATACTGCTTGCGAACTTCGATAGCCGCTTGCCTAACTGATAGCTCATTCGCTTGCGCACTATTGGGCAGCGTGACGACCGTACCGGCTTTAAGAACATTGATATTGTTGGTCGGAAAGCTACTAGGGTTTAGACGCTGAATCGCCAGCATCATCTGGTTGACCGAGACGGATTCATCAGGAAGATTACTTTGAGCCAATGCAAACAGGGTATCATTTACATCGACATAAACCTGATTCGCTGATGAGGTCTCAGTTCTCAGTGTGGTTTGGACAGTTTGCGCCGGGTTCGCTTTTAAAACCTTTTCCGGTTCAGCCTTAAGACCCTCTTTCTGAAGTGAGTCAGTTACTGGAGTGGACGGCACGGATATGGGTGTCGGTTGAGCTGCAGCCTCTACAAACAGAGGAGGATCCAACAACAGGGTGTACTCTCGAACAAGACGACCATTGGGCCAATTCACTTCCATCAAGAAGCTGATAAAGGGCTCACGAACAGGGGTGTCCGAACTAATGACGACTTTAGCACCACCCTGGGCATTGAGCTCAACGTCAAAATCAACCGAACTCAACACGCCAGATCGGCTTAAGCCAGCCAGACTGAAGGCGTCATCATCAGCCAATTTAGGACGAATATCGGATGCTTTTAAATCACGAACTTGTAGCAGTTGAATTTCAGCCTGAAGCGGCTCGTTCAATGCAGATTTTACATTGAGTTCACCTAGGCCTAGGGCATTAGCCTGACTGGCTAACAATGCGGATGAAACGGCAATACTGAGTGCTAAACGACGCACAATAACTTCACTCCACTCTATTAATCCGAAAGGATTAATCTCTCTCTATTGAATGAAGTATTGTTGCTACCCGGTAATGGGTCAAGTTTACCGGGCAGATTTTTTAAATTAGTGCTTAGTTACCAATGTAGCAAGCAGCTCTAAAAGTGCTGAGGCACGGCCGAAACGGTTCTCATCAAACATCAGGGTAGCTTGAATCGTCTGGTCCACACGTGCATCGACACGCAGGCGCGATACCAAACACTCAGTCTGCCCAATCATCGATTGAGTAGAGGCGTTGGGGCTGTGACTGAAACGCAACGCATTATCTCGATCAATGAGCGCTACTAGATCAGAGACCGATTGGTCCGCTTGTGTCTCAACCATCAGCATTGCAGAGGTACCGTGGAACATCGGCACTTGAACGGTTGATACCGTTACTTCGGCATCGTCAAACAGTGCATCAGCACCCTCAGCAATACGACGCTCTAACCCTGATTCACCTTGTTCGTCCAATACAAACGGCTGAGCCAATGCATTAAAGGCTAGGGTTGCATCTAAAAACTGCTCTGTCGCTTCACGACCATTAAGCAGTGCGGCTGTTTCACGTGCTAAAGCCTCAGCGCCTTTGCGATCATGAACACTGGCAGGCAAAGTCGCGGCAATGTGCATACGAAGAGGCTCAACTTTAGAGCTAATCGCCTGGCAGAACTTGTAGACTGCTACTAGCACAGGCTCAGCGAGCTGATACCACTCGCCAGACTCCAGACGGTCACGACCCGCGACGGCCAACTGAGACGATTCAGCAGACAGGTTAGAGTAGAGATCGATCAATGTAGCACCCAAGGAAGCGCGCTCCAAAAGATCTGCACTCGCCTCAGGTTGAGCCAGAATAACCACAGACGCTTCAGCAAACGGAGCTTGATCAACGGGACGCACCAGTGTGGAGTGCCCGTTAATCATCAATGAACGACCCGCTTCGCTCTCGTCATCCCATAAAGAGAGCTCAATTTCGCTCGCTAGAGGGTGATCTTCGAAGAGTTCAAAAAACTGGTCGGCTACTAGAGATGAGACACCAACAAAAAATAGTTTCATAGCTTTTCCAAAAAGATCGGCCCGCAAATGAGCGGGCCGTTAATTGATTCGTTACGCTTATTGAGCCAGAAGTATACGAAGCATTCGGCGAAGAGGCTCTGCAGCACCCCAAAGCAACTGATCACCCACACTGAATGCGTTTAGGTACTGTTTGCCCATCTTCATTTTACGAAGACGACCCACAGGGATACTCAATGTACCGGTCACTTTGGTTGGTGATAGCTCTTCCATAGTGATCTGACGATCATTAGGCACCACTTTCACCCAGTCGTTCGCCTCAGCAACCATCTGCTCGATCTCATCCATTGGAAGATCTTTATTCAGTTTGATTGTAAATGCCTGGCTGTGACAGCGCATTGCACCGATACGAACACAGGTACCATCGATAGCAATCGGGTTAGAGTTACGGCCAAGAATCTTGTTTGTTTCAACATAGCCCTTCCACTCTTCCTTAGACTGACCATCGGCAACAGGTACATCGATCCAAGGGATCAACGAGCCCGCAAGCGGCACACCAAAGTTATCAACGGCTAGATCGTTACGCATGGTGCTAACAACCTGACGATCAATATCAAGAATTGCCGATGCAGGGTCATTCAGAAGCGCTTCTGAACCATCGCGAATCTGCCCCATTTGAGTGATCAACTCACGCATATTGCGTGCGCCAGCACCTGATGCAGCCTGATAAGTCATTGAAGAGACCCACTCAACGTGACCCGCTTTAAATAGACCACCTAGACCCATCAACATGAGAGAGACAGTACAGTTACCGCCAACGTAAGTTTTGATCCCTTTCGCTAGACCCTTCTCAATTACATCGCTATTGACTGGATCCAGAACAATGATCGCTTCATCATCCATTCGCAGAGCAGAAGCAGCGTCAATCCAGTAGCCATTCCAGCCAGCAGCACGAAGCTTAGGGTAAACCTCTTTCGTGTAGTCGCCACCTTGGCAGGTAATAATCGCGTCCATCTCTTTTAGCGCATCAATATCAGATGCATCTTTAAGTGGAGCAATCTCTTTACCAATGTCTGGACCAGCAGCACCTACCTGAGAAGTGGTGAAAAATACCGGTTCAACGATCTGATCGAAGTCACGCTCTTCCTGCATACGCTGCATAAGAACGGAACCCACCATACCGCGCCAGCCAACAAAACCTACACGATTCATATTTACCCTCAAAAAACTTTTTCGCTATTCAATAGCTCTATCAAAAAAGGCCGGATCTAACCGGCCTTCTCGGTTAACGTTTGATTATGCGCTTAGCGCAGCAATCACCGCGTCACCCATTTCAGTTGTCGAAACCTTCGTCATGCCTTCAGAGAAGATATCGGCAGTACGCAGGTTTTGATCCAAAACCTTACTTACCGCGGCTTCGATTCGATCCGCAGTTTCGCCCTTATCAAGCGAGTAGCGCAACATCATAGCGGCAGACAGGATGGTTGCCAATGGATTTGCAATGTTTTGACCCGCAATATCCGGAGCAGAACCGTGACAAGGTTCAAACATACCCTGACCCTTCACGTTCATAGACGATGAAGGCAGCATACCGATGGAACCCGTCAGCATTGCAGCAGCATCTGAAAGGATGTCGCCAAACATGTTACCTGTTACCACCACATCGAACTGCTTAGGTGCACGTACTAGCTGCATTGCAGCGTTATCTACGTACATGTGGCTTAGTTCAACTTCAGGGTACTCAGCGCTCAACTCTTCCATCACTTCACGCCAAAGCACCGTCACTTCTAGTACGTTTGCTTTGTCGACAGAGCAGAGTTTCTTACCACGTGCCATTGCCGCTTCAAAAGCGACACGACCGATACGCTTGATCTCATCTTCGTTGTATACGTAAGTGTTGTAACCTTCACGTAGGCCATCTTCAGTGGTGCGAATGCCGCGTGGCTGACCGAAGTAGATACCACCCGTTAGTTCACGAACGATAAGAATATCTAGATCTGAAACCACTTCTGGCTTCAAAGTAGACGCGTGAGCTAACTGTGGGTAAAGAATCGCTGGGCGCAGGTTACCGAACAATCCAAGCTGAGTACGAAGACCTAGAAGCCCCTTCTCTGGGCGAATCTGAAAATCAGGGTTTGTATCCCACTTAGGACCACCCACAGCACCCAAAAGGATGCCTTTGGAGTCATGCGCCTTAGCTAGGGTCTCTTCTGGAAGAGGTACACCTGTCGCATCGATCGCAGCACCACCAACGTGTGCTTCATCAAATTCAAGACCAAGGTTATCTTGATCGTTAACCAGTTCAAGCACACGACGCGCCTGAGCAACAATCTCAGGACCAATGCCATCACCTGGCAAAATCAAAACTTTGTTTTCGTTCATTTTTCTATTCCTTATTTACCGTGTCTGGCTTTCAGCCTGACACGACTCTCTCAGCGTCTTCCAGACTACCGAGCGTAAATTAATAGCGGATGACAGGCTAAAGCCAGTCACCATCAATAGCCGCGAACAAATCAATTATTTAATCGCGTCGAACAACCAAGGCGCTTCGGCACGGCGTTTCGCTTCGTACGCACGGATATCATCAGCATGCTCAAGCGTTAAGCCGATATCATCCAAACCGTTTAGCAGACAGTGCTTGCGGAAGTCATCAACTTCGAAGCTATACTCTTTGCCGTCTGGGCTAACCACTTTCTGATTTTCAAGATCAACCGTTAGGCTCATACCGGGTGCTGCAGCAACGGCTTGGAAAAGCTCTTCCACTTCATCCTCTGTAAGAATGATCGGTAATAGACCATTCTTGAAACAGTTATTGAAGAAGATATCGGCATAGCTTGGTGCAATCACTGCACGGAAACCGTAGTCATCTAATGCCCAAGGAGCGTGCTCGCGGCTAGAACCACAACCAAAGTTGTTGCGTGCTAACAGAATGCTAGAACCAGCGTACTCTGGTTTGTTTAGAACAAAGTCTGGGTTGATAGGACGTCCAGAACAGTCTTGATCTGGCTGACCTTCATCAAGGTAACGAAGTTCATCAAATAGATTAGGACCAAAGCCAGAGCGCTTAATCGATTTAAGGAACTGCTTTGGAATGATCATATCGGTATCAACGTTGACGCGATCAAGCGGAGCAACAACACCGGTGTGAGTCGTAAACTTTTTCATATCTCTATCTCCGCCCTAACTTAAGAGTTCAACTCAAAATCGCGCACATCAACGAAGTGGCCTGTAATCGCAGCAGCCGCCGCCATTGCTGGGCTCACTAGATGGGTACGACCACCGAAGCCCTGACGGCCTTCGAAGTTACGGTTAGAGGTTGATGCACAGTGCTCACCATTACCCAACTTATCTGGGTTCATCGCAAGACACATTGAACAGCCCGGTTCACGCCACTCAAGACCCGCTTCAACAAAGATCTTATCCAAACCTTCCGCTTCTGCCTGCGCTTTTACAAGACCAGAACCAGGAACAACAAGCGCCTGCTTCACTGTGCTTGCAACCTTACGGCCTTTAACAACTGCAGCGGCAGCGCGCATATCTTCGATACGGCTGTTAGTACAAGAACCGATAAAGACACGATCAAGTTTGATATCGGTAATCGCCTGGTCCGCGTTCAAGCCCATGTACTCAAGCGCACGAGTAATAGAGTTCGCTTCATCTGCATCTTTAGCGTTCGCTGGATTTGGCACAGTGCCATCGACAGCAACCACCATCTCTGGCGAGGTACCCCAAGTCACCTGAGGTTTGATATCAGCGGCGTTGATCTCAACGACCTTATCGAACTGAGCATCATCATCAGAGACTAGATTTTTCCAGTTTGCTACAGCCGCTTCCCACTGATCCGCAGTTGGTGAGAATGGACGACCTTTAAAGTACTCAATCGTCTTATCATCGACCGCTACAAGACCTACACGAGCACCCGCTTCGATCGCCATGTTACAGATAGTCATACGACCCTCAACAGAGAGCGAGCGTATTGCAGAACCCCCGAACTCCATCGCAAAACCTGTACCACCGGCCGTACCGATAACACCAATCACGTGAAGTACAACGTCTTTAGCGGTGACACCAACACCAAGATCACCGTCTACTTTAATCAGAAGGTTCTTCATCTTCTTAGCGATCAGACACTGAGTCGCAAGAACGTGCTCAACCTCAGAAGTACCAATACCATGCGCTAGCGCACCAAAAGCACCGTGGGTAGAGGTATGCGAGTCACCACAGACAACGGTAGAACCTGGCAGAGTCATACCCTGCTCTGGGCCCACAACGTGAACGATACCCTGACGCTCATCAAGCATCTTGAACTCGACAATGCCGTACTCGTCACAGTTCTCATCCAGTGTTTTTACCTGAATACGAGAAACAGGATCGACAATCTGATCGACGCCACCAGCACGTTCAGTGGTGGGTACGTTGTGATCAGGTGTTGCTAGGTTAGCGTCGATACGCCAAGGTTTACGACCCGCCATACGCAGGCCTTCAAAAGCCTGAGGTGAAGTGACCTCATGAAGAATTTGACGATCGATGTAGATTAATGAACTGCCATCTTCGTTCTGACGCACCAAATGGGCATCCCATAATTTGTCATAGAGTGTTTTACCAGCCATCTCTCTCTCCTGGTTGGTGACCTATCCGTAAGGATTTAAAAGTGGCTAAATTTTATCCACACCTCTTTCAATAGACAAACTCTTATTATTTATAATTTCCATTCCAAATGAGAATAGTTAAATTTTTTGAAAAAAATTAATCTTTTTTTTGTAAAGTTCAAAATATGGTCTACATTTCATTGGTAACACAAAAAACAGATTAACTTTTCCTAAGAAGGGACTCTTATCCATGCTTGTACTTACACGTAACGTCGGCGAAAAATTGATTATTGATGGCAACATTGAAGTAATGGTGGTTGAAGCAGGTGGCGGCAGTGTTCGTCTCGGCATTGAAGCACCAAAAGATGTGCACATTGTTCGCGAAGAGCTACTAGAAGAAGACGAATCCTGAGATAAGTCTTTGATCAAAAAGCACCCTCTGTGGTGCTTTTTTTATGCCTATTTCAACCGCTCTCTTGTAAGCTTAGGCTTATGGATACCTCTACCCTACAAGCCTTTGTTGAAACCGCTCAGCTAGGCAGTTTCTCCCAAGCATCACAGCGACTGTTTATAACTCAGTCAGCAGTCAGCAAACGCGTGGCTCAGCTAGAAGAGCAGGTTGGAGCTCGGCTGTTTGATCGAATTGGTCGAACCATAGCATTGACCGATGCCGGTAAAGCACTGCTCCCCCAGGCACGTCGCATTCTGGCGGAGTTAGAAGACGCCAAGCGCGTCGTTGAAAATATAAAGGGTGATATCTCAGGTCGCCTGTCGGTCGCAGCAAGCCACCATATTAGCCTTCACCGACTTCCCAACACACTGCGCACCTTCACCACCCAATTCCCTGACGTAGAGCTAGATCTGCGCTTTTATGAGTCAGAAGTGGCTTATGAGGCGGTATTGCATGGTGACATTGAACTGGCACTGATCACACTCTCGCCAGAGTCAGACCCACGTCTCCACTCAGAAGTATTGTGGTTAGATCGACTCTTTTACTGTGTCTCCAACGACCACCCTATCGCTCAGCATGGCACAACCGATTTTGAAACGTTGAACCAGTACCCGGGTATTTTGCCTGCCCCGAACACCTTCACCTCTCTGATTGTGCACGAACAGTTAGCCCAGCGAGGTCTAACACCCAATTTAGGTATCAGCACCAACTACCTTGATACCATTCGTATGATGGTCAGTGTTGGTTTAGGCTGGAGCCTACTTCCAGAGTCGATGATTGATAACAGCCTGCATAAGGTGGTGATCGACAGTGACGCCATTGAACGCCCACTTGGGTTTATCTACCACCGTGACAGAACACTCTCTAATGCGGCGGGCAAACTGCTCAATCTACTAAAAGAGGATGCGCAGAAGGGTTCATAACTGAATCAGGGTGAATTACTATGATTCAAAGAGTAAATAAGGGCTTAGCGTGAACCATCCGCTTCTAGATCAGTTCAATCAATGGCTGCAGCAGTTCGAGCAGACGGGATCTGTTATCGATACCACTCGTTTAAATGAGTGGAACCATCTAATGGATCAGTTCCAAACGCACCCTGAACAACTCTCTAGTAATCATGCCCAGTGGATCAAAACGCTTGCTCAAAACTCCAAAGCGATGATGAGTGTGGTTGAAGCACTGCAGGATCAAGCGACCGACTCCAGCGAGCAACTGAAAAAGCTAAGAGAAGAGTTGCACCAATTCAATGTCCAGTTGCTTCTGCAACAGGCGAGTTTGCCACAGCAGATGGCACCGCTCTTGTTCACTCACACCCACTTATCGACCCTGTTTAATGAGGAGCAACTCGCTAAATTTGAGCAGTTAAAATCCTCATTGAACACTCCTCAGTTTGAAAAACTTAACCAACTGATTGAATCCTTTATGCAGTGGCAGCAAGCAGGCCAAACACTGACCGAAGAGATGAATCAGATTACTGAGTTGGCAACGCAGACCTGGCAAGAGCAATTCGATGACTCACTCTCTGCCAAGGATCAGATTGAGCTCTGGGGGAAGATCTACGACAACACCTACCAGGTTCAATTCCAAGAGCCCTCGATGCAGCTAGCTCAAAGCGGGTGGCTGAATGGATGGGCCGATCTAAAACTGGCATGGAAACAACTTCTGACTCAACTGACAGAGCAAGCGGGACTCCCCTCACCTGAGCAACTCGATAGACTGATTGAACAGCTCGATCAACAACGCAGACGCATTCGACAGTTAGAGAAGCGGCTCTCTGCCCTCGAATCAGGTGATCACAATGGCTAATCGGTATAACCAAGCCCTGCTCGATTCACAAAAAGAGCTGGCTAAGGCTATGGCGGTACTCAGTGAACTCCCCCCTTTGGAGGATAGCTCACTGAAAGCCGAGGTGGTGTTAACCCTCGATAAGATGAGACTGCTGCACTTTAAACAGTCTGGACGACGCAGACAGCCGCCGCTGATTATCTGTTACGCGCTGGTTAATCGACCCACTATTCTCGATTTAGCCCCCGACCGTTCACTGGTTCAAGATTTACGAGCCAAAGGGCGTGATATCTATCTGATCGATTGGGGTTATCCCGATCTGTGTGATCGACATATTGGACTTGATGACTACATTGGCGACTATCTAGATAGCGTCGTGCAGTGCGTTATAGAGCGTTCCGGTTTTGAACAGATTGACCTAATGGGCATATGCCAGGGTGGCGTATTCTCTCTCGCTTATGCGAGTTTAAAACCAGAGCGTGTTCGTAAACTGGTCACTTTGGTCACACCCGTGGATACTGATGTCGAGGGGTTTACGCTTAGCGAAATGGTCCGAGAGACGAACATTGAACAGCTGGTCAAATCCTATGGAAACCTTCCGGGTCAGTTTCTCAATCAGATCTACGCTGCGCTTAAACCACTGCAACTGGGTGTCGTAAAAGAGATGGGCCTGAGCCGCTCGATTCAAGACCCGACAAGCGCCGAGCTATTCTTGCGAATGGAGCAGTGGATCAATGACAGTCCTGATCTAGCAGGCCGGGCCACTATAGAGTTTGCAGAGACATTTTTTAAAGGGAATGGACTGATTCAAGGATCATTCTATGTCGACTCCAAAGCCGTTAAGCTAACGTCCATTCGCTCCCCCATATTGAATATCTTTGGGACTAAAGACCACTTGGTACCACCTGCCTCAAGCCAAGCACTAAAAGCCGCAATTAACCCAAAAACCTCCTATCAAGAGCTACCACTTCCTGCCGGCCACATTGGCGCGTTCATCAGTGACCGTTGTCGTGGCACAGTCATAGAAGTGATAGAGTCGCATCTAACACCTTAGCCAGAAAAGTTGGCCTACTTTTTGCAATTAAATTTAGTAATTTCCTGATTATCTACTAGATTTATAAGATGCGTAACAGACAACTCATACAAAGCTTGATTGAGCTATCAAAAAGATCCAATCATGACGATATTCTCGACAAGATCACTCAAGCATTTAGCGAAGCCTATTCACCCTCTCTGGTTTTTGTGGGTGTGTTAGTTGATAGCCACGCTGAGCTGATTGAAGGCCATGCCGCTTTTCGTGGGGAGGAGCCTTCTGAACCCTGGGTGTACTGCATGACCGATCAACCCTGTGCACTGGTTTATAAAGGGAAAAAGGTCTCTATACCCTGTGATGTCCAGAAAGACTTCATCAAAAAAGAGGGTTCAGGATTAGAGAGTTTTCTTGGCTTACCGATCAACCACCCCACTGCGGGTACCCTAGCTCACTTTGCCGTCTATGACAGTCAACCCAATCACTTTGATGACATCAAAGAGGAGACCCTCTGCCTCCTTCAAACGCTCATTGAGCGGGAATACTGGCGTATTCATGCATTGCGTGCAGAACGACTCGTTGACCTATTCAGTGACCTAGAAATCGGCATTCACCGCACCGAAACTGCAACCGGAAAAATAGTTGAGATAAACCCTTATCTATCAGAAAAAACAGGGGTTAAGATAAATGCTCAACAGGCTGTGCCAATCTGGTCAATGGATCTACTCAGCTCAGAGAACCAGATCAAGAATAGGGTATATGACCAAAGCATGTCTCATGAGTCCCTCTATAAACTGAATGATGATCATGAGTTCCCTGTTGAAGTGAGAACGATTTGTAACCCAGCGGACAGTCTAATGAGTGAACATTGGGTAAGCGTGGTACTGGATCAAACAGAGCGATTAGCCAGAGAGAAAGAGCTCAGACTTACGTTAGAACAACTCAAAGCTAAACAGGAACAACAAAAACAGTTTTTCGCAGTGGTTGGACATGAATTGCGCACCCCTATTGCATCGATCAACATGCTACTTAAAGATGAATCGATACCCCGCGAAGAGATCGATACCTATTTAAAATCGACTGCCAGCAACCTACTGGATGTTTTAGAAGATCTTCGCTTTATTGGCGCACCAGAAAAACGAGTAGTTCAATTTAAAACAGCAACTCCGGAATCCATTATTCAAGGTGTTTGCGTATCGCTTCATGGACTTCTGCTTCAACGCCAACAGCAATTGACTCTCAGCTTACAAGAGTGCGGTCAATTTGCACTGCCTGTACAAGCCATTCGACAAATCTGCACAAACCTAATCAAGAATGCGTCGATTCACAGCGGGGGTCACCAGATTGCTGTCTCTCTGACACATGAAAGCGATCAAAACCTGTTGCAAATCGTTGTTGAAGATGACGGCGTAGGCATCCCTAAAGAATCATTAGAGGATCTATTAAAGCCATTTAATCGAGGCAAAACTGACGCGGACGGTACAGGACTTGGGTTGTACATAGTAAAAGAGATTGCCAATGCTATTGAGGCTAAACTGGACTACAGTACTTCAGAACTAGGGGGTGCGAAATTCATACTGGAATTTTCCGCTAATGAACCTGAGAATAAAAACTCATCGCAGATAAGAGATTCAATCAACTTTTCAGACATGCGAATTCTGATAGCAGAGGATAATAAGACGCTTCAACTACTGACCCAAAAGATGTTAAGTAAAGCTGGTGCACATGTAGAGGTTGCTGATAATGGTCGTGATGCGTTGCAGCTTGTAGAAAGAGATAGTTTTGATTTGGTGATTACGGATCTGAACATGCCAGAAATGAATGGTTTGGAACTGATCGAGCAACTCACGAAACAAGATTTCAAAGGGACGATTTTGGGATGCACGGCGGCAATCACGGGTAAAGAGACAGACCAGATGATTAATAAAGGCGCCAAAGAGGTTATCACCAAGCCGATCTCATTGGATCAGATAGAACAGGCACTTAAATAGCAAAAAGAGAGCAAAAGCTCTCTTTTTTGTCGAATGAGAACCCAAGAAGAGAGCTATTTATCCTCTTTCTCACCCTCTTGCTTAGCCGCTGGATTGAACATATTCCAAAACGCCATGTTCTGATCCGTCAATTTGTTCATCATCGTTAATGGATTGGCGGCGCCCATCATTGTCTCCATCTGATCACGGATACGATCCTGGTGCTCTAGAAAGGCGCTGATGCTCTGTTCTAGGTACTGGCTCATCATGCCCTGCATGCTATCACCGTAAAAGCGGATGAGTTGCTGAAGCACCTGATTGGTTAGCAAGGTACCGCCCCCATCAGCCTCTTGCTCA
This sequence comes from Marinobacterium sp. xm-a-152, assembly GCF_013282965.1. Classification (NCBI taxonomy): domain Bacteria; kingdom Pseudomonadati; phylum Pseudomonadota; class Gammaproteobacteria; order Oceanospirillales; family Oceanospirillaceae; genus Marinobacterium; species Marinobacterium sp. xm-a-152. The sequence continues at coordinate 143,064 of NZ_WBYI01000001.1, read as the reverse complement.
GAGATAATTTGCAGGAGAATGTTGCGCGTTAAATCTTGGCCTGTTTTAGAATCCTGAACCTGAAAGGTCTCACCGTTCATTACCAGCTGCTTTACATCTTCTAGGGTCACGTAGCAGCTGCGAGAGGTGTCGTAGAGACGGCGGTTTGTATATTTACGAAGAATGCGCACAAAAGTACCTCAACAATTATTTATCGTTTTTATCACTGGTATTGCTGGTCATCATTCCGAAGAAAGCCTTTTGCATGGCCTCCATCGAATTTAGGCCTGAATTTAGATAGGGCTGCATCAAAGAGAGAGCGTCATAACCATCTGCGCCATTAAGCATCTGCTGTCTAAACTGTTCAACTAACTCTTTTTGAATTTCGGACACATCGGGTAGACCTAGGGTGCGGCGAAACTCTTCTGGGGTTAAATCAACATCTACACTGATTTTCATAACGATCTCCATCCAGCACTTTTAAGAAGCCTGTAGTCATGAGCATAACGCGTTTAATTTCGCACTGCAAAAAAACCTTTTTAGCTATTTTGCTGCACTTTTGCCGGCAACTTACCGAAGGATATCAACAACAGAGCTATGAGACTGGCCGCCGCCGCAAAGATGAAACTAACGCCAGAACCGAAGTGGTGCCAAAGGTAGCCGGCAATAATTGAACCAAACAGACCACCTAAACCAAAGCCGAGGCTAGAGTGCAGTGCCTGCGCCCTGCCCTCGCTTCCTGCGGGAAAGAGCTGCTGCACAATTCGAATGCCACTGGCATGCAGCACCGCAAAACTGGCTGCATGTAGCAGTTGGGAGAATATAATAATTAGCAGTGAGTCAGACAGGGTTGCCATCATTAACCAGCGCAGCACAGCCAGCATTAAACTCGCCATAAAGACACTTACGAGCGAAAAGCGTTGCCACAATTTGTGCAACACAGCGAACATCGCTATCTCAGCCAGAACGCCTAAAGACCACAATAAACCTATGGATAAGCCGCTGTACCCCTCTTGTTGCAGCAAGAGCGTGTAAAAACCGTTGTAGGGACCGTGAGCCAATTGTGCAAAAAAGATCAGCGCAAAGAACTGTATCACTTCTGGACGTCTCATCACCTTTGCAACAGAGACAGATTTGGCGGAATTTATCGGTGCGGCAGCCGGCTTGGGAACCGTCCAGGTTGCAAAGTAGATGGCGATTAATACCACCAACAACCCAATTGGCACCCACTCGATCTGATCGTCTATGAACAACTCACCACCGATCAAGGTAGCCGCAATGAACCCAACGGACCCCCACAAACGAATTTTCCCGTAGCGATCTCGCTTCTCACCTAGATGACTTAAGGTAACTACTTCAAATTGCGGCAAAATCGCATTCCAGAAAAATGAGAAGCAGAGCATCGCAAGCAGCAGCGGCCAAAACCCCTCAATGAACAGCACCGGAACAAAGGCTAATACGGCCAGCAGTGCACCCAGTTTAACAACCCGCATGCGCTCCATATGACGATCGGCCACATAGCCCCAAATACTTGGAGCATAAAGCCTAGAGAGGTGAAACGCGCCTAATAGAAGTCCAATCTCCTCAGCATTGAAACCTTCATGGCTAAGATAGGGAGCCCAAAATGGCATCACCACGCCTAACAGTGAAAAGAAGGTGTAGTAGAAGAGTGAAAGTCTTAGCTCAAGGCGCATCGTTAACTACGCTCACCAAGCAACAGGCGTAGTCCGAACAGCAGATAAACGCTTCCACTTAAGCCATCTAAAGCTCTGATCACACCTCTATTGAACAGAAGATGACGTACTCGATCGACACCCAATACCAAACCACCCTGCCAGACCATGGCGATACAAAAATGGATTAACGCCATCATCAGAGACTGCAGGAGTGGTGAATAGCCCGATACCAGAAATTGCGGTAACAGAGCCATATAGAAGAGTAAGGTTTTCGGGTTTAACAGATTGTTGAGAAAACCTTGATAGAAGGCCGAGCGTAAAGCTCTTTGCTCAGCAACAGATTCCAAAATAAATGCGCGTCCTATGAATAGATCTTTAAGCGCTTTCAGTGCAAGAAAGATCAAATAGCCTGCTCCTAACATCTGCATGTAAAAGAACAGTGTTTCTGAACTGGCCAGAATGGCAGCCACGCCTAATGCACTCAATGTTCCGTGCACAAACAGTCCCAGGCAGATACCAAGACTGGCCAAAAAGCCCTGGCTTCGACTGCCTACAGAGCGTCGCAATACCATCATCGTATCGACACCGGGGGTTAGTGTTAATAGGGTAATGGCCACAAGAAACGCGGCCCAAGGGAAGAGTTCAAGCATTAAAAAAGCCCAGTGGGATAACAAGTTTTCGTTATAACATCTGGGCTTGATGGGAGCTAGTCGATATTATGAGAAATCGAGCGGACGCTCTCCATTTTCATCACGGATCCATGTGGGTAGACCCATGTGGTTAAGATGATTCAGGAATGGACGTGGATCCAACTCCTCTACGTTAACCATCGTTTTACAATCCCATTCACCTGTCGCAATCAATAACGCGGCTGCAACCGGTGGAACACCAGCGGTGTAGGAGATACCCTGGCTACCGACCTCATTGTAGGCATCTTTATGGTCAGCAACGTTGTAGATGAACACTTCACGCTCTTGACCATCTTTGGTCCCTTTCACCTGATCACCAATACAGGTCTTACCGGAGTAGTTGGGTGCAAGTGACGCAGGATCTGGAAGACAAGCTTTAACCACTTTAAGAGGGACAACACTCTGCCCTTCAGCCGTTTCGATTGGCTGTTCAGAGAGAAGACCCAGATTCTTTAGAACCGTGAATACGGTGATGTAACGTTCCCCAAAGCCCATCCAGAAACGTACATTAGGACAACCTAGGTTGGCTGATAGAGAGTGGATCTCATCGTGACCCGTCATGTAGCTTGTGCGCTCACCGACTACAGGCAGATCGTCAGTACGACTGATCTCAAACATCTGGTTGGTTTGCCACTGATTGTTCTGCCAAGAGTAGACACGTCCGGTAAACTCACGGAAGTTGATCTCAGGGTCGAAGTTGGTGGCGAACCAGTGACCGTGATCGCCCGCATTGATGTCGATAATGTCAACTGACTCGAGCGTATCGAAGTACTCATTTTTAGCCAATGCAGCGTAAGCGTTTACGACACCTGGATCAAAGCCACAGCCCAAAATAGCCGTGGTGCCTGTCTCTTTACAGCGCTCGCGACGTTTCCACTCGTAGTTACCGTACCAAGGTGGGTTTTCACAAATCTTAAGTGGGTCTTCGTGAATAGCAGTGTCTAGATAAGCGACACCCGTTTCGATACAGGCTTCAAGTACCGACATATTGACGAAAGCTGAACCGACATTAAGCACGATCTCAGAGCCCGTCGCTTTGATCAATGCAACCGTCGCGGCTGTATCCATTGCATCCAGTGCATGAGCCGTTAACTTGCCATCCACCTTCATTGCACCCTTCTCATGGATGCTGTCGATGATCGCGTCACACTTCGATTTGGTTCTTGAAGCGATCGCTATATCACCGAGGATATCGTTGTGTTGGGCGCATTTATGCGCCACCACCTGGGCAACACCACCGCCGCCAATAATTAGTACATTCTTTTTCATAAGATCGCGCACTCCGATGCGTTACTTAACACTATTAAGAGAGGTTATCGACAAAGTCTTGATAACCAAATTCACGAACAAGTTTGATCGAACCATCAAACTCTTTAATGGCTATAGAGGGCATTTTCACACCATTGAACCAGTTTTTCTTAACCATGGTGTAGCCACCCGCATCCTCTATTGAGAGTCGATCACCGGCTTTAAGCTCATGATTAAAATTAAACTCACCAAAAATATCGCCTGCCAAGCAAGACTTACCGCACAGCTGATAGCTGTACTCACCATCACAAGGTGGCATACGAGCGTCCTCTCGATAGATCAAAAGATCGAGCATATGCGCTTCAATCGAGCTATCAACAATCGCTAGGTGCTTACCGTTGTAGAGTGTATCCAATACCGATACTTCGAGCGTTGTACTCTTGGTAATGGCCGCTTCACCAGGCTCTAAATAGACCTGAACACCATAGGTTTCAGAGAATGACTTCAAACGCTGACAGAATTGATCAAGCGGATAGTCATCCCCGGTAAAGTGGATACCACCACCTAAACTGATCCATTTCATTTTGGCAATCAGGTGGCCAAAGCGCGCTTCGATATCACTGAGCATGGCACTGAAACGCTCAAAATCGCCATTTTCACAGTTGTTGTGGAACATGAAACCGGAAATTTTATCGACTACCGTTTCGATACGCTCAGGGTCCCATTCACCCAGGCGGCTATACGGACGTGCTGGATCGGCAATGATGAACTCAGAGGTTGAAATACCCGGATTCACTCGCAAGCCACGCGTTTTCTCACGGCTCTGCTCTTCAAAGCGTTCAAACTGATTGATGGTGTTGAAGATGATCTTGTCACAGTTAGCGAGCACCTCCTCTATCTCATGATCGTCATAGGCGACCGAGTAAGCGTGTGTTTCACCAGGAAACTTGTCATGACCTAACTTAACTTCATAGAGTGAGGATGAGGTTGTACCGTCCATATATTGCGACATTTGATCAAACACTGACCAGGTCGCGAAGCATTTCAGTGCAAGCAGTGATTTAGCACCCGAATGCTCACGTACGTACGCGATCTTCTCCATGTTCTTTTGGAGTTTCGATCGATCGATAAGGTAGTAAGGGGTCTTTAACATCTTAAAGCTGACCCAGCACCGGCGTATCAACCGATACACCCGCATTTTGGCCGCGATGACGCAGCAGATGATCAACCAGAGTCAGTGCCATCATCGCTTCTGCAATGGGTGTGGCACGAATACCGACACAGGGATCATGACGGCCTTTGGTTACCACCTCCACTTCATTACCAAACTTATCAATACTGCGACCAGGCAGGCGCATGCTTGAGGTTGGCTTAAGCGCGATGTGCGCAATGATATCTTGGCCACTGGAGATACCGCCTAAGATTCCACCCGCGTGATTCGAGAGAAAACCCTCTTTCGTCATCTCATCGCGATGCTCAGTCCCTTTTTGCGCAACCGATGCAAACCCATCACCAATCTCAACCCCTTTCACGGCATTGATGCTCATCAGTGAGTGGGCCAGATCGGCATCCAACCGATCGAAAATAGGCTCACCCAGCCCGACAGGAACACCCGAAGCAACGACAGAGATCTTAGCACCCACTGAGTTACCCTCTTTGCGTAGCTCGTCCATGTAGACTTCCATTTTTGCTGCAGCATCAGCATCAGGTGAGAAGAAGGGGTTATTACCCACTTCATTCCAATCAAACTGAGTGTGATCAATAGCAATAGGACCGAGTTGTGACAGGTAGCCACGAATTTCAATGCCCTGCTTCGCTAGTACTCTCTTCGCAATAGCACCGGCTGCTACACGCATCGCAGTCTCACGAGCCGAAGATCGACCACCACCACGGTAGTCACGGATACCGTACTTGTGATGATAGGTGTAGTCGGCGTGAGCAGGACGGAATTGATCTTTGATGTTGCCGTAATCTTTTGAACGTTGATCGGTATTCTCGATCAGCAAACCAATGGATGTACCGGTTGTCTTACCTTCAAAAACCCCAGACAGAATCTTCACTTGGTCTGGTTCGCGACGCTGCGTCGTGTGACGTGAGGTTCCTGGTTTACGACGATCAAGATCCAGCTGAAGATCCTCTTCACACAACTCAATCCCAGGAGGACAGCCATCGACAATGGCACCCAATGCTGGGCCATGGCTCTCGCCAAAGGTGGTGATTGTGAAAAGCTTTCCGTATGTATTACCGGACATGGTCCTAATCCTTCTGTTTGAGCCTCGGCTCAGTCATTAAATAAATTCTTGGTGTGCACGAAGACTGGGCGCATCAATTACAAAGACACCATTACCGCCCTGATCGAGCTCAACCCATATCAGTGGAAGCTCAGGGTAAGCCTGCATTAGATGCACCTCTGAGTTACCCACTTCCACCACTAGCAGCCCCTGTTCACTCAGATGACGACCCGCCTCTCTCAAAATGCGGCGAGTGATATCGAGACCATCATCACCTGAGCCTAACGCCATTTCAGGCTCATGCTGATATTCGGCAGGCATTGACGCTACATCGGGAGCATCAACGTACGGCGGATTGGTAACGATTAGATCGTAAACCTCACCTTCTAAATTGTTAAACAGATCACTGTGGACAACGCGGACTCGCTCTTCCATCTCATGACGTGCCACATTAATATTAGCCACCGCAAGTGCATCGTCTGATAAATCCGCAAGATCCACTTCAGCTTGATCAAATGCATAAGCACAAGCGATTCCGATACAACCACTGCCGGTGCAAAGATCCAAAACGCGCTCTACATCCACATCGCCCAGCCAAGGCTGGAACTGCTGCTCGATCAGCTGTGCGATCGGCGAGCGCGGAACCAAGACACGCTCATCAACCGTGAAAGGCAGTCCCATAAACCAAGCCTCACCGGTAATGTAGGGTAGTGGTTTACGTTGCTGGCAGCGCTGCTGCACAAAATCGATGACACGCTCTCTTTCTGAGGGCAGAAGTTTTGCGTCTAACAGTTCAGCTGAACTGTCCCACGGAAGGTCAACCGCATTAAACACTAACTGCAGCGCCTCATCCCAAGCGTCTACATGGCCATGACCAAAATAGACTTGGTGACGGTTCATCTCACTGAGTGTCCAGCGAACGTAATCGCGAAGAGTGAGAAGTTGTTCGATCACTGCTTGATCTGAGCTCATGGCTAACCTGATAATATCCGAATCAAAAGATGCCATAGTTTACCTGTAATCAACATGTCTGATAAGAGTGATACGATCAGTGATTTCGCTTCTCTAAAGGAGCTTTTTAAGGATGTGACGCCGATTGAGCAGAATCGCGCTGATATTCAACGCCCCGTCAACAAACCCGATGAGGGATCGATTGAATATCGTCGACTGGCGGCCGCCGAAAAAGAGGAGCTTATCGTCGATGGGCTAAACTCTACTCATCACGAATTACTCAGTGCCGAAGAGAGCATTCTTTTTGCAGTACCCGGCGTTCAACTGAAGTTGATCAAACGGATGCAATCGGGTCATTTAGGTTGGGATGCTGGTCTTGATCTGCACGGCTTTACTGTTGATGAAGCGCGTAATGAGTTGCATCTGTTTATTAGGGATTGTCGTAAGCAGGGCCTCAAATCGATACTGATCGTACATGGCAAATCCTATACTGACCCTAACAAACCTGCCCTTTTGAAGACTTACGTCAGCGAGTGGCTGCAACAGACAGAGGGAGTGCTAGCGTTCTGCTCTGCTCAGCCAAAAGATGGCGGAACCGGAGCACTCTACCTGCTTCTTAAATCGGATGAGCGTCATAAATCCGACCGCTAAACCTTTACCCAAGGGAGACATTGGCGTATGTTTGCCCGCTTAGTTGTTAACGGGCATAAATAGGCCCGAGAAAGGAATAGAGTCATGGAAAAAGCCTACGAAAACATCATTGAAGCGATTGGCGAAGATCTTAACCGCGAAGGTTTGTTAGATACGCCTAAACGCGCTGCAAAAGCGATGAAGTTTCTGACCAAAGGCTACGACCAGTCGCTTGAAGAGGTGGTAAACGGTGCGCTTTTCCCATCAGACAACTCTGAGATGGTGCTCGTGAAAAATATTGAGATCTACTCAATGTGTGAACACCACCTACTCCCTTTCATTGGCAAAGCCCACGTTGCATACATTCCACAGGGTAAAGTGATTGGTCTGTCGAAAATAGCGCGTATCGTAGACATGTACGCACGCCGTCTTCAGATCCAAGAGAACATGACCAAAGAGATTGCCGAAGCACTTCAAGAGGTGACCGGTGCTCTGGGTGTAGGCGTGGTGATTGAAGCGCAACACATGTGCATGATGATGCGCGGTGTCGAAAAGCAAAACGCGATGATGAAGACATCGATGATGCTGGGTAGCTTCCGCTCTAACCCCGCAACCCGTGCAGAATTCCTGTCACTGGTAAACTAATCACCTCAGCTGTTTGGTGTCTGACTTCCAGTCTGACACCCAATCGGATCTTCTATTTAGCGATCACGACCACAGCAGATTGGTCGGCACCCAGCACACTGGGTGCTAATGCCCCTAATCCGTGTACTTCGAGTTGGCCAGTGGCTACGCCTGCCCTATCCAGATAAGCCCTCACCTGTTCAACTAAGCGCATTGATTCCTGTTCAGCAATTCCTTGATCACTGCCCTGCTGATGACCGACTAATCGAATTGGCGAAAGTTTTTGCTGCAGATGATCAGCTAACAGCTTAAGGGTTGGCTCTTCGATGTTAGGTAGTTTAACCCAGCCACGATCTTCTAGTAGCACCAACCAAGGCACCGCCTGTTCCGCTTCAGTGATCTGATCGAGGTGAAGATAGACACGTCGGTTACCCCGTCTTACCGCGTAAGCCGCAAGGTATTGATCATCCAGCTTAGCAGCAAAATAGCGTTGGTAGTCATCGCGGCCATAGAGATCGGCATTATTAAATAGGTCATTCGCCCAGATATTACTGGTTCCGCAATCTCGGCCGTCACACTCAAACAGGATCTCACCTTTTTGGGTGATTACTTGATCACGAAGCACCTGCAGCAGTTCATGGGGATCAAATGATTTTGGCATCTCCCAGGTTGAACGCGTGAGTTGGCCCGACAGTTGCTGCTCTTTATCGATGCGAATATCTCGATTGATCTTAACGACAGCGCCTAAGGGAAAGCGATAATCTCGAACGGTTTGAGTGGTCTGTTTATCGAGCTCAGCGGATGGGTCAATACTGATGCCATTGGGCAGAGGAGCAGCCCCATTCGCATACGTCATGGAGGAGAATAGAAACAGAGGTAACAGTCGATGTAACACTAGCCTAATCATTCAACACACTCACTCAACCAAAAAACTCATTAAATGCCGCAGCCATCTGTGGCACGACCTCATCCTCTAAGTGTAGATGATGCCCACCCGGCATCCATCTAAATTCGATATTTTTTACGAAGGGTAAGCGTGCTTGGGTCAGCTCCTGGCTCAAACCTGACTGACCCGCAATCACCAAAACAGGTGACTCTATCTGAGCAAGAGTGCTGCGAACCTGCTCTTCTGTTAAACGTACTGAAGAGCGCAATTTGAGTCTGGGATCCACTCGTATTCTGAGCTCTCCATTGGGCAGTTGTTCACTACTGCGCACCACTAAGCGCTCAGCCGCATCCACTGGCACAGGGAAGCGACCCGTTGCTCTTAACTTGGTCAGCAATGCTTTGGATTTAGCAGAAGCCTGTTTTTGAATCGACAAGTTATCCGTTATCGACTGGCTTAAATTCTCAGCAAATTGATCGGGGGCGTTTGTAAACGGAGCTAGGTTCTCTATCAAGCCAAGTGTTAACACCTGATCCGGAAATGTCCCGGCGTAGAGAGACGCCACACCAGCACCTAACGAGTGAGCCAGTATTCGAATTGCCCCATCGGGTTGAAGTTGGCGCTTAACCGCATGAAGATCTTCTACATAACCCCAAACAGGATAGCCCGAATCCGCACTGCGCCAATCTGACTGACCATGCCCTGCCATATCGATAGCGACAACACGAAAACCCGCCAAGTGAGGCGCTAATTTGTAGTAACTCTCGGCATTATCTAGCCAACCGTGTAGTGCCAAAATCAACGGTTGGTCATCCTCACCCCACTGCAGTGCAGTAATGGTTCGACTGTGAACGGTAAACCTAATCTCTCTTGGATGAATCATGCTGTTTTCTATCAAATGTAAGCGGTAGGTTCAGGGGTAATGAGTAAACTGAGCAATGGAGCGACCCAGCCCCGCTGCAGGCAGATCACAATCGACCACCTCGATTTGAGCGGGCATAAACCCAACGCCAAAGCGACTTTCACCCTCAACGAGCGAGCTGAATAGACGACCCACCAAGGGCATGTGTGTCACTAATAGAACCCTGCTCTCATCGGGCAGAGATTGCAGATAGTTAAACACGGCTTCAGGCTCACCCTCAGGGGTAATCAGATCAAGAAGCAGAGCCTCCCGATTGGGCAGAAGGTTAGCTAATGTCTGCTGAGTACGCTGATAGGGGCTGACAAAGATGTGGGTCAATTTATCTAAGAAAGGCTGAAGACCTTCAGGGCGATTTTGCAGTGACGCCTCCCCATAAGGGGTTAAGCGACGTGATTCGTCTGGGAAGCCAGGGGCAGCCTCCGCATGACGCATCAATAGGATTCGCATGTTCAGGAACCCGACAGTGTAAACTCAACATCGGCACTGTGGGCACCTTCCATCATCTTACCGATGACCACTTTGACGGGCGCCTGATTAAAGACTACCTCGTAGAGGCCACGCACAAGAGGCATGTAGACATCTTGCTGCTCTGCGTGCTCGCTCACCAACTTCAGTGTATTGACACCCTCAGCGACCTCTCCCAGCTCAGCCACTGCTTGATCCAACGACTTACCCTGCCCCAACGCATAACCAACTCGGTAGTTACGTGACAGAGGTGATAGACAGGTCACGACCAGATCTCCCACACCCGCTAATCCAAGGAAGGTCAATGGATTAGCGCCCATGCTCACCGCAAGACGACTCATCTCTGCTAGAGAGCGCGTGATCAGCATGCTTTTAGTGTTTTCACCCATACCCAACGCAGCACTCATGCCGGACGCAATGGCGTAGATGTTCTTCAAGGTGCCACCGAGCTCCACACCGAAGGTATCAGCGCTGGCATAGACACGGAAATAGCTAGACTGAAGAAGCTCTTGAACCGTCTCTCGAAGATTCTCATCGTTACTGGCAATGACCGTAGCGGTCAGTTCACGCTTGGCGATCTCTTTGGCCAGGTTAGGGCCACTGATCACCCCAGATCGATGTGTTGGGCACTCCTGCTCCATGATCTGACTCATCAGACTGAAGCTAACAGCTTCGATGCCTTTGGTCGTGCTAACGATCAATTGTTCATCGTTGAGGTAGGGTTTAGCTTGATTCAGAACCGCTCGAAAGCCACTGCTTGGAATCGCAATAAAGACAACCTGAGCGTCTTTTAATGCGGACTCGATATCATCAGTCGCAACCAAGGAGTCGGCTAATGGGTAGTTGGGCACATAGCGATCGTTACAACGCTGCTGGTTAATATCATTAGCCAGTTCAGCTCGACGTACCCACAAGGAGGTCGGGATACCTTTTTCAGCCGTCATATTGGCGATGACGGTACCGAAACTCCCACCGCCTAACACGGCAACCTTAGTCACTGTCTGCATTACCTTTACCTAACTCAACCTAAGGAGTCTAAAATTCGTTCAACCAACTTGAACAGCATTCCAATCACATACCAAGAGATGATTGCTGCAACGAGAAAGAGGATCAGCTGAACCGGATCTCCACTATTGCTAAAGCCTAGCAAGCCAATCACTGCGAAGAACGCACTGACAATCATGGCCACTATTTTTTGAATACCCGCTAGGCCGTGACGATCACCACTCATTAACTGCGAGACTCCTTATCGTCGCTCTCTTCATTGATCTCTAAATCTAACTGCTCTTCGCTTGTCTCAGCAGCTGTTTCAAGGGGTAGCACATCAATCTCGCCAGCCGTCTCTTCTGATGAGACTTCCGTTAGGTCGACTGACTCATTTGCTAGAGGCTCTTCCGCCACTGGCGCGTCAACAACGGTTTCAGTTTCAGTCTCTGTCGCTTCCAATTCGGTCGACTCTGTTTCAACAGCCTCTTCCACTACAACACTGTTTGGATCAACCAGCAATTCAGCATCAGGGTGGATACAGTTCAATTTAACACCGGTCATCGACTCAATGTCTGGGATAAGGAACGAATCGTCTTCACAGGCAAAACAGATTGATTCACCGGTAGCGCCTGCACGGCCGGTTCGACCAATACGGTGAACATAGTCATCCGCATCTTCAGGAAGCTGATAGTTCACAACATGGCTCACACCATCAATGTGTATACCGCGACCAGCAACGTCGGTAGCCACTAGGACTTCGATCTTGCCACTGCGGAAACCCTCTAGGGTTTTGATGCGTTTGTTCTGTGGGATCTCACCCGACATCATGGCCGCTTTGACACCGTCTTTCTCTAGACGCTCTGCCAACTTACGCGTCTCATGACGACGGTTACAGAATACGATCGCTTTCTCGACGCCATTGATACGTAAGTAGTTACGCAGCAAGTTGTACTTCTCATCACTTGAGACAAGAAATACCGTTTGAGAAACGTTATCCGTAGTTTGATGCTCTGATTCGATCTCAATCGTGACCGGATCACGCGTCCACTGCGCCGCTAAACGCATAATCTCATCGGTGAAGGTTGCACTGTAGAGCAGTGTTTGACGCTCAGCGCCCTTACGCGGTGTTGAACGAATGATGGTACGCACATCGGGAATGAAGCCCATGCTCAACATACGATCAGCCTCATCCAGCACCAACACCTCTACGTTGTAGAGATCGATATCCTGATTTCTGACGAAGTCGATCAAGCGACCCGGTGTCGCGACCAAAATATCGACAGGCGCTTTGGCGAGTGCTGCACGCTGCACGTCATAATCCATGCCACCTACCAGCGAGACGATACTTAAACCAGTGTATTTACATAGGCCTTCTGCATCGGCTGCAATCTGCAGAGCCAACTCTCGTGTCGGTGCAATGATCAATGCACGGGGTTCACCCTTGCGCGGTTCAACATCCAACTTGAAGTCGAGAAGATCGGTAATGATCCCGATTAGAAAAGCTGCAGTTTTACCGGTACCGGTCTGAGCCTTACCAATGATGTCACGGCCTTGAAGTGCCGGCTTAATCGTTGCCGCTTGAATCGGTGTTGCGTACTCAAAGCCAAGCTCATGAATACCACGCATCAATGAGTCTGGCAGATAGAAATCGTGGAAACGATCCTTACCCTCTTGAGGCTCTACAACAAACTGATCAAGGCTCCACTCTTGCGAGCGACGAGGTTTGTCGTCACGGCTTTTGCGGGGACGACGACGCTGGGTGCGACGCCGCTTTTCATTTGAATCTTGATTACCTTGTTGCTGTTCAGGGTTGGTATCTGTAGTCAAAATCGGGATCTCTCAATCAATAGATCATTCAAAATGGCGCGCAAAAGGAGGAAGCGCATCGATCAACTGCTGTCCATAACGACGTGTCACGACACGCCTATCAAGTAAAACAACACGACCGGAATCATTCTCCGTACGCAGTAATCTGCCTGCCGCTTGAGTTAGTTTGATAGAGGCTGCGGGTACACTTATCTCCATGAAAGGGTTACCACCGCGGGCTTCTATCCACTCAGCCAAGGTCGCATCCACAGGATCATCTGGAACACTAAAAGGCAACTTGGTAATGATAACATCTTTTAGGTAGTGACCGGGTAGATCTACACCCTCTGCAAACGACGCCAAACCAAAAATAACACTGGGTTCGTCACGGTCGATTCTCGCTTTGTGCTCTATCAGCATCGCTTGCTTACTGAGTTCACCTTGAACCGTTAAACGCGACAGCAGTTTGGTATCCATTAACTCTTCGACTCGACGCATTTGGCGCCAAGAGGTAAACAGAACCAATACAGAGGTTAAATTGGGTAACTCTCGGTTAAGCCAATCAGCAACCTCTTCGGTATGAAGATCCGCTTTTGAAGGATCGAACTTCATTTTCGGGACATGCAAAACGGCCTTATTGGCGTAGTCAAAAGGACTAGGCATTCGCAGTGCTGGCGTATCCAAAGGGAGACCCAATTGAGTAAAGAGGGAATCAAACCGCCCAAGGGCCGTTAGCGTTGCTGAGGTTAAAACCGCACCGTAACACTGATCCCAGAGCAGATCTTGAAGATGGTTTTGAGCGGAGACAGGGGCGCTGTGAAGTTCAATATCGCGACCCGCTTCAGACTCATGACGAACCAACCACCTTGCAACTTTATCCTCTTCATTTTCAATATCTTGCGAAAAACTTCTACACAGCCACATCATCTTCTGGACACGGCTAAACTGGGTACTTAGCGGTGGCAACCAGCGCTCCCCTACACCCTTATCGAGTGCAGACTCTTCATCTTCCATCGCCCCTTTAAGGGCATTAATAATCTTCTCTAACTGAGGATCAACCTGTGATAAAAACTGAGCCAATTCACGTGTCAGGCTAGCCAAACTGTCGGGTACCCTGCCTTGCGGGTAGCGCAACCTGCGCTCATCCACCGGGAGTGGCAAAAACTGTTCAGAGACTAGATCGTCCAGACGCTGCAAATGCCCCTGAACCACATTGAGACTGGATTGAATACGACTGATTGGATCTTGCAAAACCAATGCAGAATCCGCTTCATCCAACAGCCCTTTTAACTGACGCTCCAGGGTTTTGAAGGCCTTTTCACTCGCTTTAACTCGCATAGAGAGCGCGAAGTGGTTAGTCGCCTTATCACCCAGATGATGCGCCTCATCAAATATGTAGATTGAATCGGCCGGTTCAGGAAGAATCGCACCACCGCCTAACGCCAAGTCAGCCAGTACAAGATCGTGGTTGACCACCAAGAGATCGGTTGTCTCAATATCGGCCCTAGCACGATAAAACGGACAGGCGTTGAAATGCGCACAGCGACGATTAGTACACTGCATATGGTCTGAGGTAAGCGGCATCCAGGTCTCATCATCCAGGTTGCGCTCTAGCTCATCACGATCACCCTTCCAACGACCACTGGCAAACTCATCCAACAGGCCGCTGTACTCTTTGATCTGTTCAGGCCCCAAAACTTGGGCCAACTCATCTTCAAACAGGGCTGACTGTGAAAGATCCTGCTGATTACTAAGAAGAGACTCTAATCGGCTAACACAGAGGTAGCGCCGACGCCCTTTAGCAATTTCGTACTTAAATTCAATACCGGCGTGCTCAGCCAACTCAGGAAGATCTTTTAATAAAAGCTGCTCCTGAAGCGCAACGGTAGCGGTCGAAATGATCAGCGTTTTACCTTTAGCCTGCGCTATTGGAAGTGCGGCCAGCAGGTAAGCAATGGTTTTACCGGTGCCCGTTCCAGCCTCTACGGCGACCAGATGATTTTCACCCAGACGCTGACCCGCATCGTCCGACAAGATACCACCCAACTGCCGTGCGACCGCTGCAATCATATGCTTTTGTGCATAACGAGCCTTTAAATCGCGAGCATTTAGAAATGC
Source organism: Marinobacterium sp. xm-a-152 (assembly GCF_013282965.1). Taxonomy (NCBI): domain Bacteria; kingdom Pseudomonadati; phylum Pseudomonadota; class Gammaproteobacteria; order Oceanospirillales; family Oceanospirillaceae; genus Marinobacterium; species Marinobacterium sp. xm-a-152. Next base: position 127,852 of record NZ_WBYI01000001.1, on the reverse strand, counting down.
GCGATAAGCTGTCTGTATGGTGGTTTGGGTCTCTTTGTTAAGCACATCGCCTCCGAATTAGTTGGCCATCATACAAAAATACTGGATATACAAACAGAAAAAACTTGACGACATTTAAAATACTGTATAAAAATACAAATACTGAATAAACAGACAGTCATTTAAATTCCAATCAGTACTGTCATAGGGGGCGTTTATGAAGCTTACAAATCGTCAAGAAGAGGTGCTTGATTGCATCCGTCGCCATATTGATGAAACAGGATTTCCACCTACACGCGTCGATATTGCTCGCGATCTAGGGTTTAAATCTGCCAATGCAGCAGAGGAGCACCTAAAGGCCTTAGCACGTAAAGGGGCCATTGAGATGATCCCTGGCACCTCTCGCGGTATCCGTATCGTCGGTGAAGAGGAGGAGCAGGAGGGCCTAGCGATCATCGGTCAAGTTGCCGCAGGTGAACCCATCCTCGCAGAACAACACATCGATGATTACTGCACCATCAGTTCAGACTTCTTTCGCCCAAGAGCAGACTACCTACTCCGTGTCCGCGGCATGAGTATGAAAGACATCGGCATTATGGATGGTGATCTTTTAGCAGTTCACCAAACACGTGAAGCACGTGAGGGTCAGATAGTCGTTGCTCGTGTCGGTGAAGATGTCACGGTAAAACGATTCCACCGCGATGGTCACATGGTCTACTTGATAGCAGAGAACGAAGAGTTCGACCCGATTAAAGTTGATCTTCGTGAAGAGCAGTTAACCATCGAAGGCTTGGGTGTTGGCGTAATTCGTCAACAGAATGACTTTTAAAGGTAATCACCATGATTGCTTACAATCAATTTGCACAGAATGATGCGGGTCTTAAACCACTGGTTTTGACTGAGCTGGTTCAGCACACCTCAGAGGTAAATCTGAACACCATGCTTCTGCCGATGCTTGCCGCATTAAGTCAAAAAGAGAGCTGGCTGGTTATGTTAGAGCCGCCAAAATCTTTGACTAAGCAGGTGCTGGCGGATGCAGGTGTCGACCTCAAAAAAGTGTGGATACTTCGTCGTGATAAGCGCCATGGTTTAGACAAACTGGCTCAGCGCGCACTGCAAGCGGGAACCTGTCACACACTGATCTGCTGGCACAATGACCCTGCCGATGACGCGTTAGTCAGCCAACTGAAACGCACTCAGATCTCTAGCGAAACAGAGTGTCTATTGGTACGTAAAAAAATTTAGCCTCCCCCTTTGCTGCGTTGTAGCAAAGACCCCCATAGCCGCTCTTTGAGCGGCTTTTTTATTTAGCTTGAATCAGACCCTGAACCATCATAGGCTCAATAGAGGAGTACCACTTACAAGGAGAATAGTGTGGGATCGCACAAGCCAAATCAGCAGCCGTATCAGTTAACCGACTTCCCTATCCAAACATTTGATAAGATCCGTTATGCCGATACCGATCGTCAGGGCCACGTGAACAATGCCGCATTCAGTACCTACCTAGAGACAGGCCGTGTCGAATTTCTCTACGATCCAAAAGACCCACTGGCCAATGACAATTGCGAATTTGTCATTGCCAGTCTGCATTTGAACTTTCTAGGTGAAATCACCTGGCCAGGACGTCTGGATATTGGCACCGGTGTAACTCGGGTGGGTACCAGCTCATTTGGGCTCTACCAGGTGCTGTTCCAAGATGACGTCTGTGTCGCGACGGCAGAGACGACCATTGTTCAGATGGATGTGAGCAGTCGCAAATCAGCCCCACTTGCGGATGCGACAAGACACTATCTGAATGATCATCTCTTTGTGAAGGGTGTTGAAACAAAAGGAATGAACTGAGTTTACCACTCTTGCGCGTTAGAGCGATGCCTCAGGATCATCGCTCGTAACTGCTCATACCAACCCTGCAACTGAGTCTCAAGTTGCTCCTCAAGGCTCGCTTCTTTCGCTAAATCTATAATTGCTATGTCAGATTGGCTAGCGCTCTCTTGCGAGGGAGGTAGGGGTTTATGAATAGCTTTGATGGCACTGATCAACTTAGACAACCAACTACCGGAATCCTGACAGAGCAGCTCCATCTCATCCAACTCACTGGAATGGATTCCCTGTTGCTTAAAAGCCTTGCTCAATTCAGAGGGTGTCGACTGGGTCAGCAGGACACGCTCACGTTCAGCCAACTCATTAAGATAGGCTTTATAGGCGCTGTCTAAATGAAACAGCGCAGCCTCTTGCAGGCCACGAAGCTTCATACGATTGGTCGATTCACCGGTCAACTCAGTGTTGATACCCACCAGCGCATATTGTGCAAACGCGAGTGTTTGATTCACACGCTGGGAGTATAGGTCAGCCATTAACGCTTCTTAGCTTTGGCTGCTTCAATTTGCCACATACCATTGGTGAAGTAAGCTCTCCAACCAGTCGCCTTACCGTCAACTTCCGTCATAAGGTACTGCTCTTTGGTTTTGCGGCTGTAACGTATTTGAGCGGGGTTACCCTGCTCATCTTGCTGAGGCCCTTCCATTAAGAAGTGATATTTAGGGTCAATCGCATTTTTATGTGGAATCAACTCTTTGACCAGAGGTGCACGGGTCTCACGATTACGTGGGAATTGGCTTGCTGCCAGGAATAGACCACTGGCTCCATCACGCAGGATGTAGGTATCGTCAACCTTCTGACACTTAAGCTCCGGCATCGGAACTGGATCCATCTTAGGCGGAGCCACTTCACCATTCTTGAGCAGCTTACGTGTGTTTTTACACTCTGAGTTGGTACAACCAAAGAACTTACCGAAACGGCCCGTTTTAAGGTGCATCTCAGCGCTACACTTATCACACTCGACTACAGGGCCTTCATAGCCCTTGATACGGTAGTTACCCTCTTCGACCTCAAAGCCGTCACAATCTGGGTTGTTACCACAGATGTGTAACTTGCGCTTCTCATCGATCAAGTAGGAGTCCATAGAGGAGCCACATTTACCACAACGGTGCTTCTCTAGAAGCAGACGTGACTCTGCCTCATCGTCTGCATCCACTGCGACAACCTCATCACCAGGAATCAGGTTGATGGTCGTTTTACAACGCTCTTTAGGTGGCAAAGCATAACCAGAGCAACCCAAGAAGACGCCCGTCGTTGCCGTACGAATCATCATTGGGCGCTGACATGCTGGACAGCTGATATCGGTCTCGGTTGGATCATTGGCACGCATGCCACCATCCGCTGATTGAGCCGCTTCCAGTTCGCCTTCGAACTGTGTGTAGAAGTTGTTAAGAAGATCCTTCCAGTTGATGTCACCATCTGCCACATCATCCAGCTTCTCTTCCATACGCGCGGTAAAGCTGAAGTCCATAAGGTCTGGGAAACTTTCAGCCAGACGATCCGTAACGATATCGCCCATTTTTTGTGCATAGAAGCGACGGTTTTGAACTTCGACGTAACCACGATCTTGAATTGTCGAGATAATCGCTGCGTAGGTGGACGGACGACCAATACCGCGCTTCTCAAGCTCTTTAACCAAACTCGCTTCTGTGTAGCGCGGTGCCGGTTTCGTAAAGTGCTGGCTAGGGTCCAAGGCTTTAAGTTTTAGTGATTCACCCACCTGCATGTCAGGTAGGATCTGATCTTCATCCGATTTACCGCGGAAGTTCATCACACGGGTGTAACCGTCGAACTGCAAGACACGACCCTTAGTGGTCAGCTCATAGGCACCCGCTTTCACTGTGACACGGGTACTTAGGTAACGAGCGGGTGTCATTTGACAGGCTAGGAATTGGTTACGAATCAGGTCGTAGAGTCGAACTGCGTCGGCATCGACACCGTTCAATGAGTCAGAGGTAACATTGACATCAGATGGACGGATCGCCTCGTGCGCCTCTTGTGCGCCCTCTTTAGAGCTATAACGAATCGGCTGAGGTGGCAAGTATTCACCACCAAACTGAGAACCAATAAACTCTCGTGCCGCTTCAACCGCCTCGTTACTTAAGTTAGTCGAGTCGGTACGCATGTAGGTAATGTAACCCGCTTCATAGAGACGCTGAGCGAGCATCATGGTCTTCTTAACACCGAAACCTAAACGGGTGCTGGCGGCCTGCTGCAAGGTAGAGGTAATAAAGGGTGCAGAGGGCTTGCTGCTAGTTGGACGATCTTCACGATTAACGACCTCATAAGAGGCACTTTGCAGCGCTTTGACTGCCGCCATCGCCTGATCTTCATTGGTCGGTTTAAATGCCGCACCGGCCTGTTTAACGACCTCTAGACGAACCGCCTTATCACCTTGAGTCTGCGCATCCGCATGCAACTCCCAATACTCATCGGGAATAAAGGCACGAATTTCACGTTCACGCTCAACGACCAGGCGTACCGCAACGGATTGAACACGACCCGCCGACAGACCACGAGCCACCTTCTCCCAAAGAAGTGGAGAGACCATATAACCAACAACGCGGTCAAGAAAACGGCGCGCTTGCTGCGCATTAACACGATTTAGGTCTAGATCGCTCGGTTTTTCGAACGCTTCATTGATCGCTTTCTTGGTAATCTCGTTAAAGACAACACGACGGTAGCGTGAATCATCACCGCCAATCGCTTCGCGAAGGTGCCATGCAATGGCCTCCCCTTCACGGTCCAAATCGGTTGCGAGATAGATCTGATCAGCGCTCTTAGCCAGTTTGCGCAGTTCATCAACGACCTTCTCTTTACCGGGAAGGATCTCATAATGAGCTGCCCAATCCTTGTTGGGATCAATCCCCATACGGGCAATAAGCTGCTCTTTCTGTTTGCGCTTTTTATGCTCAACCTTCTGCTCTGGCGAGAGTTTGCGTGTCAAAGCAGCCTGTTTAGCGCGCTCTTTAGGATCAGACTTCTGGGCACTACCACTGGTCGGCAGATCACGGATGTGACCAACGCTGGACTTAACCACGTACTGGTTACCAAGATACTTATTGATCGTCTTGGCCTTGGCTGGTGACTCCACAATTACCAGGGTTTTACCCATCTTTATCTACCTATTCAAAACTCTGTCTATTTTTACAAATACGTGGAAACTGACTTCAGCGTCAAGTGAGCATTGCAAAAAATTTATCGGCGCAACAATACAGCGCTAAAAAATAAATGCAAATAAACGCCTTAATAATAAGTGCTAAGAGAGCTGTTTAGATCAGTGAAAATCGATCAACCTCTTCCCCAGACTCTAAACGCACTTTTTCAACAAACATCTCATAGGGACGCACCCAGAGATCGAAGTTGCCATAGAGTGTTCGATAGACCACCATCAACTCTTCTGTCTCTGAGTGTCTGGCGGTTCCAATCACTTCGTAGTCATTGCCTTTATAGTGTCTGTAAATCCCTGGGGTTAACTCGCCGCTCATTAAATCATCTCCGTTAACAGTTGATTGGCCTTTTCACCTAGCTCATCCAGTGCGCCAGCCCGCTCGGGTTCGCGCCAATAGAGCGTCAGGTGAATGGCGGTTGATTCAACCGCAACGACCTCTTCAGGCAACTGATCAAGCCAATCACTGAGCGCTTTCAGCTTAGTAGGACTCAAAGATCTTTCACCCTTTGCCCAGGACCAGCCCTCAGGAAGGCCATCAGCGGCCATGGCGTCGACTCGAGCCACCATCCACTCAACCCACTGCTCTTTTGCTGATCGATCCAATTTGCCACGCAGCATACGGTAAGCCGCCATATTGATAATTTCTGACTCCATCTCGCCCTTGGCTCTGGGTATCTCTAGACGCGATAGCTGCACCTGAAAACCGAGCTTGCGTGCCTCTAGTCTGAGCTTAGATTGGAAGCGCTGACGAGGACTTGGCATGACCCACATCATAGAACCGATCAAAGAGAGCATGATCAGAACAATAATTGCCCACTTCATATGTTAAAAACCTTCTTGTCTGCTATTAATAGTAGTAGGGACTAAACAGGGAGAATCACCATGAGTCACTACAATCGTATTCTTGTTGCCATCGACCTTTCTGAAGAGTCTGGTGTTGTGCTTGAAAGAGCCAAACTGCTAGCCGAACAGAATCAAGCTGAGCTCAATCTGATTCATGTGGTCGAGATTGTCAGCTACGCCTATGGCGGTGAGATCCCTGTCGACATTGCCGACATCCAAACTCAAATTGAGAACCACGCCGAGTCTAAACTGAGCGCCCTTGCCACCAGCCTTGGCTACCCTATTAATAAAGCGATTGTCGCAACGGGCAACACTGGTTCAGAGATTCATGCCGTCGCGAAAGATCTTAAAACTGATCTCATCGTGATTGGCTCTCACGGTCGCCATGGTCTATCGCTGTTACTTGGGTCCACCTCCAATGGCGTTCTGCACGGCGCAGAGTGCGATATTCTGGCCGTACGATTGGGGCATTAACCCTCAGCCATCGCCTCTAACTCCATCCAGCGCTCCATCTGCGTCTCCAACTGGGCTTCTAGAGTGCTTAACTTTTCAAGTTCAGCGGTGACCTCTTCATGAGGTCGCTGATAAAAGTCCGCTGAACCACAAACGGCCTGCTGCGCTTCAACGGCCGCTTCAGTCTGCTCCATCTGTTCTGGAAGCATGTCCAACTCTCGCTGCAGTTTATAGGAGAGTTTAACGGGCTTTTTAGCCTCTGCAGCCTCTTTTTTAGCCGGTTTAGCTGGCTCAGATTTTGGTACAACACTCTGAGTCACTACATTTTTAGGTCGCTGACGTAACCAGTCGTGGTAACCGCCCACATATTCACGAATGACACCCTCACCCTCAAACGCAAGCGTGCTGGTGACGATGTTATCGAGGAATTGACGATCATGGCTCACCAACAAAAGAGTCCCTTGATAGTCGAGCAGAATCTCTTCGAGCAGCTCCAGTGTCTCGACATCCAAGTCATTGGTCGGCTCATCGAGCACCAACAGGTTCGAGGGCTGACTGAACAACTTAGCCAACATCACGCGGTTAGTCTCGCCGCCGGACAGGGCTTTAACCGGTGTGCGCGCACGCTCTGGTGTGAACAGGAAATCTTGAAGATAACTGATGATATGACGTGATCGACCGTTAATATCGATACTTTCACGACCGCCTGAGACGTTATCGATGATGCTCTTCTCGGGGTCCACTTGGCCACGCAGCTGATCGAAATAACCCACCACCAGTTGGCTACCAAGGCGCACATCCCCCTGATCCGGAGCCTGCTCCCCTAAAATCAACTTAAGCAGCGAACTCTTACCAATACCGTTCGGACCAATCAGACCGATGCGATCGCCTCGCTGAATACGCACTGACAGATCCTTAACGACTGGCTGTCCCGCATAACTCAGCGAGACATTCTGCAGCTCGGCCACCAACTTACCCGAGCGAACCGCCTCTTCCACATCGAACTTGGCTTTACCCTGACGTTCACGGCGTTCGGATCGCTCAACACGCAGCTGCTTCAGAGCACGAACACGTCCCTCGTTACGGGTACGACGAGCTTTGATACCTTGACGTATCCACGCCTCTTCCTGCGCCAATTTTTTATCAAACAGAGCAGCCTGCTTGGCCTCCTCCTCGAGCAATTTCTCTTTTTGCGTAAGGTAGGTTGCATAACTGCCTGGAAAGTCGACCAACTGACCTCGGTCTAACTCAATAATACGGGTTGCTAAACGCTCGACTAGAGCACGGTCGTGCGAGATAAATAGAAGCCCGCCTTTGTAAGCGGCTAATACCTCTTCTAACCACTCGATGGTCTCAATATCCAAGTGGTTGGTTGGCTCATCCAGCAGCAACAGATCAGGGCTTTGAACCAGTGCAGCCCCTAAGGCAGCTCGACGGCGCCAGCCACCTGAGAGTTCAGACATCAGCTTTTCGCCAGGTAGCTGAAGTTGACTAAGAATGCGATCCACACGCGTCTCAAGTGACCAAGCATCACGGGCTTCCAGATCATGCTGAAGACGCTCCAACTCATCGAGCGAAGCATTACTGTTAGCCAGTAATGTCTCGTAGCGATCTCGCAACTCAACCAGATCAGCCAAACCTGCTTCTACAACACTGCGAACCGATCGTTCATCGGCCGCGGGTAGGCTCTGTGGTAACTGAGCAATTCGAGCGGTTGGGCTGCGCCAAATGACTCCGTTATCAACATCCATTTCACCCGAAACGATCTTTAGTAGGGTTGATTTACCCGTACCGTTAATACCGACCAGCGCTACTCGCTCACCCGCCTCAATTTGCAGGTTTGCGTTGTCTAAAATTGCTCGGGTACCAAAGGCCAGAGAGACCTGATCAAATCGAATAAATGCCATGTGAGTCGCTTAATTGTAAAACTGGTCGCGTAGTTTAACTCAGTTGCTAAAAATTAACCTGACAAGGGGTGAAATTTTTGCAGATTTAAACCATAGTTAGTGCAGAGACTTATTTGAGTGCGAGCTTTGTTAACAACGAATAAATTGAACAAATACTTAGCCCCCATTCTCTTTAGCACTTTTGCCATCAGCATAGAATCCATGGCCAAAGGTAAAGAGAGTGCAGAGCAACTCGCATTTCTAAAAGCCGAGAGACTCGCCAAACTGGGTCGCTTAGATCTTGATGACCCCGCCGCTAAACAGCTCGAGTCTTACCCTCTCTACCCCTACCTAGTCTTCAATCAGTACAGTGCCGAACTGAATCGACTCACGCCAGAGGATATTCAACAGTTTGCCAACCGGTACCCTGATTCACACTTAGAGGGGCTATTGCGTTTCAACTACACAGAGCATCTAGGGGAAAAGAGAGATTGGGGGGCATTCCTCAGCCACTACACTGAGATCGATTCCCCTAATACTGAGATGCAGTGTCGCTATGCCGAAGCTCTCTATCGACAAAAGCGCACAACTGAAGCCTCTAAACTTGCGGCATCACTCTGGAGTGTGGGCCGCTCTCAGCCAGACAGTTGTGATGATCTATTCAGACTGTTTAGAGCCAATGGTGATCTGACCAGCGATGTCGCACTCAAACGGGTTCTCAATGCGTTGGATGCCAACAAATGGGGACTGTCGGGTTATGCGCTGCGCTTTGTTAAGTCAGAGTCTGATCGTCGCATTGCTGATGCGGCTCGATCGGTCTATCGATCACCCTTTAAAGTCCTTCGAATGGGCAGCGGTTACTCAGCTAAGCAGCTCGCCAAAATTCAACGCATTGCGATTGAACGTGCGTATCGTCACGACCCATATGAAGCGTTAAATCTGTTGCTAAAACTGGGCAAAGGATTTGATCTGAGTCTGGCGGATAATTTACAAGAGCTCACGCGTGTTGGTGTAAGGGTCGCTAAGGAGCTTGATGCACATGATCGAATCAAACTCGCCAAGCTTGATCCAACCTTTGCCAGTGCTGAACTCACTGAATGGCGCATACGCTTAGCCCTGCTTGAACAGGACTGGCAGGAGGTCGCCACCCTGATTGCCAAGCTCCCTAAAGAGCTGCAAGACTCCCCTCGTTGGCAATATTGGCTAGCCGCACTCCCCAATAATCCAATGCGAACAGAGATATTAGATACACTTCGTACCAAACGCAGTTTTTACGGATTTCTAGCAGCTGATCATCTTGGGCAACCCGCTGATTTGAATCATGAACCGATCACGCTTGATCCAACCCTGCTAGCTAAATTAAGAGACTCCAAACACTATCTGCGCATTAAAGAGCTGACAGCGCTTGATCGCTATACAGTTTCACGATCTGAGTTTAATCGTTGGATAGAGACGATGTCTTCGAATGAGATCCAACACGCCGCGCACTTGATGAATGAGCTAGGTTGGTACCAACAGGGAATTCTAGCCGCCGCTTACCATGAGTTTTGGAATGATATGGACCTTCGCTTCCCAGAGGGGTTTGAGAGTCTCTTTATCAAACATGCCAATAAGCGAAATATAGACCCTATCTGGGCACAGGCTCTTGCTAGACAGGAGAGCGCCCTATTCCCCTGGGCTCGATCCAGTGTTGGTGCTAGAGGGCTCATGCAGTTGATGCCCAGAACGGCTAAGCGCACTGCCAAATCTATCAAGGTGAAGTATAAAAGTAGTAACCGCCTCTACGATCCTGATTTCAATGTACAGCCAGGTACAGCTTACCTAGCGCAGATGTATCGTCAATTTGATAAAAATCGAATCTATGCAACGGCGGCCTATAATGCGGGGCCTCACCGTGTCAGCCGTTGGCTGAAGGGCCGTGAGAATTTGCCGTTGGAGATATTCATAGAGCTCATCCCCTTTGATGAGACCCGTACCTATGTGCAGAATGTTCTCAGCTTTTCTGTCATCTACGCACAGCGTAAGGGCCAAACACGACAGATGCTAACACCGACCGAACAGGCCCTACTGGCCCTCAACTGATCTGATAAACTGTGCCAACTGCTCAGCATCAAACGGCCAATCCAGTGACTGCTTAGATTGAGGATCGACCAAGACCGGTATCCGGGTGGCATATTGATTCATCAACTCGTCATCAAAGGCTATATCGACCAGATCCACTTCATACTTTGACGGATCAATACCAGAGACCAACAGAGGGAGTGCTTGATCACACAGATGGCAACCCTCTGTCGTCATTAATTCCAACAATTTCACGATTTAAAAATCCCTTAACATTAAAGCCATAGAGTAAGACTAACCTCTAACTTGTTCCCTACGAATCTTGGGGTTATTCTACGATAATATTTTGCGGTGCAACATTGACTGCATTAAACGTCATTCACACTGGAGTTTTACCATGGCGACTAAAGGTAACGGACCTACTGATCCTCAAGAGTTCATCAACTACGTAAGTCAAGAGACAAGCAAGATGCTTGAAAACTTCTCTGGCAACGGTGCTGAGGATATGTTCTCTCAATTCACCAAGTCATGGACTGAACTTGCGACGCGTTCACTGCAAGATCCAACACTGTGGATGCGAGCAATCGCCGACTACCAGACTGCGCAGTTTAACCTATGGCGCAACTTGTTAACCGGTAATACTACTGAAGCACCGGTTGCTGAGCCAGAGCGTGGCGATCGTCGTTTCCAGGCTGAAGAGTGGTCAACTAATCCTATTTACGACTACATCAAGCAGTCTTACCTACTGAGCTCTAAGATGCTGACTCAGATGGCTGAGAGCGCGAACCTATCGGATCAAGATCAGAACAAATTGGAGTTCTACACTCGCCAGTTCATCGATGCGATGTCGCCAACTAACTTTGCAGCAACCAACCCTGAAGTCCTGCAACAGGCACTTGATACTAAGGGTCAGTCACTGCTCGATGGTATGAAAAACCTGCTAGCCGACTTTGAGAAAGGTCGCATCTCAATGACTGACGAGAGCGCGTTTACGCTGGGCGAGAACCTTGCGACAACCGAAGGCTCTGTTATCTTCCAGAACGATGTCATTCAGCTGATTCACTACAAGCCAGAGGGTGAACAGGTTTACACTCGCCCGACTCTGATCATTCCACCGAGCATCAACAAGTTCTACATCCTTGATCTTCAGCCACACAACTCATTTGTTAAGTACTGTGTTGAACAGGGCCAAAACACCTTCCTAGTCTCTTGGCGCAACCCAACCTCTGAACAGTCAAACCTTAGCTGGGATGATCTTGTGTCAGAGGGTATCTTCGAAGCCGTTCGTGTGACCAAAGAGGTCTCAGGCAGCGATAAGATCAACACGGTGAGCTGGTGTGTCGGTGGCACATTAACAGCGACTGCACTGGCGGTTATGGCGAAGCGTAAAGATACCAGCATCGCAAGCGCAACCTTCCTAACAACGCTGACAGACTTCTCTGATCCAGGTGATCTCTGCGTCTTCATTGATGACTACCAAGTCAAACAGTTGGAGCAGAAAGTGAGCCAAGCAGGCTTCCTAAACGGACGCGAACTGGCGACGTCGTTCAACATGTTGCGCTCGAACGATCTCATCTGGTCTTACGTTGTTAACAACTACCTAAAAGGTCAGACACCACCGCCGTTTGATATCCTCTACTGGAACTCGGACAGCACTAACCTTCCAGCGGCCATGTACACCTACTACATCAATAAGATGTACCTAGAGAACAAACTGGTTGAGCCGAATGCACTGGAGATCTGTGGTGAGAAGATCGATCTAGGCGAGATCAAAATCCCTTGTTACTTCCTTTCGACCATTGAAGACCACATTGCACCTTGGAAAGCGACCTTCAAAGCGACAGAGACCTTTGGTTCAGAGATCGAGTTCGTCCTTGGCGCAAGCGGTCACGTTGCCGGCGTAATCAACCCAGCTTCTAAAAACCGTCGCAACTACTGGGTTAAAGGTGAGCAGGGCCATGGCGCTGACCACTGGTTTGAAACCTCTGAAAAAGTTGAAGGTTCTTGGTGGCCAAACTGGGCTGAGTGGGTTCGTCGTCGTGCTGGTAAAAAAGTGGATGCACCGAAAACTCTGGGCAGCAAAGAGAACAAACCACTTGAAGCTGCGCCTGGTAGCTATGTAAAAGTTCGTATCGATTAATCTTCCAAATCGATGAAAAAAACCGGACACTGTGTGCCCGGTTTTTTTATGTGTGACTGAAACGATCAGGAGATCAACATGGATAACTTTTTTGATAAGGGTTTAGAGATGCGTCGCAGCACACTGGGTGCTGAATACGTTGATAAAAACCTAGCCGCTGCTGATGACTTTAACCGCCCCTTCCAGGAGGCGATGACCGCTTGGTGCTGGGGATTTGGTTGGGGCGATGATGCCATTGATCCCAAAACACGTTCGTTAATGAATTTAGCGATGCTCGGCGCCATGGGCAAAAGTCACGAATGGGCTACCCACTGCAAGGGCGCATTGAATAATGGTTGCAGTGTTGACGAGATTCGAGCAGCCATTCATGCCGTCGGCATCTATGCCGGCGTGCCTGCCGCCGTTGAGTGCTTTCGTATTGCACGGACAGTGCTTGAGGAGGCGGGAGAGCTTTAAGCGCCCCTTATACGAAAAATAGCATGTCATTTTTTCCGCCCAACTCCAGAGTAGAGATCAAGCAGCTACTCCACCTTGCTTGGCCCATGCTGCTGGCTCAGTCCTCGCAAACAGCGATGAGTCTATCCGATACTCTGATGGCCTCTTGGGCGGGCGCTGAAGAGCTAGCAGCTATCGCTCTGGGCTCCAGTATATGGACGCCACTCTCGCTATCCTTAGCTGGCGCTATGATGGCATTGACCCCTATCGTGGCACATCATGTTGGTGGAAAACGTGAGGAGGAGACCGCCTCAGAACTGTTTAACAACCTTCTGATCACACTTGCGATCGGCGTGCTCAGCTGGCTCTTCATCAATGGCACCTCTGACTGGATTCTTACCCTACTGTCTGTAGAACCGGTTCTTAAATCCACAGCCAATGACTATCTGTTCGCGATCAGCTGGGGCATACCAGGCATGCTGCTCTATCAATCGATCAGGGCGTTCGCTGAGGGACATGGGCAGACAAAAATTGTCATGAAAATAGGCATCAGCGCTGTACTGCTCAATCTACCTCTCAACTACATACTCATCTTCGGCAAACTGGGTATGCCTGAAATGGGCGGCGTGGGCTGTGGATGGGCGACAACGATTGTATTCTGGTACATGTTCATAGCCGGTGCTGCTTATCTGATCTACAGCCGCTATTTCAAACCGTTGAACCTCTTCAAACAGACCCTCAAACCGAACAGAGAGAAGATCAAACATCAGCTCTCTATTGGCATACCGATTGCCGCGAGCCTTGGTGTTGAGACCACCATGTTCTGCCTGATTGCGCTCTTTTTGGCCGATTACGGTGCAACGGTGATCTCTGCTCACCAGATCACACTCTCGATATCGAGCCTGATCTTTATGATGCCGCTCTCACTCTGCTTGGCCGTCACCATTAGGGTTGGCCAGCTCAATGGCGCTAAACGCTTTGCTGAAGCCCAGCAAGTAGGATTCCTGGGACTGCGCATCGCCCTTTTGATAGCCTGCTTCAGCTCAACGATTCTGTTTATCCTGTCCGATGGCATTGCTGCACTCTTCTCTAAAGATGCTGAACTCATCGCCATCGCCTCAACCCTGCTTAGCTACGCTGCACTCTACCAATTCTCCGATGCGCTCCAGCTGACCGCGAATGGCGCACTGCGCGGATACAAGGATACTCGAATCCCACTGCTGATCGCGTTTATCGCTTACTGGATACTTGGGCTACCCAGTGGGTATATCATTGCCGAACATTTAGAGATGGGGGCTGTTGGTTACTGGTTAGGCATACTCATCGGCTTAAGCTTTGCCGCCGTACTACTGATAAAACGACTCTATAAGCTATCCAATGAAGCACTGGTTAACCCTCCTAATTTCAACTAGTTTTATCGCGGGCTGTATCGATACCGATCCAGCCCAGTCCCTGGTTGAGACCTATGCCGAGCGGACCAGTCGAGCCATAGATATCGATTTTGATCTTCAACTGAACAAAACCTCTAAGCTCTACCCCATTCTTCCCGATCGAAGAGAGCGAACTGAAACCCTGAGACCCATTACCGAAGGCCTGATCGATGTTCTCGATCTTAAGCAGTGCGGGCTGATCGATCTAATCGCACAGAGAAACACCAGCCTTGGCAAATTGGCCGGTGGCTCACAACGACTGATTTACGAACTGGGGTTCATCCCAAAATTACGCAGCTGTCAGAAGCTGCTCACAGGTGACAGTAGTCAAACTGATGTGTTAGCGCGTGTTCAAGAGATCAATCAGATCAAGAGCGATAACTGGCCAAAGCAGATATGGAACAGCCTATACAGCAGCCCAGAGATGGAACAACACTTCTCACTGGGGGCTGCACCACTGTTACCCGATGCAGACTACTCAACCTCAGAGTTAATGCTGACAATGCAGCGCTTTGCTGAGATCGCTGAAACCCAAAACAATACAGACTGGCAAACACCCTCTTTTGCCAATGAGCTAGAGCGTGACTACGAAACGCTCTATCGATCCAATTTCGGATCAGAGTGGCTCGCCAGCATGGCACTGTTAACTCAGGTTTTAGAGCAGACCTCAGAAGCGATTAACCAAAGACTCAATGACAGACCGATCTGCTTTAATCAGAGGCAAAACCAGAAGTCAGAGATACTCTGGAACGTCTTTATGAAGTTTTACGTCAACAGTTTGCAACCCTACATCGCTCAGGTTGAACGTACAGGCCGCCAATGGAGTAACCTTCATCAAGCCATCATCGCGTCACTCAACCTCCCTCAAAGCCGATGGCTAGACACCTATACCCATCCCGAAGGAGAGGTCTGGTCTAGGTATCTAAAAGCTCGAGAGAACCACACCCAATCTTGGCAGAATATTTTGGATCAGTGTGGACTTCGTCCGGGTAATCAGAACTGAATTAACCCACCCACTGCTGCAGCTGGCTGATGTTCATTGCGCCCGACTGACGCTTAACCTCTTTACCGCCCTCAAAACGGACAACGGTTGGAAGGCTTCTGATGTTATAGCGAGCGGCCAGCTGTTGATTGGCTTCGGTATCAACTTTAACGAAGCGCATCTCAGGCTCAGTGCGTTTTGCCACTTCGGCAAAGGCGGGTGCCATCATTCGACAGGGTCCACACCAACCTGCCCAGAAATCAACAATAACCGGAATATCCGTATTGCGAATAAACTTAGCGAAATTCTCTTCGCTCAGGGCGATCGGTTGCTGAGTAAAGATCGCTTTTCGGCATTTACCGCAGGCAGGCCCTTTATCGAGCTTATCTTTGGGCACTCGATTGGTTGCTAAACAGTGGGGGCAGCTGAGATTAACTGATTGACTCATAACATCTCCTATATCATTAACTACTAATATATAGGCAGAAATTCAGAGTTCAAGGGGAGAACAAGACAGAGCAGCGAGAACCGTTGCCCTGCCTAAGCGATTAGAACTTCTTAACTAGGGCTTCTAGTTTAGAGGTAAGACGCTCCTCTTTTTGAGCAACGCGTTGTTGTTTACGAGCCTCTTGGTGGCGCTCTTTACGGCGCTGCTTGTACTCGTCTAGCTTAGCTTTAGCGTGCTTTTCATCTTCAGCAGTCACTTCAGCCACTTCAGCACCGGTCAAATCAACACGCTGAGCGCCAACAACCATTGACTGAAGGTAACGTGGGTTACGAACATAAGTCGCTAGCGCACGCTTAATCTTACCGCGACTGACCTTTTCATCCGCCACTAAGTCCTCTTGAATACCAATTTTCAGAGGCTTGGGTTCTTCAAGGTTGAATGTATTGGGGTAAGCGGCAATCAGCAGTTCGACTGCGGCTTGGTTAGCTTCACGGTTTTTATTGCGAGGCTTAGCTGTGTTCTGTTCTGTCACTGTTTTATTCTCTTGAAGTTGACGAGGTTCAGTTCGATCAACTTGTTGTTCAACTCTGATTAAAATTTCTTCTGCCTCTTGCAGAAGACGCTCTGTATCAGAGGCTATCTGTTGAATGATTTTACTCATCCACCTTTCCGTATTCGATAGATGAAAAGATCATCGTTCACTTCATGACTGACCAACTCGTGCCCTAAGAAGTTACAAAACTTAGGGATATCACGCTCTGTAGAGGGGTCCGTGGCAATCACCTCAAAGAGATCACCCACTTGAAGTTGAGCAATTTTACCATGCAACATCATCACTGGCTCTGGGCAGTAGAGGCCGCGCGCATCCAGCTGTTCAATGGGTTTTTCAATGCTCATGGCACTATCCTTTCAATCAAGTCGCGCATTGTCGCAAATAGTTTTTAAAAACTCCAACGAGTTTAAGCCCGATTCACCTTTACCTAGACAAATCCGAGCGCTATTCTCAAGGTATAACAAGTAGTTAGAGGACAAATCGATGATCAAGGTTTTTATAAACCGCAAGGTTCCTGCCGAACTAGAGCCACAATACACGGCCATTGCTAAAGAGACTCTGCAAGCGTCTATGCGCTCACCAGGCTTTATCAAAGGTGAGGTCATGCATGACATCAATGACCCAGAGCACCGCTTAGTCATTGCCACTTACAGCACACTGGCTGACTGGGAGCGTTGGTATCAATCTCAAGAACGTCTTGAACTGATGAACAAACTCCGCCCTATGTTAGAGCGTGACGAGCTGATCAAAATCTACGAGCACTGATTAGACGTCTAACTCCAGGTAGCAAGTGATCTCTTCACGGTCGTGGTAGAGATGCTTGCTGACGAGACGGTAGGGTTTTTCATGCTCCTGAAGAATCATCTCCAACTGCTCTATTCGATCTGATACTTCAATGTAGCGCTTTTTCATTGGCAACTTTAAGTTGAAGATCAAACGATCAGCCCAGCCATTAATGGCCCACTTTGCCATCAACTCAATGACACGTGTCGGTTTATCAACGACATCACACACCATCAGATCCACTGGCTTGGCAGGCGCAAAGGTAAAGGCATCCTCGCGTTGGTGATCAACCTGACCGGTCTCCATTAGATCACCCTTCATGGGCCCATTATCAACCGCTGTGACAAACATGCCGCGTTTAACCAGCTGATAGGTCCAGCCACCGGGGGCCGCCCCCAAATCGACTGCTTTCATACCGCGCTGCAACCGCTCATCCCAGGCTTTTTGTGGGATAAAGTAGTGCCACGCCTCTTCAAGTTTTAATGTAGAGCGGCTCGGTGCATCGGCTGGGAATTTAAGTCGCTTAATCCCCTGCTCCCATTTGGAACTGTTATTGATCGGACTGACACCGACCCAAATCTGATTATTTTCGAGCAGGAAGATATGTAGCCGATATTCAGCCTTTGATTTTCTTGGAAGTAAAAGATCCTGCTGTCGTAAAAAGCCTGCTGCAGCACTACCGAGTTTTTTAGCCAAACCATTAAGGTTGCGGCCATCAGTAGTATCCGCACTCTCAACCAACAACTCAGAGGCTTTGGGCAGCTTAGCAACCGCTTCACTTATGGGTGTTAGGCGATCTTTTGACGAAACGCCCTGCAGCATTGGCTCACAGGCGATCCATTGGCGCGCAAAGATGAGATCGCGAAAGCGCAGCTTACTCATCAACTGCAGCGCGTTGTGAGGAGGGTTGATCACAAACTCTATATAACCCGCCAAATCATCAAACTTCGGATAACCGTAAACTCCAGCCTCCGCCGCTTTTACTGATATTTCACTGGCGGCCTCACTCTCAAAGCCACTGCGACAATAGATAATAATGTGATTCAAAGGAACCTCTCCCTAAAACAGAGGCGACAGTTTAACGAGTTAGCCGTCGTAATAGCAAAAATCAGTCACTTTTATGAAAATTGATACATATCAAAAAAGCGTTATTTTTGATGAATCAAAAAATTGACTAAAATCGAACAAATAATAAACAGATATATAGTTTGAACCAATCGTAATAAATGATTAAGTCATTTAATATCAGTAACTTACACCATTAACAAATCGTATCCGCCTTTTTAAAATTCACGACAACCGACTTATTAGATAATACTAATGGATAGCTACAACGCCCTATTTAGGGGCGTTTTGCATTGAAAAATCTTGCCCCATAACTGATAATTCGCAACGGTTTCAAAAACTATCAATTCACTTAGCTTTGATGAGAGCATGAAATGAGCACTGCAACAGCAAACACGACCTACAACTACAAAGTTGTACGCCAGTTCGCCATCATGACTGTAGTCTGGGGCATAGTTGGTATGACGATGGGTGTACTCATCGCCGCACAACTAGTCTGGCCGGCACTTAACTTCGACACTGCATGGTTCTCTTTCGGACGTCTTCGTCCGTTGCATACCAACGCAGTTATCTTCGCCTTTGGCGGATGTGCACTATTTGCAACGTCTTACTACGTTGTACAGCGCACCTGTCAGACGCGTCTAATCTCTGACGGTTTAGCATCGTTCACTTTCTGGGGTTGGCAAGCAGTCATCGTCGCAGCAGCAATCACGCTGCCGATGGGTCTGACAACCACTAAAGAGTACGCTGAACTTGAATGGCCTATCGATATCTTGATCGCGGTTGTATGGATCTCATACGCAATCGTGTTCCTAGGTACCGTTAAGAACCGTAAAACGTCGCACATCTACGTGGGCAACTGGTTCTACATGGCATTTATTATCACTGTTGCAGTGCTTCACATCGTTAACAGCATCTCTATGCCTGTTACACTGTGGAAGTCTTACTCTGTCTACCCTGGCGTTGTCGACGCGATGGTTCAGTGGTGGTACGGACACAACGCTGTAGGCTTCTTCCTAACGGCAGGCTTCCTAGGCATGATGTACTACTTCGTACCTAAGCAAGCAGAGCGTCCAATCTACTCATACCGTCTATCGATCGTTCACTTCTGGGCACTGATCGCGACGTACATGTGGGCTGGTGGTCACCACCTACACTACTCTGCGCTTCCAGACTGGACTCAGTCAGTCGGCATGGTCATGTCTTTGATCCTTCTTGCACCTTCTTGGGGCGGTATGATCAACGGTATGATGACGCTATCTGGCGCTTGGCATAAGCTTCGCACAGACCCAGTTCTTCGCTTCCTTGTTGTCTCTCTATCCTTCTACGGTATGTCAACATTCGAAGGCCCAATGATGGCAATCAAGACAGTCAACGCACTGTCACACAACACTGACTGGACTATCGGCCACGTACACGCTGGTGCTCTAGGTTGGGTTGCAATGATCTCTATCGGCGCGGTTTACCACATGATTCCTAAGCTGTTTGGTAAGGCTCAGATGTACAGCGTCGGCCTAATCAACACTCACTTCTGGTTGGCAACAATCGGTACAGTTCTTTACATCTGTGCAATGTGGGTTAACGGTATCCTACAGGGTCTAATGTGGCGCGCAGTTAACGAAGACGGCACGCTTACTTACAGCTTCGTAGAAGCCCTAGAAGCGAGCCACCCAGGTTACTTTGTACGTTTCCTAGGCGGTGTCTTCTTCGTAACCGGTATGCTTCTAATGGCTTACAACGTATGGCAGACCGTACGTGCAGGCAGCACAGTAGCTAAAGCTGAAAACCCAGATCCATCAGCAGCTACTGCGTAATTAGTACCGGAGACATTAAGATGATTAAACACGATACTATTGAAAAGAACGTCGGCCTCCTTGCCCTACTGATCATCATCGTGATCAGTGGTGGTGGTTTGGCTGAGATCGTACCTCTGTTCTTCCAGAGCTCTACGACTAAGCCAATCGAAGGTCTTCGCACCTACTCAGCTCTAGAGCTTGAAGGTCGCGATATCTACATCCGTGAAGGCTGTCACGTATGTCACACTCAGATGATCCGTCCTTTCCGTGCGGAGACTGAGCGTTACGGTCACTTCTCTACTGCTAACGAGCACGTTTACGAGCACCCATTCCTTTGGGGTTCTAAGCGTACAGGTCCAGACCTAGCTCGTGTCGGCGGTCGTTACTCAGATGACTGGCAGCGTGCTCACCTATACAACCCACGTGACGTTGTACCTGAATCAAAAATGCCATCTTACCCTTGGCTGTTCGAACAGAAGCTAACGGGTAAAGATACGGCTGCGAAGATGGAAGCTCTTCGTAAGCTAGGCGTTCCATTTGACGATGCAACAATCGCTTCAGCGCGTGAAAACGTAGAAGGCAAATATGAGATCGATGCTCTAGTTGCTTACCTACAAGCGCTAGGCAAGATGCATACTGTGTACAACAACAAGCGGTAATTAATAGTGAGCTACGACGTCTACGGTCCATACATTCCAGTAGTGATGCTGGTAACGTTTCTGGCCCTGTTCATCTGGGTACTGAATCCGAAAAACCGCAAACGGTTTGACGATGCAGCCAACCTCCCCTTCCAGGACGAGGAGATTGATGAACGCACCAGAAAAACTGACAAAGACGTCGAGTAAGGAGTAGAAAGATGAGTGCTTTTTGGAGCGCATGGATCACAGTCATCACTCTAGCCGTTATTATCGGCTGTACTTGGCTGCTTCTAGCAACGCGCAAAAGTGAAACACACAAAGAAACAACTGAAGCGACTACGGGCCACGAATTCGATGGCATCGAAGAGCTTGATAACCCACTACCACGCTGGTGGTTCCAACTATTCATTGGTACGGTTATCTTCTCACTCGGTTACCTAGCGCTTTACCCAGGTCTTGGTAACTTCAAGGGCCTTCTTGGTTGGACGTCGGCTAACCAGTGGGAAGAGGAAGTGGCACACGCAGAAGAGGTCTACAAACCTGTTTTCGCTAAATACGCTTCGCTATCAATTGAAGAGCTAAACCAACCAGGTAACGAAGCAGGCCTTAAAATGGGTCAGCGCATGTTTGCCAACAACTGTTCTGTTTGTCACGGTACTGGCGGTCAGGGTGCTTACGGCTTCCCTAACCTAACCGACAAAGATTGGTTGTACGGTGGCGAGCCACAAACCATTATGATGTCTATCGTCAATGGTCGTCGTGGTGCGATGCCTGCTTGGGGTGCGGTACTGGGTGAAGATGGTGTTCAAGACGTGACTAACTACGTGCTTAGCATCAGCGGCAACGAACACGACGCAGCAGCAGCTGAACGTGGTCAAGCACAATACAACACTCTGTGTGCGGCATGTCACATGCCAACAGGTAAAGGTATGGCGGCACTGGGTGCACCAAACCTAACTGATGACACTTGGCTATACGGCGGCAAGTTTGAGCAGATCGCTCACACTATCCGAGCTGGCCGTGCAGGCGTAATGCCAGCGCACAAAGATCTTCTTTCAGAAGATAAGATCAAACTGATCTCTGCATACGTCTACAGCTTGTCTAACAACTAATAGACCGCATGCAGAAGAAAAGGCGACCTGATATATATCAAGTCGCCTTTTTTTTATTCCATTTATAATAGACAATCAAATCAAGTCATATAAGCACAGGCGAGTTGCATGTCTAATATCCCAGTTAAAGATGTCACCCCAAAAAAGGGCTCTGGCGCTGCTGAAACCTATGATCTATACGCTAAACGTGAAGAGATCTACGTCAAGTACACGACCGGCCTATTCAAGAATCTACGAAACATCTCTAGTGCGATCATGTTGCTGATGTTCTACGGTTTCTCTTGGATCCAATACGATGGCAAACAGGCCGTACTATTTGATCTACCAAACCGCCAGTTCCATGTCTTTAACTTCACGTTTTGGCCACAAGATTTCATGCTGCTTTCGTGGCTGCTGATCATTCTCGCCTTTACCCTCTTCTTTGTAACGGTGTTTGCCGGTCGTCTCTGGTGTGGCTATGCATGCCCACAGTTTGTCTGGACATGGTTGTTCATAAGAATCGAACAACTGACCGAGGGTGATCGCAACGCTCGCATGAAGCTGGACAAAGCGCCTTGGAGTGCGAACAAGGTTCTTCGCAAACTGGCTAAGCACCTTATCTGGCTTGCTATAGGTGCCGTATCAGCCGTTGCGTTTGTTGGCTACTTCTCGCCGGTACGCGAATTGGTTCCAAACATCCTAAGCTTCAATCTTGGACCTTGGGAGCTTTGGTGGTTGGCCTTCTTTACGGTAGGCACCTACGGTGCAGCTGGCTGGTTGCGCGAACAGGTCTGTATCTACATGTGCCCATACGCTCGTTTCCAGAGTGTTATGTTTGACCAAGATACCTTGATCATCTCTTACGATGAGAAACGCGGTGAGAACCGTGGTGCTCGTAAACGCCACATCGATCACAAGGCTGAAGGCCTGGGTGACTGTATCGACTGTGGTCACTGTGTGCACGTCTGCCCTGTCGGTATCGATATCCGTGATGGTCTTCAGTATGAGTGTGTCGCTTGTGGTGCCTGTGTCGATGCCTGTGACAACATCATGGAGAAGATGGGCTATGAGAAAGGTCTGGTTCGCTACACCACCGAGCATGAGCTTAACGGTAAAAAAACCCATATCTTCCGCCCTCGCTTGATCGGTTACTTCGTCGCGATCTGTGCCATGTTCATCGCCTTCAGTTATGTACTCTTTACACGAGTGCCGCTTGAGGTGGACGTTATTCGTGAACGCGGTCAGCTCTACAGCACTACTAATGATGGGTTGATCCGTAACACCTACACACTAAAACTGGCAAACAAATCACAACGTGATTACCAGTACGAGATCCGTGTTGAAGGGTTAGAGGATGCCATCATCAATGGTGATACCGTTGTAAACGTAGCCGTTGGTGAACTACTCGATCACAACCTGTCGATCATTCTGGATCCTCGCGCTATGGAGCGAGCAAACTATGAGATCGATTTTATCGTAACAGCGACTGATGGCTCAGGCGTTGAAGCTGAATCAGAAAGTCGTTTCATAGGTCCTGCGCCTAAGCGTTAAGACAGTGTCACAGAGAATCTGTGATATACTCGCGCGCGGATATTCTTAGGGGTATCCGCGCTTTATTTTAGTCACTATTTTGAGGTTTACATGACTGAACAGACTCACGACATTGGCCCTTGGTACAAGCAGAAATGGCTATGGTTTGTATTGGCGCCGTTGATCGCTGTGGTTATCTATGGAACAACCTTCCTCTATCTTGCTATTACGACTATGGATGGCGTGGTTAAAGACGATTACTACAAAGAGGCACGTGGTACTAATGTCGACACCAGCCGTTCAGATGAAGCGGATCGCTTAGGCATTCATGGTGAAGTATTGTTGGACACACTGACCGGTGATATTCGCTTGGATCTTAAATCGAACAGTTTTTTGGGTGATCAACTATCCGTTGACCTGGTTCACCCTACCCACCAGAAGTATGATCAAAGCCTAACGGTTCGCTCAGTGGGCGGTACAGGCGTCTACGTTGGCAACTTACAGAGCACACTAACCGGCAAACGCTACCTGATCATTACCAACACTGAGGGTAACTGGCGTCTACGTCGCGAAATATTGCCCCCTTACGATCAAAATACCTTCAAGGTGGGTAAGTTCTAACAGACCAAAATGAGTAATCCAAAAGACTCTTGTTTTCACTGTGCCACCCCTATTCCTAAGGGGGTGAAGGTTGAGCTTTCAATTGATGGAAAGCAAGAGTCATTTTGTTGCCCCGCCTGCCGCGCGGTCACCCAAACAATACTGGGATCAGGTCTAGAGAAGTACTACCAGCACCGCGGCAATCAACAGCAAGAACGCCCCACTGAAATAGAGTCCGAAGATCAACTCGCACTCTATGATAATGAATCCATTCAAGCACCCTTCGTCAGAACCATAGACTCCGATCGCAAAGAGGCCCTCTTTGTCATTGAAGGGATCCACTGTGCTGCCTGTGTTTGGCTTTTAGAGAAGCATCTGACCGAACAGGTTGGTGTCACTAGCTTTACCGTTAACCTAACCAACCACCGCGCTCGACTCGTTTGGAACCCGTCAGAGAAACCCTTAGGTGAACTGATGGCCGCCATCATTTCGATCGGTTACACACCTCACCCGTTTACGCCCAACCAAGAAGAGAAGCTCTACGAACAGGAGCAAAAAAAGGCGATGCGCCGACTCGGTGTGGCCGGTGTCGGCATGATGCAGGTGATGATGATGTCATCGGCACTCTACCTAGGTGACGCCTTCTTCATGGAGGAGCACATCCAGAACTTTATTCGCTGGACCAGCTTCATTGTTGCCACCCCTGTTGTATTTTATGCCGCGCGCCCCTTCTTCAACGCGGCCCGACGGGATCTTCGCACCCGACACCTCAGTATGGATGTGCCGGTATCTATCGCTATTGGTGGCGCTTATATAGCCAGCGTATGGGCTACGATCACACAGAGCGGCGAGGTCTACTACGACTCGGTCTCGATGTTCACCTTCTTCCTGTTGATTGGCCGCTTCTTCGAGATGAAAGCTCGCCACAGAACGGGTATGGCTGGCAATGAGTTGGCCAATATTCTTCCAGCCAGCGCTACGCGATTGACCGAGACCGGCGAACAGCTTGTCCCTGTATCGGAACTCAATCCAGGTGATCGCGTACTGGTTAAGCCCGGTCACTCCATACCGGCTGATGGCATACTCTTTACGCAACACACCAGCATTGATGAATCGGCCCTCACCGGTGAGCCTCTGCCCGTCAGCAAAGCGCTTGGCGACCCTTTAGTAGGCGGTACCATCAATATGGAGCAAGCGATTGAGATGGAGATCACCAGCAGTGCTGAACAGTCGCGCATGTCCTCCATTTTGAATCTATTGGATCGTGCTCAGGCTGATAAACCCAAGGCGGCTCAGATTGCCGACAAGGTTGCGAGCTATTTTGTCGCTGGTGTTCTTCTAACGGCTGTCGTTGTCAGTCTTATCTGGTGGCAGATATCCCCTTCAGACGCTTTCTGGGTGACACTCTCTGTCCTAGTAGTTACCTGCCCTTGCGCACTATCCTTGGCTACACCGACGGCTTTAACAGCAGCCATAGGTTCTCTGCGTAAAATGGGACTGCTGGTTACTCGCGGGCATGTATTAGAGAGTTTGGCACAGTGCACGGCCGTCTACTTTGATAAAACCGGCACACTGACCACCGGCAAACTGACGTTGCGTGAGACCACCCCTCTCTGTGAGCAGTCCGTTGATGAGCTCAATCAACTAGCGGCAGCAATTGAGAGCCGCTCAGAGCACCCCATCGCGTCCGCTTTTGCTCCCTACTTTGAATACTCTGTTGAAGAGGCCACTAACCATGTGGGTAGAGGCGTAGAGGGAACGATTAACGGAAACACCTATCGTATTGGTAAACCCGGGTTTGTATCCGAACTCTTTGGAAACCAACCTCCCACTCACCCAGAAGGGACAGGGATTTTTCTTCTGATGGGTAATAGCTCCGGCCCTCTCGCCTGGTTTTCGATTGACGATCAACTTCGACCTGAGGCTATTGAAGCGGTTAAGCAGATCCAAGCATTGGGATTACCTGTTGGCATGCTAACCGGTGATCGCGAAGCGAATGCACAACGCATCGCCTCTGAGTTAGGGATCGATCATGTTGAAGCGCACTTGTCGCCAGAAGATAAGCTAGCTCGTGTAAAGGCGATGCAAAACAACGGTGAACGCATCCTGATGATTGGCGATGGTATCAACGACATTCCCGTTCTGTCCGGTGCGCAGACCTCTATTGCGATGAACGGCGCGACAGACCTTGCCAAAACATCCTCTGATGCTGTGTTGGTCAGCTCTGATCTAAGACGCATCCCTGGCTCCCTTAACATGGCTCGTAAAACACGAAACATCATTCGTCAAAATATTGGCTGGGCTTTGTTATACAACCTAATCGCGCTACCCTTAGCAGCAAGTGGTTTTATTGCCCCCTGGATGGCGGCTATTGGCATGTCCCTTAGCTCGCTGATTGTTGTCGGCAATGCCCTTCGTCTAACCAAACAGCTGTAGGTTTTTATGGAAATCGTCTATTTACTTATCCCTGTCGCGATCATCTTGGTAGCCTTTGCGACCTGGGCTTTCTTCTACAGCGTTAATTCTGGTCAATTTGATGACCTAGAGTCCCCTGCTCATCGCATTCTATACGACGATGATGAAGATATGATTCCTGAAGACGCGCGCGTCAAAAAAGAGCCTGAAGCTCCATCCTCTGAAACACCAAAAGATTGAGCATGCTGCCCGCCTCTCTTAGCTTCACCTCGGCATTCATCATTGGCCTTCTTGGCACAACACACTGCCTAGCCATGTGTGGTGGACTTGCCTCGAGTCTCAGTATAGGTGGAACAGGTCGAGCCAACTCCCTATTAGGTCTGTTTAGCTACAATCTTGGACGTATCGCTAGCTACTGTGCAGCGGGTGCCATTCTTGGTCTGTTAGGTGCAACCCTACAACAGACAGAGATAGCCTTTGCGCTACGCTGGATTGCAGGCCTTCTACTGATCAGCATGGGCCTCTACATCGCACAGTGGTGGTTTGGCCTAACGAAACTGGAACAGGCTGGCTCGCTATTGTGGAAACAGATAGCGCCTCTTCTTAAACCCTTTATGCCTGCCGACACCCCGTTTAAAGCCTTAGTACTGGGCATTGGCTGGGGCTGGCTACCTTGCGGTCTGGTCTACAGCACCTTAATCTGGTCATCGGCCGCCGGTAGCGTTGCAGAGAGCACTCTACTCATGCTGGGCTTTGGCTTGGGTACATTACCAGCCATGCTCGCCACTGGACTACTGGCTAAACAACTACGCGAGCTGGTCGCCCACACTTTGGTACGCAAACTCTCGGGACTACTTTTAATACTGATGGGCATTTGGACACTGCTAAGCGCGTAGCGGTTGACCCGTATCAACACATAAACCTCTATTATTGCTTAATATTCTTACATCTGATGATTAAGGAATATTACTGTGCTGCAACAGACCAACATCCAGTGGGATACAGACCTGATTCGCCGTCATGATTTAGCAGGTCCACGCTACACCTCTTACCCAACCGCACTGCAATTTACTGACACTCCAGACAGTGTCAAAACGCTCTCTAAAGCGATCAGTGAGCGCGACAGTCGTAAGCCTTTATCACTCTATATTCACATCCCCTTCTGTGCACACGTCTGCTACTACTGTGGATGCAACAAAGTGGTCACAAAAGATCGCTCCCGTGCAGAACCCTACCTTCAGACGCTGTTAAAAGAGATTAAACTGCGCAGCTCTGAACTGGGCGGTGACGTACAAGTGGATCAGCTTCACTGGGGTGGTGGTACACCCACCTTCATCGATGATGAGCAGACCGCTCGCTTAATGCAGGCACTCAAAGAGGCCTTCAAACTGCGTGATGATGATCAGGGTGACTACGCCATCGAGATTGACCCTCGCGAGATGACACCTGGCCGCTTAAAACTGCTGCGTGAATTGGGTTTCAACCGCATCAGTATAGGGGTTCAGGATGTTAATGAAGCGGTTCAAATCAAAGTAAACCGCGTGCAATCCCTAGAGATGACAACGGACCTTCTTAAAGAGGCGCGTGAACTGGGCTTTCGCTCAATCAACGTTGATCTAATCTATGGCTTGCCACTGCAAACTGAAGAGAGCTTTGCCGAAACGTTGGATCGAATTCTAGAGCTACGACCTGATCGTCTCTCGGTATTTAACTATGCTCACCTACCCGAGCGTTTTAAACCGCAGCGTCGTATCAATGCCGATGAGCTTCCCGATGCGCTGACTAAACTGGCGATTCACCATCAAAGTATTGAGAAGCTGACGGCAGCGGGCTACCGCAACATTGGTATGGATCACTTTGCTCTGCCAGACGACACACTGACACAACACCAAGATGATGGAACGCTGCATCGAAACTTCCAGGGCTATACCACCCACTCACAGTGTGACTTGATTGGTTTGGGCGTCTCATCGATCAGTCAGATTGGTGATTACTACCTACAGAACAGCCCTAACATTGAGCGCTACACTCAGGATATTGAATCTCAGGGCTCAGCATTAACCAAAGAGTACTGCCTCAATGAGGATGACAAAATTCGCAGAGCGGTGATTACCCGCCTGATCTGTGACTTCCAACTCGATTTTGCGGATCAATCCAAAGCGCTCAACATCGACTTTAAAAAGTATTTCGCTAACGAATTAAAACTGCTTGAGCCTATGGCACAGGATGGCCTAATTCATTTAAGTGAGGATGGCATGGATGTCACCGCCGCTGGACGCCTGCTGATTCGTCGAATCTGCATGACTTTTGATGCCTATATCGATCACTCAGAACAGCGATTTTCTAAAATCATCTAACCCACTCTATCCCAGCGCATTTCACTATAAGTGGACCGTTAAAAAGTCCACTTTTATATCTAAATTGACTTGGGTCAATAAAGCCCTTTTGGATATACTGTCAGACAATTAAGGAGCCCTTATGTCTGACACTAAGAACATCAAACTCGCGAGCATCGGCCAGGTAAGTTGTAACACCTGTAGTTTGAGTACACTCTGCTTGCCTGTCTCTTTAAATGACGAAGAGGCGCTTCGCCTCGACGACATCGTTGATAAAAGTAAACCACTTCACAAAGGCGACTTCCTTTTTAGACAGGGTGAAGAGTTCACATCACTGTTCGCCATTCGTGCGGGTTCGTTAAAAACCTACTCTGTAAACCCAGAGGGTGAAGAGCAGATAAACGGTTTCTACTTCCCAGGTGAACTGGTTGGCCTAGCCGGATTCGATTCAGGCAGCTACCCAATGTCGGCTAAGATGCTTGAGACGACCACTGTCTGTGAGATCCCTTTCTCACGCTTGGACGATCTGGCAGGTCAAATGCCAGAGCTGCGTCGTTCTGTGATGCGCTCTATGAGCCACGAGATCAGCGATGACCAACAGATGATGATGCTGCTCTCTAAAAAGACGGCTGAACAACGTATCGCAACCTTTATTTTCAAGCTGTCGCAACGTTATGCCCTGCGTGGCTACTCTGCACAATCCTTCCGACTTTCGATGTCACGTAACGAAATAGGCAACTACCTTGGCCTAGCGGTCGAGACGGTCAGTCGAATCTTTACACGCTTCTCTTCACAAGAGCTGATTCGTGTTGAAGGTAAAGAGCTGGAAATTCTTGATCAAGCAGCGCTGCTGGATGCGGCTGGTGAAGCACCCAGCCCAGAGTGCAATCAACACCACGGTTAAATAAGGATCTTTAATGTCTTACGACGAGCACTATGTAAAATCGGTTGTCCGCTCTATTCCAGATTGGCCAGAGCCTGGCATTCTGTTCCGTGATATTACGCCGATTTTTCAAGATCCACGTGCCTCTCGCATGGTCGCAAACGCCTTTATTGATCGTTACATGCAGATGGATATTACCCACATAGCCTGTATCGATGCTCGAGGTTTTCTATTTGGTGCGATTATTGCACACCAGCTGAACAAGCCTCTAATTTTGGTTCGTAAAAAAGGGAAGCTTCCTGGTGAAACGATTCACCAAGACTATACGCTGGAGTACGGCACCGCCTCTGTGGAGATTCAGAAGGATGCCGTTACCGCTGGCGATAAAGTGGTACTAATCGACGATCTGATTGCCACTGGTGGCACAGCTCTGGCGGCCTGCACACTGATCAACGGTCTAGGGGCTAGCGTAGTTGAGGTGGCTGCGCTGATTGACCTGCCAGACCTTAACGGATCACAAAAAATCCAAGACACCGGCGTCCCCGTATACTGTTTACTGGCCTACGACGGTCTCTAATAGAAACCGAGGTTTAGCCACCTCGGTTTTTTTATACCTATTAACGATAAAAATTTTAAGTTTAATGGAGTTTTAAATGCTTCGACTATCGACCACCCTACTCGCTGCATCACTCATGGCTGCAACTGCACAGGCTGAACAGGTTCAGATACCGTTTGAGGGTTTAACACTGAACGGCAACCTTGAACTGACGGCTGATAAATCCCTGGCAGACGGTGTACTGATGCTGACGCACGGCACCCTGGCTCACAACGAGATGGAGATCATCAGCTACGTGCAGGAACAGATGGTCGATTACGGCATCTCTACTCTAGCCATCAACCTGAGTTACGGCCTAGATAACCGCGAATCAGCGATGTACGACTGTACCCTTCCGGCTCAACACACCATGCAGCAAGCACTGGCTGAAATGGATGCATGGCAAACCTGGCTAGATGGACAAGGCGCAGGCGATCGTTGGGTAATGGGTCACTCGCGTGGCGGCAACCAGACGGCTCAGTTTGCTGCAGCTAACCAAGATAAGATCAAAGGCCAAGTTCTATTAGCACCTGCAACTTGGGACTACACTAAGACCATAGAGGGTTATGGCAAACGCTATGAAACGCCTATCGAGCCGATTCTAGAAAAAGCTAAGGGAATGGATCCTAAGGCGATGATCGATGGCATCAGCATCATCTACTGTGAGAACAGCGGTGCGTCAGCTGAAGCGGTCCTAAGCTACTACGGTAACTACCCTGAGTACGACACACCCACCGTGTTAAAAGAGACTAACATCCCTACTCTGGTCATCGCAGGCAGCTTGGATACCGTGGTTGCAGATCTTCCTGAAAAGATGGAAAGTATCGACAAAGAGAACATTGAACTAGTAGTCGTTGAGGATGCAGATCACTTCTTCTTAGATCTGTTTGCCGACGAGGCGGTGGAATATGCGGTCGATTTTATCGAAAACCTGTAGTGCACTTCTTCTCAGCTTGGGCCTTATGATAAGCGCCCAAGCCGAGGTAACACTTAAGACAGCCACAGATCTTCAGTCGCTTGGTAAAGCGAACCCAAATGAAGTGATTGTTCTGTTGGTCTCTCAGGATGGTTGTGCCTTCTGTGTTACCGTCAAAGAGGACTTCCTAAAACCTCTTTTACAAACGAACGATGCACCCCCTATTCAGGTACTGGATCTGAGCAACCCTACTCCCGTCATCAACTTTGATGGCTCAACGGGCTCGGCTGAACAGGTCGCTAAGAGCTTGGGTGGACGCTTCACCCCGACCATTCTATTTGTCGATGCAAAGGGCGAGACTCGCGCTAAAAAGATCGTCGGTGTGAACACGCCAGAGTTCTACGGTTACTACATCGATGAAGCGATTAAATCGGCTCGTAACAGCTTTTAACCACAGAAACTAACCGCAAGCAGAGGGCTCTCTGCTTGCATCCCTTCTATCAGAGCAACATAATAGCGCCCCTTCACCTAATCCGCATTTAGAGGTTTTATGCTCTGGTTTCGTAACGCCATTTGGTACCGTTTTTCTCCCAGTGATTCATTTAATGAAGCCGCACTGATGGAGGCGCTAGAAGCCAGACCCTTCGTACCCTGTAAAGGCGCTGAACCACGTTCAGTGGGTTGGGGTGAAGTGGCGCCTGGTGTCATAGATCTACCGGTACTGACCAGTCACGGCTTTCACCTTATCTCACTGCGAGAAGAGGAGAAGATCCTACCCTCGAGCGTGATCAAAGATCAGCTCAACGAGAAGGTAGAGCAGATAGAGGCGACTGAAGATCGTAAGGTCTACCGTAAAGAGAAGGTGCAGCTTAAAGACGAGATTACCCTGACGTTATTGCCACGTGCATTTACACGCCGTAAAACCACACGTGCTCTTATCGCGCCTCACCATAAACTACTGATTGTGGAGGGCAGCAGCTTTAAGCGCGCAGAAGAGCTGCTAAGCACACTGCGTGAAGATCTAGGGTCACTATCGGTAAAACTGACCTCGACCGCGCTTCCGGCCAACAAAGTGTTCAGCGACTGGCTACTAGAGAACCGTGATCTACCCCGTGCACTTGAGCTGGGCGCTGTCACCGAGTTTACCGATCCTTTAGAGACCAGCAGCCAGATCAAGATTAAAGGCCAAAACCTGACTGACAAAGAGATCCAAGCGCACCTTAGCGGCGGCATGTTAGCAGAGCGCCTAGAACTGGTGTGGCGCGATCAGCTGCAGTTTGTCATGCACTCGGATCTAACCCTGCACTCGATTAAAATGACGGATCAGTACCAAGAGCAACAGAGCGACCGCGAGCAAGAGGACGAAGCACTGGCACTGGATGCTGATCTAGCCCTGTTGGGCATTGAATTTACCCGCCTACTCCCTGAGCTTTTGGAAGCCCTGGGCGGTGAGGCAGAAGAGGCTTAATTTTGGCAAAGACCTACTCCGTAAAAGAGATCTTCTACACCCTACAAGGCGAAGGCTTTCACGCAGGACGCCCTGCGGTGTTCTGTCGCTTTACCGGTTGTAATCTTTGGAGTGGTCGTGAAGCCGATCGAGTGGCTGCAGTCTGCCAATTCTGTGATACCGATTTCGTGGGTACGGATGGTCAAAACGGCGGCAAGTTCACCTCCGCCGAAGCCCTGGCACAAAGGATCGCTAGCTTCTGGCCAGATCCTAAGCAAGGACAACCCTTTGTCGTCATCACCGGGGGCGAGCCTGCCCTGCAGATGGACAGCGATCTGATCGATGCTCTACATAACCAAGGGTTTGAGATCGCCATTGAGACCAACGGCACCCTACCGCTTCCAAACGGAATCGATTGGGTCTGTGTCAGCCCCAAAGGGAGCTCCGAGATTCTTCTTTTAGAGGGCCACGAGTTGAAGCTGGTCTACCCGCAAAAAGAGCTCAGAGCACAGCCAGAACAGTTCCAAAATCTAAGCTTCGAACACTTCTACATCCAACCCCTGGATGACCAAAACGCGCTTGAAAATCGTGCACGTTGTATCGAATATTGTATGCAAAATCCTCAATGGAAATTGAGCATTCAGACCCACAAAATCCTTGACATCGACTGATCGTTTTTAACCTTTAATTCTCTAAAATCGACCACCCCAGTAACCATGGGGGCTAGCAAAGTGTGCTCACATTATCTGTGGATAAACCTGTGCACAGAGTCATCAAAGGTGAACTAAAGCGTCATTAAAAGGTAAAAGCAGAAAATTGGTTAAAATTTAACCAATACCATTAAGCCTATAATAAACAATAACTTACATTGGCAATGTAATCTTAAATTGTCTATTTTGGGCCTAACTTGTTCATAATGTCGAAAATAGAACTTAAGTTAGTACTTTGGCGACACTGATGCAGAATTATGTTATTTCAAACTAAGTTTGATACTGGTATCAAAATGATTTGAATTTAAAACTGTGCATTGGAAAGGGTTGTGGATATATATTAGTGTAATCTAATGTTTAAATTCAAATTAAGCTTGATATTCAAATTATAATGACCATGAATCATGTCTAGTAGTACGTATTGAAAAACAGCATCAAGATCAAATAAATTTTAGTTTCATTATTTGTAATAGTTGCCACACGTCTGGCTCAAGGTTAACCTCTAAAATTGGTATATACGATTTAAAAAAAACGCCAATGGACGAGCAGAAAAGAGAACTTCAAAAACAGGTAAAAAGTGACATTGTCGATCTAATCTATCGACAATCAGTCGGCGCTTTGTTGATGACGGTTATAAGCGCCTCAATTCTGGCATCTATCATATGGGATAATGCAGACCATCTCTCGGTCGTTATTTGGTTAATTTCTGTTTTTACGTCGATCATATTTCGCGGCATCATTTTCGCCCTCTACTTCAAGAATAACCCCCAAGGTGTCAACCGTGAAAAGTGGGAAATTCCATTTGCAGTTGGCGTACTCATTAGCGCTGCTGTATGGAGTATCGGCATTACTATCATTGCAATCGATTTGGCGTTAACCGATCAAATAGCTGTATTCTTTTTCCAAATGGGGATGGCCGCAGGAGCGATATCTGTTTTTGGTGCTATTCGCTATATTGCTCTATCTACTGTGGCCATAATGCTTGTTCCAGCAGGATTACTTTTTGCATTTTCCGGTGAGACTTTCCAAACATTGATAGCTGTTGGCGCCAGCTTGTTTCTCATCTCGACCATTCGCTCAACTAAGATTCTGGCAAACACGCTAAATGATGTATTCAATTTAACCTACAATCTTTCTGATCAGGCTGTAAAACTAGAAATTGCACGGCAATCTGCTGAGCTAGCTAAGAATACACGCGGGCAATTTATTGCATCTCTAAGTCATGAGATACGAACACCGTTAAACGTAATTTTAGGGATGATTGAACTGCTACGAGGACGTTTTCAAGACCCACAGAATGAGCACTATTACAAATCCCTAGACTCTGCGAGTAAACACCTCTCATCTCTTGTCGATAACGTACTCGATTTCAGTAAAATCGATGTGGATAAAAACGTTCTCTCGGTTAGGCCGGTGAACCTATTAGAGGTCGTCCAAGATGTTGTAGACGTTTTCTCTGATCAAGCTAAAACAAAAGGTATTACGCTCACTCTTTCATCATCTAATTTGACCAAATCAACCTGGCTAGCCGATCAACAACGTCTCCGCCAAATTCTTTTTAACCTAGTGAGCAATGCAATAAAGTATAGCGATTCAGGTGAAGTGACTCTTAGCGTCTACTCTAAGGATGAAGGTGTTGAGTTCTCTGTTACAGATGCAGGAAAAGGGATCCCTAAAGAGCAGATTCTTCATATTTTTGACCCATATTACCAATCTCCACACCAAAAACTGGACCAGCTCTCTAGTACAGGTTTGGGGCTATCTATCTGTAAAAAACTTGCTCATCAAATGGGCGGGGATTTAAATGTTGAATCTGTGGTAGGTGTAGGCAGTATCTTCACTATTTACCTGCCTCTAATGCATTCAGAGTCTGTAAAACCACAGAAGATGATTGAACCAGATCCAGATACCCATACAGTTGAATCAATTCCCGACTTATCAGGTAAAAAGATACTGGTCGCTGAGGATTCACCTCTCAACCAACAGTTGATACGAGACTTTGTAGAGGGTACAAACCTTCAATTGATTTTTACTGCAAATGGTCAGGAGACCTTATCAGTTCTTGAACATGAATCAGTAGATCTTTTACTTCTGGACCTTCAAATGGAAGTAATGGGTGGTCTTGAACTGATTAATAGAATCCGTGCACAGGAAGAGAAGAGCGACCTACCCTCTACCCCTATCATCATTCAAACAGCGGATAATCGTCGTGAATCACGATTAGCTTGTTTAGACGCTGGTGCTAATCGATTCCTAGCCAAGCCCTTCTCTCGAGAACGCCTGGTATCTGAAATTATCGAAGCGTTAGAGGGTAATCCTAAACCCTGCCTCAATGGATCTGAGCAGATGGATCCGTCACTCATTAGGCTTTTCCCTCGATTTTTAGAGGGTACCGATGACTCCCTCATCAAAATTAATTCAGCACTTGCTGCGCAGGATTTAGCTCAAGCATCTAAAACGACACATGAAGTTAAAGGATACTGTGGCATGTTCAAACAGGATGATCTCTTCCAATTAGCGGGGTTAATTGAGAACCATTGCGAACAGGGCGAACTAGCCTCTGCAAAAAACCTATTGAATGAGTTTGAAATCTTGTTTAATGAGCTTAAAGCCAATTACAAATAGCGGGTAACACCACCGTTAAGGAAACCTTAGAGTTAACTATGAATTTAACAGCTTTAGGTACATTAACTATATTATCTCTACTGGTAAGTGGCTGTACCGGTATTATGGAGAAATCACAACAAGGCACTCCTCAACAGGAGAACAGTCAACAAAGCAATATTGGTTTTGGAAGCGAAATCGAAACTGATAAAGCGTGCCATACCTTAACTGCAACTCAACCCAGTATTGATCGTTTATCAAAACTCTCTAAATGCTATCTAGACTACTCGGTCTCATTGGGTAACAGAGTTGATCTAAAAGGTG
Source organism: Marinobacterium sp. xm-a-152 (assembly GCF_013282965.1). Classification (NCBI taxonomy): domain Bacteria; kingdom Pseudomonadati; phylum Pseudomonadota; class Gammaproteobacteria; order Oceanospirillales; family Oceanospirillaceae; genus Marinobacterium; species Marinobacterium sp. xm-a-152. The sequence continues at coordinate 91,859 of NZ_WBYI01000001.1, read as the reverse complement.
AGCGGGAAGAGTTAATGGCTATCCAATCATCTCTTAATGACTTAGCAATACAGACACAGTCTATAGGAGAAATCTACTGCTCTCTTCAAGAACGATGTATTGTTGAAGTTACAAAAGATCAGGCAATCTTTAATGATTACTACCAGATCGCGAGTATAATTCAACAAATGAATGAAGCTGATGGTGACCCAAAGCGACTCAGTCGCGTCATCAAAACGGTCAATTCAAAGGTTAAAGATGCTGCTGGAAAACTTTCTAACAGTCAGCAGAGTGATGCAAATGAGATGCTTAAAGGCATTGGCGTTTGTAGTGGCATAGCCACTCAAAAGTAATTAAAAAGGTTAATCGATTATCAATTGATGTGTTCGACCAGCAGTTCCTGCAACTTTTTAATCGCTTGACGCTGAATCTGACAGACCCTAGATTCAGTTACATTCAGCACCATCGCAATCTCTTTCAGATTCATCTCTTCAGTGTAGTAGAGAGAAAAGATTAACTGCTCACGCTCATTCAGTTCTGAAATAGCATCAGCTAACGCCTCTCTAAACTGACTGTCACTTATTTGATCCGTTATACCCAACCCATCAAATCTTAACTCAGACTCTGCACCATCCTCACCTTCCGTCAAAGAGACTGTCTGGTATTGGTGATTTTTATTAGCATTGGCGTGATACTCATCTAAGCTCAGTCCCATATAGTCCGCCAGTTCAGTATCATAAGCAGCGCGTCCAAGACGTTGTTCAAGCTCACCACGCGCGATTGAAACCTCTCGAATATTGCTCATGACACTGCGTGGCAAAATACTCGAGCGGCGCACTTCATCAATCATTGCTCCTCGAATACGAAAACGAGCAAAGGTTTCAAACTGCGTCCCTTTACTGGCATCAAACGTTTGATCTGCTTCTAATAGACCGATCATGCCAACCTGTATCAAGTCGTCCAGTTCGATACTGGATGGAAGACGTGAAATAAGATGCAGGGCGACCTGTTTTACCAAGCCTGCATGCTCTTCTAATACCGAGGTAGCATGGACTCGATCATTCTCTTTGTAGAGGGATAAGTCACGCATTAGGCTGATGCTCTCTCAATTAAACGTTCAACAAAAAATTCCATTTGCCCACGAGCAGCATTTGGTTTCGGCCATCGAGATACCATAGCGGCAGCTCGCTGATAGGCTTTGGACGATTTAGAGCTTGGCGAGACCTCAAGCACCGCTTTTTGACGCTGGTTTGCTTCACTCAAGCGTGTATCTCGGGGAACCGCACATAGATAGTTAATCCCTTCACCCAAGAAGCGCTCAACCACACCATTCAGCTTATTGAATAGCTTCTCACCTTGCTCACTACTATCAACCAAGTTGGAAACTAGCCAGATATTGTTTACGTCATAGTCACGTCTCAGAAGTTTAATCATGGCATATGCATCCGTAATGGAACTTGGTTCATCAACCACCACAACGACGACGTGGTGGGCTGCTTGTAAGAATGAAAGCACGCCAGAAGAGATGCCTGCTGCTGTATCAATAATAAGATAGTCATACTCCTCATTGAGCTCACTGAAGGCTTGAATGAGATAACCCATCTGCTGTTCATTCAATTCCGCCATACTCTTAACCCCTGAAGAGGCTGGCACAACCTGAATCCCGCCTGGGCCATCAAGCAGTATCTCGTTAATACGCTTCTCACCGCTGAGTACATGTGACAAGTTGTAAGTCGCATAGAGACCAATCATCACATCAACATTCGCTAAACCAAGATCAGCATCAAGCAGAAGCACGCGATTGCCTGCCTTCTGTAAAGCCAGAGCCATATTGACTGCCGTATTGGTTTTACCGACACCACCTTTACCACTGGTAAGGGCGATGACTTGTACACTTTTCGAGCTGCTCATCATCAACGACCTAAATTTAAGCTACTGACTCATGTCTAGTTGTAGACAGAGACTCTTCAGATAAGGTTGATGTTGGAATTTCAAACCAATGGTTTACCAGTTCTGGACCGCTCATCGGATTGTAACAACGAGGAATTTCAGCCCCCTCTGAAGCACCAATGACTGAATGTGACGATTCAATGAGTGATGAAACCACACCACCGCAGCTGAGGGTTTCATCGAGTTTAGTGATGATCGTACCGCATACTTTACCTTTCAAGTCTTGGCAGTTTTTCTGGTTTACGGCTGTTTGGTTGTTGGCTGCCAAGGTTAGAATCACTTGAAGGTGTTCATTTGCTTCCATCAAGGAGTCAGCCAAAACAGATAAGCCATCTGAACGTAACCCTACACCGGCTGTGTCGATCAAAACCAGTTTCTTATGGGCTACTGAATTTAGACACTCTTTAAGTTGGCGTGTACTGGAAGAGTTAATCACCTCTACACCCAGCATCATGCCAAAAAGATTCATCTGTTCACGTGAACCGATTCGATTGTGGTCCTGAGTAATGAGGGCTACGTTATCTCGGCCGTGAACGAGTGCGGCTTGTGAGGCAATTTTTGCGATTGTTGTCGTTTTACCAACGCCTGATAGGCCAACAAAGGCAAAAATCCCACCATCCATTACAGGGTTGATATCGGCTGTACTCAGACGTTGTTTGAACCAATTCACACTGGTATCAAATACTTCAGCGTCAGCAATACTCGTAAGCGAGCGCTGTAGCTTGGCCACCTGATGTTTAATAACCCCCTGCTCATCCAATGTGCGCAACATATCTTTCGCGAAAACACCCATAGAAGCGCGACGCTCGTCGGACTCTTTTTCAAGATGAGATTGAAACATATCGCGCAGTAAGCTCATCTCCATCGCTAGGCTTTGTAAAGATGGTTGCTCAGTTGCTTGAGGCGAAGCAACATGAGAAGAATCACTAGGTTGTTCAGCTCTAGTTTTCTCGAGCAGTTTACGTACCTGATCAATACTATCTTTTTCCGATAGGGTATTGGGTTTAGGTTGGCGCTCTTCGGCTGAGCGACGTGCCTGCATCCACTCAACTGTCGGCGCACTATCAGCTTTTTCATGGACCACAGGGCGAGGTTTAGAGACGACTTCACCAACTGCAGCCTCTGGATCTTGCTGCAGTGAATAGCTGCCATCATTCAGATTAATAGCCACAACCACCTCAACCTGATTGCCTACCTTCTTATTTGAGAGAATAGCCGTGTCCTCTCCGTACAATTGTTTAATCTTTTCAAATGCCGTACGGGTATCTTTTTCAATTACACGCTTAATATTCATGATTCGCCTCAATCACTCAGTTCTCTAATCGATCGCTTTCTTTACGATCAATGGTTCTAACCACGCGGATACCCTGTTCATCAGGAATCTCATTAAAGCCAAGTACAACAAGACCTGGTACGCGGTGTTTAACAAATTTAGCTAACCAAGGTCGCACACTTGGCGACACGATTAGCACTGGTTGAATACCCTCTTCTACCAGCTGTTCACTGGTGGTGTAGAGGTTGGTTAACAGTTGCTCTGCAAGGGTGGGCTCAATGCTATCGCCGCCCATTCCTTGCTGAAGCACATTATGTAGAAGTTGTTCTAAGTCTGGAGCCAGTGTCATGACTGATAGGTCTTGGCCTATCTCAGCAAGCGACTGAACGATCATCCGACCTAGGCTAGGACGTACTGCTGAGGTAAGCTCCGCCGCATTTTGCGAGCTATCAGCTGAGTGCGAAAGTACTTCAACAATCCCTTTAATGTTGCGAATGGGCACACCCTCTTCAAGAAGATTCTGTAGCACCGCAGTGAATACCCCAAGGGAGATCTTTTTAGGAACTAGACTCTCAACCAGCTTAGGTGCAACAGTAGCCAACTGGTCCAGTAGCTGTTGCGCTTCATCATGACCAATTAGGTCACGGGCATTCTCTTGGAGAATTTTATTGAGATGCGTCGCAAGTGCTGTTGATGCATCAACGACCGTGTAACCCAACGTCTGTGCATACTCTTTTTGATCAGGCGTAATCCATGTAGCCTCAAGTCCAAAGGCTGGATCGCGAGTCTCAATACCATTTAATGCTCCATGAGTGACACCTGGGTTAATGGCCAATTCACGTCCTGGCATTATCTCAGCTTGACCACGCGTCACACCATTAATATTGATGCGGTATTGGTTCGGTGTTAAATCTAAATTGTCCCGAATATGAACGGTCTGTACTAGAAAACCTAACTGATGAGAGAGTTTCTTACGGACACCTTTGATGCGCTGCATAAGGTCGCCACCCTGCTCTCTATCGATCAGTGGAATCAAAGCGTAACCTACCTCTAAGCCGATGACATCAACCTTAGGCACGTCATCCCAAGAGAGTTCACTAATCTCTGTACTTTGTGTCTCTTCAGATTCGGAGGTATCAGACTCCTCAAGCTCATTGTTAGAGCGCTTGTAGGAGAGATAAGCCAAACCACCTGCAACCGCTGCCATTGATAGGAACATCAGATTAGGCATTCCCGGTATCACACCGATAATCAACAAGATGCCCGAGGTTACAGCTAAGGGCTGCATGTTACCCATCTGTGTCTTCATCTGACTGTGCATCGTTGTATCAGCCGATACGCGGGTCACGATGATTGCTGTTGCAGTAGCAAGGAGAAGTGACGGGATCTGCGCTACTAGACCATCACCAATGGTAAGCAGTGCATAGGTCTGTGCAGCGTCGGCTAGACTCATTCCATGGAAGGCTACACCAATGACTAAACCACCAACTATATTGATCACTAGAATGATGATACCTGCGATAACATCACCCTTTACGAACTTACTAGCACCATCCATCGAGCCGTAGAACTCTGATTCAGCAGCAACTTCAGCACGACGGAGTTTCGCCTCCTCTTTCGTCAAAATCCCAGCATTCAAATCGGCATCGATTGCCATCTGTTTACCTGGCATAGCATCCAAGGTGAAGCGTGCTGTTACTTCAGAAACACGGCCAGCACCCTTAGTGACAACCACGAAGTTAATAATCATCAGAATCGAGAAAACGATAATACCAATCAAGTAGTTTCCGGCGATGATGAACTCACCAAAAGCCTCAATCACAGATCCAGCTGCACCACTACCAGTATGCCCCTCCACTAACACAACACGCGTTGATGCAACGTTAAGAGCAAGGCGAAGCAGTGTTGCAAATAGAAGTACCGTTGGAAAAGAGGAGAAATCTAGTGGGCGAAGCGCACTAATACAGATCATCACGATGATCAAAGAGAGCGCAATATTTGCCGTAAAGAAGAGATCAAGAAGAAAGGGTGGAAGCGGAATCACCATCATCACGATGATACAAAACAGCACCAAAGGTATAGCCAAACTCGCACCGCCTACGGCAGCGAAGTTTCGCCAAATATTTGACAGCTGTAGCGTCAGTGCTTCGACCATATAAACCTAATCCAATTGGGCTTCTAAATTCTAAAATTAACTAAAAAATTACTAGATAATTTACTTAACTCATTGTTATATAATGATTTAAATTCCAAGCACACCTAGTAAAACCACTTTTTTCACGTCACAAAAACCGACGTTTTTCTTCAATATTTATCTCACATATCTACTAAAGCAAAGAGCGTGCCAACGCGGTGAAAAGCGAAAATAAAATTAGGCTAAAGTTATTTAAAAAGGGGCCGATATAGAGGGTATACATACGCCCTGAGTGGCGCACTGAAGAGTCAATTGGAGACGATCGTGAAGAAACTAACACTACTAATCACGCTAGCTACCCTTTCAATGGTAGGTTGCACCACAGTCGCCCAGAATCAAGCGCAAACCACAACCAAGATCGTGCCAGTGCAAGTAACTAGTGTGGAACAGCCGCTTTATGAAAAGAGAGTTATCATTAGCAGTGGCTACGCCAATATCAGCGCACAGCTTTCAGATAACCCTTCTCAACGCCGACTGATGGCTATACGTGCATCAAAAATAGATGCTTACCGAAATTTGACAGAAAAGGTCTATGGCCAAAACATTAACGCCACTACGACATTAGAAGAGATGGTAACAACACACGATGCTATTCGTGCTCAGGTCGATGGAGTTATCTTCGGTGCACGACTTGTGAGCATTACGCCGGTTGGAAGTGATAGCTATGAAACACGTCTCGAGCTTGATGAAAGTGATGTTGAAGTTATTCGCCAGCGCTTCCTTTACACCCAATAAGCTAGCAGAAAGCTATTATGTACTCTCCTAAACAGTTCAAACTTAAAAAACTTATCACAGCCTCTCTTCTTGGGCTGGTCGTTACTAGTTTTGCTGTTCAGGCTTCTGCACAGACGATTCAAGTTAAGGGAGTTGCAACCGTCAGTGACACTGAATCACAGATAGCCATTGATGCTGCGCGATATGAAGCGATTGCTGATAGTCTTCGTCAACTTACCCTAAGCCAACCTAACAGAGTGCTAAGCAGCACATTGGTGGGAACAAATCAGCAGCTTCATGATTCAACCTACATCGCAAGCCAAGTGCCACTCAAGGCGCTTAAAATCATCCATGAAGGTTTATTGGGCGGTGTTTATCAGGTTACAGCGCAAGCTAACGTTGGCCTACCAACCTTTGATCAGCAGTGCACTCCAAACCAGGGTTTAAAACATACTGTAGGTATCGCAATTAAAAACCACAGTGACTATGAAAGTGACTATCAACCTAGTTTTGATGCACCAGCTCTACTCCTCCATGCGTTGGAGAGTTTAAAGCGATCACTTCAACAAGAATCTACACTGGTTGTGAAAGAGCGACACTACTTTAAACATCATCGTGAAAACCCTTACAACGCAGCCTACTTGAATCATCGAGAAGTGCAGGATGAACAGTTGATCGAGCTCTCGATCGAAACTCAACCTAACGGAACGAAAAACAGTTCAAGTTTCACCCTGAACACCGTCCACTCGATTAATGCCGCAGGACTTTTACCTGTCAAACTTACAGCACCTAAAACCTTAAGTGATGAGACATACCGGTTAAGTGTAAAGCTTAACGATTCCGAGACATTGAGCTCACCAACGTTTTCAGCTGATGCCAACTTAAATCAAGTTGAGTCATGGATTGCCTCTATAAGAGATAACGTAAAACAGAGCATAAGTTGCCAACCGGTAACGTTCACTGTGACACCACGCAAAGATGGACGTGTAAAGTTGGCGGCGGGTAAAGAGCTAGGCATTACTGCTGGCCAACAGTTGCTTTTGCTTGATAAGACGAGTGGTTTGAAAATCGATTTAAGCGACATAAACAAAGCGAACTTTGGGCTCTACAGTGTAGAAAAAGTCTCAAAAAATCATGCCATTCTGAAGGTTGAGCCAGGCTCCCTAAGCGTCACTGCCACAGGCAAGAAAGTGGTTATCCCATTTTAATGGAGCGAACAGTAATGAAAGTAAAACCCCTAACAGCTCTACTTACCTCCTTAGCACTAACATGCAGTAGTCTAACGCTTGCTGCGGATCGTCCAGATGTAAGTGAAGCGCTCTCTGTATTACTTAGTGACTTTGATCAGACAGAGCGAATGCTGAAACGAGCACCCGGAAAACTAACTCCGGGGTCTGAATACACACTTGCAGAGGGTGATACCCTAAGAGCTGTAGCATTAGCTAGTTATGGCAATACACCTTTAAATCAGGAGATTGTACGCAAGCTTATATTTGATCAGAACCGCCAGGCGTTTTTTCGAAACAACCCGGAGTTTCCATTAGTGGGAAAAGTGTTACGGATTCCGGATATTGAAGATATTCGTGCCTATATTTTCAGCTATGAGAAGGGCACAAAATTCCCGCATGATGGCAAAGATACGTGGATTAAATACCCTTAAACGCTTAGTAAATGACTAACGAAAAATAGGTTAAAAGGTGGGGATAGGTTCAATAGTAAAAACTGAATCAGGGATGTCGATTTGGGAGTCTAACTCGATTGAGGGCTCATCAATTTTAAACCCATATTTTGTCACCGGGCCTGCATCAGAATCGGTAATTTTAATAAGCTTCTTCAACTCAGGTTTTGCTTTAGCAGTTTCCACAGTCTCAGTTTGATTATCGGAGGCTCTAGCAGGTTTTAATTTAACAACAGTTGGATTAACAGGCTTTAGATCAGCTTTTACAACAGGTTTAGGCGCTGGTTGCTTTGGGGGCTTAACCACCGATTGAATGTCGGTGTTAGTCACTTTTGCTATCTTAGATTGCTGTTTTGCTTTCGGTTCAACCTTCTTAACTTTCTCAACTTGCCCAGCTTTCTCAAGTAACTGCTCAGGCTCTTGCTTCACGTCATCAATCTGTTTCTGATTCATTGAAGTAGCATAAACTTCAGCCAAAGATCGCTTTTCTGATACGAGATTAGGCTCTAATTTTTTAAGCACTATTTTTGGTTTCTCTTCCTTGGACTTCTCTACCGTTAGCAACTCTGGCTTAGGTGTTTCAGCCTCAACGATTTGATTAGGTTGTGAGTTTACTTTTGGCTCAGCGGTATCAACAACGATGGTAGCAGTCACATTTTGAGGTACAAAATCCTCTCCAAACAGATCTTCCATACGGGCAACCTCATCAACCTGCTCCACCTTTTCAAGATCGGTTTTATCAACTGTTGAGGTAAAGGCACGTTCAATCAGATCAGTCGTATCATTTATAGGCGAACCGAATAGCGTTGGCTGCACACTATGCTCTGTTGGAACCTTCACTGAATCTGTAGTCTCCTCCACTTTTGGGGAAATGGGCGTTGGGGCAGCCTGAATGAGAGTGACGAGTGGTTTTTCTAACTGTTGAACAGCTTGTTCTGCTTGTTGCTCTAATGGCTCTGATTGGACAACCTCTTCAACAATTTTTTCATTGGGCTTTTTATTGGCCTTTTCATTTGCTATTTCATAGCTCTGCTCATTTGCCTTTTCATAGTTCTTCTCTTTGGTCTTTTCGCTTACCTTTGCATGAGTCTCTTCGAGCTTTGTGTCGATATTACTGGGTATAGAATTGCTCAATACTACATCTAGATTCTTAGATTGGTCGCTTTGACCTGCTTCAATAGATTCAACCTTTGTAACAACTTGAGCTGATTTAGGCACTACGGTGTCAATAACTACTGTAGGTGCAGGTTCAACCTCTTGTGAATTCACTTGAGCGAGATTTTCTAGGTACGTCTTCACTTGAATAAGCAAAGGCTCTAACGCTTGATCGGTTTTTGCGAGGTAATTTGCCAACTCTTGACCAAGGGGTGTATCAAGAATCTTTTGTTGGGCTGTTTGGTATAGAGCACTACTCTGATCACGTACCACCTTCACTGGATACATGAGTGGATCATCATAATTTAGTGGACCAGGCTCAGTACCTCTAAGCACAAAAATGCCCAGCATCACTGTCAGTAGTGACGCCTGGGCAACAAATAGCTTAAAGAGTGCTCTCATCCAATCAAACTCTTAGGAGTAACCTTTAACAAGGGAAGCCGAGTACCGGTTTACAATCCCCTTCACTTTGAAGAAGCTCATCCCCTTTTTTCGGATAACGCAGCGCATCACTACCATTAGAATCTGCCGGTGCAGCCTTCTGGTTTTGTTGATCGTAGTAACGCTGCTGTTCTAACTGAATCAATGCATCGAGCTTTTTCAGTAGACCAGTATCCCGCATCTCATTGATAGCAACACGCAGACTAGCAAGCTCGTCTGCTGCCTCAGCAAAGCGAACCTCATTAAGCTTCACACGTTGATCAAGAGATGTCGTCTGCTCGACTAGACGATCGAATTTAATCTCAATACGTTTAGCAATACGCTCAATCTGTTCAGCTGAGCGTTCAATACCTGACTCTTCACGCTTCTGTGCCTCTTTCTCAAACGCGTTCATCGTTCCTATAGCTTCGGCAACCTGCTGATTCAACTCCCCGTTAATCTTGCTAAGTTCATCCAAGGCTTTTCGAAGGTTCTCGACACGCTTAATGTCAGCGTCCATCTGTACAACCCGTTTACCCACCGTAAGCATAATCTCATCAGCTTGAATGGCACTCTGGGTAAAACGTTCCATTAAAACTCCGCTGACCGAAACACCAATCACCATCAGGACAATAAACACCCAAAACATAATGTATTGACGTTTTTGTACCTTGGCCATCGCTTCGTTGAACGCACTAACACTACCAATCACTAACTCAGATGAGTCATTGGCATTGCGAGCAGCAGAGTTAGCTGCCTCAGCAGAATCGATCACCAGATCAGCCAGTACCTCTACGGTACTTGCGGTATCCGCAGCATTAAAGGTATCGCTCTGCTGTGACATCTCTTCAGTCTCATGTTCAGATACTGACTCAGACTCTTTTTCATCAAGTACTGCAACAGCCTCTGATTCAGAATCGTCTTGCGAAAGTGTCTCCTGTTCATTTTCAACTGACACTTCACTATCAAAGACTGTCTCTGCAACAGTCTCTGATCCTTCCGAGGTATCAATAGGTGTCTCTTGAAGTTCAGCCTCATTACCTTGCTGATCAATGGCCTCTTGTTCAGCCGCTACTTTTTTATCGTCTTCACTCATACCATCACCTATTTCAACGCGTTGCGTTTCTCGTTGAGTCGTTCCGTCTCAGCTTTAATCTCACTCGTACCCGCTTTCACGTTACCCAAACGTTCTGCTAATTTTTCAGGCAACTTAGTAGCATCTCCAAGCGCTCCGATTTTGGCTGCATTTTTAGCGGCCTCCATCGCCGTATTTCGCACTTCATCAGCAAGACCGTGCATCTCTGATTTCAAACGTGATATCTCTTGTTCAGAATGAGAGATCGAATAGTTACCACCACCAACAGAGACTCCTCCCTCACGGAAATGGAGATGACTGTTGATACCACTAGAATCTAAATCACCATCGAGTGCGATACCCGTAACAGCACTCTCCGGATCTGCATCAAACTGCAAATCAGACATTCTTGGCTCACCCGATTGCACTGCTGAGCCTGAAAAATTGATATCTGAGACATGGTCTGAACCGGAGGTACCATCAAAAGCAATATCGGACATGCCAGCCTCATTACGCCCCTCAAGACTGACCTGAGTATCCATTGGACCTTTAGTCTCTTCACTCGTTAAAATCGTATCGCCTATAGGGCCATCCAAGGGTTCACCCGTCTCAGCATTAATAGCTACCCGACCCCCTCGTTGCTCTATTGGAGTCTCTTTGGGGTCAGATATGATGCGTCTAAATTGCGTATCTTCTTTATCTTTCTTAGCCATAAAGCACTCCTTAATTTAATGCTTAGTTGCATCTGAAGCGGGTTGACCATCAGTGTCGAAATGGAAATCTGATGGCACCTCTACATCTGGCATTTGAGCATCGGCTCTTCCGCCATATTGACTATCGTTGACCGCAAACACATAACTTAGAACCTGGGCCACAGCTAAGTAGAGTGGCTCTGGAATCTCTTCGTTCAAGTCAGTTGTGTAGTAGATCGCCCTCGCCAAAACAGGCAAACGAACGATCTCAATCTTGTTCTCACGCGCAACGTCTTTAATGCGCTCACTCATATGGTCAACACCCTTAGCGACGACTAAAGGCGCGCCTTCAGCATTCTGGTCATACGAGAGTGCAACAGCGTAGTGATCCGGGTTTACTATCACTACATCGGCATCAGGGATCGCATCAATCATGCGCTGTGATGCAATTTCACGCTGTTTCTGACGTATCGCCTGTTTTACTTCAGGACGACCTTCGACCTCTTTAAACTCATCCTTCACCTCTTGCAGCGTCATCTTCAATTTTTTGGTGTGCTGATAGAGTTGAAATGGCACATCAATCGCTGCAATCGCAAGCAAGGCAAAGCACATGTAGAAAACACACCAAACTAGAATGTTTCCTGCCTCTACGAAAGCGGCCGTTCCGCCCACACGACCAAGGTGCAAAAAGCTGTCAGAAAACCAAAGCAACACGCTATAGGCTACAACTGCAACCAAACCAAATTTAGCTATCGCTTTAAGAAGCTCAACAAGCGCCTGAACACCAAACATTCTGTTAAAACCTTTGGCTAGACTCATCCGGCTAAGTTTAGGCAGAGCCGCCTTACCAGAGAAGACCCAGCCACCTAAAAGTGCGGGCGTTACCAGGCTGATCACAAAGGTCACCGCTAACAGTGGTATCACTGACTGGATACCCTCACTAAAGAGTTTTGCAAACTGTACCGGCATACTCGAGCTATCAAAGAGCATTTCACGTTCAAGAGTGAGGCCAGATGTCAGCATCTTAGTTAACGCATTCACCATATCACCACCGGTGAAGATCAAAATAGTGCTCGCAGCAATCATAATTGCGGCCATAGCTAGCTCTTTAGAGCGCGCTACATCCCCATCTTCACGTGCCTTCTCTAGGCGACGAGCGGTGGGGAGTTCGGTTTTGTCTTGTGCACTATCTTCTGCCATCACTCAACACCCATGTAGATTTGAACCTGGTGATAACTGTCGACCCACAACTTCTCCATACCGGTCGTCATTGAGGGGATCAAAATTACCAGCGTTACAAAACCTACCAACATAGCTGCAGGAAAACCGACAGCGAAAATATTGAGTGTTGGCGCAGCACGTGCAACCACACCCATCGCCATGTTGGTAACAAGCAAAGTGACCATCACTGGAAGCGCGATCATCATGCCACCAGCGAAGATGATGCCTGACCACTGAATAAAGTCATGAATAATCGCCAAATCCAATCGCACACCGTCAATTGGCATAAGGCGGAAGCTATCAAGCAGCATCTCGATCAAAACGAGGTGCCCACCTATCGAAAGAAACAGAAGCGATGCAAGAATCACAAAAAACTGGGAAAGAATGGGTGTCTGATGACCGTTATTAGGGTCAGCCATCATCGCAAAGCTAAGACCCATCGATATGGCTATAAAATCACCAGCAGCAGTTATTGCTGCAAAGGCTATCTGGATTATCAGACCCATGATAATTCCCAAGACTGCCTGCTGTGCCATGATAAATAGTCCCTCACCACTCAGCACATCCAGGATAGGCCAGTCGTAGAGGGGGTAGATGACAAAAGTCAGTCCTAAAGCCAACATGATACGAACCCGCAGGTTGACCGAGCGAGCTGAAAAGATAGGTGCAACGAGCAACGCTGCGCTGATTCTAGTAAAGGGCCAGAGCAGCGTATAGAAGGCATTTAGGACGTCATTCATCACCAAGAACATCGCTACCCCCCTAACATCAACAGAATTCTATCAAATTGACGGGTGGCAAAATCAGTGAGAACAGCGAGTTGCCAACTACCGAAAAAATAGATCGCAATAACCAAAGCGATCAACTTAGGAATGAAACTTAGCGTCATTTCATTAATAGAGGTAGCCGCCTGAATAATACCAATAGCGAGGCCTACGATCAGGGCAGATAGCAATAATGGACTTGAGATCATCGCAATGACCCATAACGCTTCGCGACCGATATCTAGTACATCACCTTGGTTCATCTAAAACTCCTCACCTAACCTGGATAGAAACTACCAGCCAAAGTACCTAGTGTGAGTTGCCAGCCATCAATTAATACAAACAGCATCAACTTAAATGGCAGTGAGATCATCATGGGTGACAGCATCATCATACCCATCGACATCAATACACTGGCGACAACCAGATCAATCACGACAAAAGGTATAAAGATCATAAAACCGATCTGAAAGGCGGTTTTAAGTTCACTCGTCATGAAAGCAGGAACCAAAACACGCAATGGGATGTCATCACTATTTTCAATCACCGTTTCGCCAGCAAGATTGGCAAAGAGTTCGACATCACTTTCACGTGTCTGTAGCAGCATAAATTCACGCATTGGGACAACCGCTTTCTCTAGGGCAGCAACTGGAGCCAATGAACCATCTATATAGGGCTGTAATGCTTCGTTGTTAACACGTTCAAAAACAGGTGCCATGACAAAAAAAGTTAGAAATAGTGCAAGCCCAATAAGTACCTGGTTAGGCGGGGTCTGCATAGTACCGAGTGCTTGGCGCAAGATAGATAAAACAATAATAATTCGTGCAAACGAGGTGGTGGCTAACAACACAGCAGGAAGCAATGTTAGCAGCGTCATCAACGCCAAAATCTGGAGCGTTAAACTGTAGGTCTGTCCACCATCAGCCGTATTTTCAACAACGATACCTGGCAACATAGCACCCTCAGCAAATGCAGGATGCGAAGTCAGCATAGCGCCAATTGATATAAAGAGGATTAAGAGAATCCTAGAGATCATCAGTTAAGCCCCTTTATTTGGCGTATTGATAACATTCGAGAGCGACTGAACTAGACGATCTTTAAATGTAACCGGAGTTTCAGGTAAAGGTGCTTCAAACCCTGTCAGTTCAGAGACATCAACAGAAGGAACATCTTTATCAAGTTCTGTTAAAAGATTCACATTCTGTGCAGTCACACCCAGTACGAGTCGACGACCGCCCACATCAGCAATGACAACACGTTCACGAGTCCCTACAGAGGCCGCTTCAATAATTTGAATGGAGCGACTACCAAAGATGTTACGTTTATTCTGGAGCGCTTTTACTCCCCAAAGCACGAGGCCTAGTATGACAAACGTCACCACTAAGCCAACAAGAGGCTGTACAAAGGAGATTGAGCTATCCATATTACGTCCTAGATTTTACGAAGACGCTCGGCCGCATCTAAAACCTGGGTTAGACGCACACCATAACGCTCATTGACAACAACCACTTCGCCACGCGCGATCACCGTGTTGTTGACTAGAATATCGATCGATTCACCCGCAACACGATCCAGCTCAATGACTGAACCCTCACTCAATTTAAGGAGGTCACGAATCTGCATGCTTGTCCGTCCCACCTCAACCGAGAGGGTGACAGGAATATTCTGCAGAACATCCAGATCCATCTCATCTTCTAGTGTAGATAGGGTGCGATCTACTTGGGCTTCTGCACTAGCGGCATCTGCTGCTTGTTTTTCACCGGTTTCCATCTCATCACTCATGAGCGCTCCTCCTCTTTTTTGAGGCCTAATAGACGAATTGCCGCATGGCCGTTAACTGAGCCATAAATTCCTTCATACGTTGGAACTCCACCGACCTGTAACACCACCGTTTCTGGCATTTTAATTGGGATAATATCGCCCACCTTAAGGTTCATAAGGTCGAGCAGAGAAATTCGCGGGTAAGCCAGATCACATTTGAGATCAAGCTCGACGCCTTTAACACACGTGCGCATCTGACGTTTCCATTCACGGTCACGCTCATCTGCATAATCAGCTTGCACCTGGTTTTTTAGCAGGTGACGAATCGGTTTCATCGCACCGAAAGGGTAAACCAGTTGAATTGTGCCTGAGATCTCATTTGCCATCTCGATCTCATACTCACTGATGATAACCAGGTCGTTATCATCCACAATTTGTGCGAATTGCGGGTTGATCTCATCTGAGACATGCTCAAATTCTAAGTGGTAAACAGGATTCCATGACTTTTCCAAGTCATTAATGATCCCCGCCACAATCATCTGTATAACGCGATGTTCTGTTGGGGTAAATTCACGCATACCCTCAACAGTGGTCCGTGATTTACCCCCACCACCAAAGAATCGATCCAAGGCGTTAAATATGATCTTAGGGTCAACATAAAACAGTGCATTGCCACGCAAGCCATTAAGCTTAGTGATGCTCAACGATAGTGGTGGTTCAAGTCTACGGCGATAATCTGCGAATGTTTCAACACGCAGTTCAGAGACCTTCACTTTGGGTTGGTAGTGAAGCATGGTTGCCAAGGTGACACGGAACATTCGTGAGAAACGATCCGAAATCATATCCAAGGCACCTAAGTGTGCAACGAGCGCACTGTCTTCACTGGCAAGGTCATAACTACGTGCATCAGGTTTAGAACGATAGATTCCAGGCGACGTAAAGGCGTCGCCATCAGAATCGACACTGGTTACCAGTGCATCGATCTCTTCTTGCGATAGTAGCTGTGACGAAGTTGGGCTCATGTCGACCTACTTACTGAATAACGAACTCGGTGAAGTAAACCTCTTCGATACCGCCAAAGTCCTCATACTTCATAAGTACTTTGTTCAACGCATTCTTAATGCGTTCTCGAAGACCATCAATACCCTCAAGGCTTTGATAGGTTTCCTGCGGTTCCATAGAGACCAGAGTGATAACGGCCGAACGAAGCGCCGTCTCATGCTTATCAACATTGGTCAAAACGCGCTGATCATAGAAGGTCATAATAGATAGTGAGAATTGAACGTACTTCTTACTATCAGGCACGTTTACCGTAAACTTCGCTTTGAAGTCCTGATAAGACTGCTCAAACTTAGTCGGATTAGGAAACTCTTTAACCTGCTTCTCTGGCCCCTTATCAGTGATCGGCTGACCATCAGCATCGAGCATTGTCTTCTCTAGGTCCTGAATCACCTCAGTAGAATCCTGCTCCTTCTTCACATCGAAGAAGCCAGTGAGGTATAGAGTTACGCCAACGCTAATTGCGATAACGATGATAAATCCGAAAACAAGGGCAAGGATTTTGATTAAACCACCCTTCTTCTTGCCACCCTCTTCTTGGGTATCTTCTGTTTTCTCTTCTTCAGCCATCTCGGCAATCCTCGTTACAGGTTTCGTTAAAAGCGACGAATGACGTTGCTAATTATGCAAAGGTATCCAACTCACCATCGTGACTTGGCCCTGAAGTTATTGATTGAGTGTTATCGCTGCTTGCGATGCCCTCTTGATTTGCACTAAAACCACCGGAGTTTTGGCCATTCTGTGCAAAATTTGAACTACCTTGCTGGCTCGCTCCCTCTTGCTCTACAGAGGAGTTAGCAAGCATGATGCCTTGCTCTTGTAAGCCGTCACGGAGTCGCGGTAGACCCGCCTCTAACATTTCACGTACAGCTGAGTTCTGCGATGTAACAACCAACTGAAGCTCACTATTTTCCATATTCATGCGAATGCGAACCGTGCCTAAACGGGATGGGTTAAGATCCATCTCAGCATCCCACTTGCCGGACTCCACCATCTGCATAATGCGTTCACCCATTGCACGCTGCATACGATCCTGGTTCTGCACAGTGACAAAGTTCTCCAGAGGCTGTTGATCAGCCACTAGACGCTGAGCTTGAGCCGTTGCATGCTGACTTGTATCCATAGGTGTCAATTGAACGACACCTGGAAGTACAGTTGTCGTAGTAGGCTGGATTGTGGTCGATGCGGAGCTACTGTTAGCTTGTTGCGCCATAAAGCGCTGTTCCAAGAAACGTGCTGAGGTAGTCGCAGTCGAAATAGATTCTGGCAGGGCAACGCGTGTTGGCTGCATCAATTCACTCTCTACAGAGCGCATCATCGGTGCCTTGTTGGTAGAGAGATTAAACACTCGATTTGCCAAGAAATTATCGGTCGTGATGTTATTGCTAACAGTGCCGTCGGCTTTAATCGTTTTACCAGCAAGGCTCATATCTGAGCTATTTGGATTAACACGAACTCGTCCTTGCATTTGTTGTAATAGAACATTGGCATCCGAACGGGTTACCCCAGCAGAGCCTTCAACAGCCGCTTTAGCTCGAGCCAATTGAGCATCTGTACCCTCTTGGGCCTGTACTAGTAGGTCTTCATCAACCAAAGGCTGGCCATTCGTAGCTGGTGCCGTAACAACATTCTCAGCAACTTTTACACTGGCACCGAATGTCTGGGCTGTAGCGATAAGTTGTTGATCAGAAATTGGCTTAGTTAGAATTACTGGAGTCTCAGCACCTTCAGTAGCCACGGCTGTAAGACTCGCTGCTATATTGGTTGCGGGCTGAAGACCGGTTGCGCCTTGAATAACTTGCGCAAGTTTAGTGATGGCACTCTTGGCTTCACTATCACCAATTTGGGCAGCCATCTGCAATGTCTTAGGATCGAGTACAACGCCCAGCTGCTCCGCAAGCAGTTGAAGCTGCTCATCTGAGAGCTCTGCAAGCTCTGGCAACTGCTCCAACAGCTGACTCGGCAAAGCCTTGCCATCGAGCGGCAATTTATTGACACCCGCTGTAACGGCAGCCGTCAGTGCGGTTTCAGGACTTGGAGTCAGTAACGATTTAAAGTTAATCGCCTCCTCACCCTTGATAAGTGTCTGATTTTTAATAGATTTGGGTTCACCGATAGTGTTTCTATCAGTCGTTAATCCAAATAAATTTAGGCTTGAGTTGTTCACAGGCAAACCATCCTAATCCAATCGAAATTTTTTCTTACTGAATAGTAAGCAAGAAGCTTGCCAACTTAGTAAAAAACAGTGATAAATGGTTTTAAGATATTGATTTAATTATAATTAAAATGATTTATTATTTCGTTTGGATGGCGATTCAAATTTAGCAATGATGATATTTTCAGGTTAAACGGCAATAAAGTGACACCTCTTGCCGCTCTATTGCCGATCAATTTGCCACAAACATATTTGCACAGGATTCGGAAGTACTATGAGGGGCTGTGGCTATTGGCCATAAATTGACGGCGTGCCAACTCATCGAGCTCTTTAGCTTCAATCGACTGCTGATAACGACGGTGCTGTTCAATCTCGTTAAGCTCCAGCTTCTCTACCGCCTTCAACTCGGCACGGCGCTCTATCAATTGCAGCTTATCTTGTTGTGTCACGAAGGAGAGTTGCACAAGTAGTTGCTCTTGGGCTGCCGCTGAGGCCGTAAGTTCATCGATAAAATGCCGGGTGCGAATGATGGATGCTATAGGCGCACCTTGGCTTTCAAACTGGGTTAGCTGATCTTTGTAGTCTCGAATAAAGCTTAGAATCTGATTCAAAGAGTCCATCGTTTGCTGCTGTTTCTCTGCGCTCTCTTCCACTTTATGAAGCGCTTCATCCTGTGCTCTGGTCCGAAGATCTTTTACCACTTTCCAGTTCATGCCCATGATTTACCCCTCCAGTACCGCTGTTTGCGAAGTACGATTTATCTGCACGGGTTTAGGCGACTCCTGCTCCACCTCTTCAGGCATATTCTCTAGGTAGTGAATAGACTCACTGAGGCTCACCGCAGTTCTCATATCCTGTTTCAAGAAGCTGCGCATGAAGGAGAGACGCGCCAGTGCCTGGTCAACATCCGGGTTAGAGCCACGTTGAT
The DNA here is from genome assembly GCF_013282965.1 of Marinobacterium sp. xm-a-152. Taxonomy (NCBI): domain Bacteria; kingdom Pseudomonadati; phylum Pseudomonadota; class Gammaproteobacteria; order Oceanospirillales; family Oceanospirillaceae; genus Marinobacterium; species Marinobacterium sp. xm-a-152. The sequence continues at coordinate 72,841 of NZ_WBYI01000001.1, read as the reverse complement.
ATGCTCCAACACTGATTAGATCTTTGTGCTCTTCGTAGGCGGAGTAGAGACGCCTAAATTCTGATGCCGCTTCAAGATGAGTTGGCGATGCAAGCTGCGGCATCAAGCGACTCACCGACTGCAAAATGTCGATCGCTGGGAAATGTCCTTGAGCTGCAAGTTCACGGGTTAAAACGATATGACCATCTAAAATTGCACGAGCAGAGTCGACAATTGGGTCCTGTTGATCATCACCCTCGGCCAATACGGTATAGATTGCTGTGATCGAGCCATTGGCAACGTTTGAGTTACCTGCCCGCTCAATCAATGATGGCAACAGCGTAAACACTGAAGGTGGATAGCCCTTAGTCGTGGGGGGTTCGCCAACGGCGAGACCGATCTCACGCTGAGCATGTGCAACACGCGTCAGAGAGTCCATCAACAGCAAAACGTTTTTGCCCTGATCTCGAAAATACTCAGCTACAGCAGTTGCCAAAGATGCACCATGTAAACGAGATACCGGTGAAGTATCCCCAGGAGCAGCTATAACTACAGCACGCTTCATCCCCTCTTCGCCCAGGGTGTCACGTACAAATTCATTAACCTCGCGACCACGCTCGCCAATAAGGCCAATCACAACGACATCGGCTGACGTAAAGCGGGTCATCATTCCCAACAAAACACTTTTACCAACTCCGCTGCCAGCCATCAAACCGATACGCTGACCGCGACCTAGGGATAGCAGCGAGTTAATTGCACGCACACCCACATCTAACTTCTCGGTGATTGGCCGACGATGCAAAGGATTTATAGGATCTGCAGTAATCGGACGATAGGCAGTTGCCACTATCGGAGCACCACCATCTAGTGGATGTCCCATACCATCAATGACTCTGCCGAGCAGATCTGGACTAAACCCGAAACTGCTATTGGTGGTACGAACCACGACACGATGTCCAGGAGCGATACCACGAGTCCGCTCAAATGGCATGAGGAGTAGACGATCTTCGGCAAAACCGACCACCTCAGTTTGAATTGATGACCCATCTGGAGAGATGACGTCACAACGTGAACCTATGGGGGCATTGATTCCAGTCGCCTCAAGCGTCAAACCTACAACACGTGTCAAGACGCCCTGTGCCCGTGGAGCAGATAGTTGGATATCCTCTACCCAACGCGCGACATGCTCAGCGAATCGACTATTCATGACTTCAGATCCTCGTCAGAGCTTGGATCTTCAGCGTTTGAATCATCCCTATTTGAGTCATAAGAGGTTGAATCATAAGAGGCTGGGTAATTTGACTCAGACGAGGGATCAGACAGCGGCTCAAGAGGTGTTAAAAAGGTCGCATCTACATCGCTCAGCAGTCGTGATGCCAACTCAGAAAGACGTTGTTCGATAAGGTCCTCAGTGCGACGTTCGCCCTGCTGTAACCGTACACTGCCCTGAGTAAGGGTTTCATCTGTGCAGAGTTCAATCCCCTCTCGGTTGTTCAGTGACAGGCGCTCAAATGCCTCACGATCATCAGGGTTGAGGTAGAGTCTGAGGCTGCCTTCGACAGAAAACTCATTGAGCGCAGCTTTCACTAATTGATGAATCATCGTCTCAGGTGTGCGCAATTCACCGCGAACGATCTGTCTAGCCAAATGCAAAGCCAAGCGTGCCAAGGTCTCATCCAAATCATCAGTGACAGTCGCTTGCGACTCATGCAGATCAGCAAGAATACGATCTACTTTCTCGGAGAGTTTGGCTACTTTCTTAGTCGCTAAATCCTCAGCCAACTTGTCTACATTTTCAAGCCCCTGTGTAAGTCCCGCTCTAAAGCCCTCTTCGTAGGTTGGCAGCGAATCTTCGACTTCAGAGAAATCATCAAGCTCTTCGTTATCTAGCAGTTGTGTAATCTCTTCTGAGCTCTCCTCAGGATCAATCAGGTCTTTGGATGCTATATCTTCACTCAAATGGGGTAGAGCCGAGAAGTCTGAAGAGGTGGTATCAGCCATATCTAAAGGGCGAATCGGTTTCCAGGCAGCCGTACTGACTGATGGGTGAACAAGACCCTGATCATGTTCACGTTTAAAGCTGTTATTTGAAGGTTCCGATCCTAGTGCAAAGAAGGGGCGAAACTCTTCGCTCTCCTCTCCGTTCTCTAGAATCCAAGCAGAAAGCTCGTGATTCCAGTCACTGATGCCGTCACTATCGTGTCCAGCTTTAACAACCTTAGACAAAATCATCGCCACGTCCAGATAGCATTAGCTCACCAGCATCAGAGAGCTTGCGTGCTTTACGAAGAATCTGTTTCTGCGCCTCTTCAGCCTCGGTGATACGGATAGGACCTTTCGCCTCCATATCATCAAGGAACATTTCAGCCGCACGTTTCGACATGTTCTCTAGGAACTTATCTTTAACCTCTTCATCAGCACCTTTTAGCGCCGTCATCAACTGATCCGGCTCAATGTTACGCATCAGCACCTGAATCGACTTGTTATCCACATCAGCAAGGTTATCGAAGACAAACATATTGTCCTGAATGCGCTGCGCGAGGTCGCCATCAACATCCTCAAGGGTGCCCATAACGGCAGTTTCAAGATCCGCTTTGGTGTAGTTCATGATCTTAGCGGCTGCTTTCACACCGCCGACACTTGATGATTTCACCGCTGAGTTATTCGCGAACTGCTGCTTCATAATCACCTCAAGTTCATCCAACGCCTCTGGCTGGATAGTCTCAAGGTTGGCAACACGCATAATGACTTCTGCTCGAATATCAGGCGCTAAGTAATTCAGAACGTCGGCAGCGAGCGAGTAGTCCAAAAAGGCGAGAATGATCGCGATAATTTGCGGGTGTTCGTTACGAATCATCTCTGAGATTGAGCGCGCATCCATCCAACGCAGAATCTCCAAGCCACTCGAGCTCTTACGCGGCATGATACGCCCCATGACACTCGATGCCTTGTCCTCACCAAGCGCTTTTACTAGAACGTTCTCAACATAGTCAGAGGTACCAAAGCCAAGACTCGTCTGGTGCTTGATCGTCGCGATGAACTCATCCAACACAGCGCTAACTGCCTCTTGTGATATCTCTGACACGGAGACCATTGCAGCACCCAAGTGCTGAACTTCACGCGGCTCAAGGTGAGTCAAAATATTGGCAGCTTCATCTTCACCTAAAAGCATCATTAGCAACGCAGTCTTTTGCGTAGGTGAAAGAAGACGTAGCTCCTCTTCCAACTCAGGTGAGCGCTCCTGGGCACCGTCTAAAGTAAAATCAGCCATCGTATCAATCCTGCCGTTTAACCAAGGTCACGTTTAAGCCAGCCGCGCATTACGTTAGCAACGCGACGCGAGTCATCCGATACCAGCATGCGCACCAGTGCCACTTTGTCATCGTAAGTGTTTGCGGTATCAAGCATGTCAGCTGAGATTTGCGATTTCTTCTTAGGTTTAAGTCGTGCTTTCATCTCTTCTAGTGATTCACCGTCACGCAGCATATCTTCCCCATGCTCATCACCTGCAGGAATTGCAATTGGATTGCCATCTGGACCAATCGCAATCTGCTGACCACCCACCATGGTGCCTGGGTTGATCACGTTGCGAATCAATGGACGGAAGACGAAGAAGACCATCAGGATGAACGCAAGTGCGATGAGCAACTGACGAGCAATACTTAGCATCTGCTCATCCTTCCAAAGAGGAATGGGTTCAGCTTCTGGCGCCACTTCAAAGGCTGTCGACATCACAGTCACCGAGTCACCACGCGCCACATCAAAGCCGATCGCGCCTTTAATAAGTGACTCAATTTCGGCCGTACTCTTCTGCGGTTTCGCCTCTTCACCCTCTGCCGGTGCGGGTTGATCAAGCACCATAGCTACTGTCAGTTTTGTTAGATGGCCAGCAACCTTCTTCTCATGGCGAATCGTGCGATCAACTTCAAAGTTACGCGTTGAATTACGATTCATTGATGTAGTTGTACCGTTTGCACCTGTTGCCTGAGCATTAGCGTCTTGCTGTGTTGTAAGCGTAGCCTCAGGGGGCGGGTTGTTAGATGTAGCGCCTGGTGTACCAATAGCCTCGGCAGTACCGTTGGTTCGTTCTGATACCTGCTCACTGCGCACAGCATTGGCACCTGGGAATAGCTCACTCATGCTCTCGACTGAGGTGAAGTCGACATCAGCGTTCACTTCAACATGAATGTTCTCTTGGCCAAGGAAAGGCGTCAAAAGCGCAACGATTCGGCTACGGTACATCTCTTCTAGATCGCGACGGTAACGCATCTGTTCATTACTAATGCGAAGTTCCGCAGAGCCGGTCGTTGAATGTAAAAGGTTACCGTAACGGTCGACCACAGAGACTGACTCAGCATCCATAAACGGCACACTTGAAGAGACCATATGGATAATCGCCTGCACCTGGGAGTTAGAGACGCTGCGCCCCGCTTGTGGCCAAACCACAACAGAGGCTTTTGGCTTTTCACGTTCGCGAATGAATACAGACTGACGTGGAATAGCAAGGTGCACACGCGCCTGCTTAATTGAGTTAATAGTTGAGATCGATTTAGCAAGCTCCTCCTCTATTGCAAGGCGGTAGCGCATCTGCTCCATAAACTGGCTAGTACCAAGTGACTGATCGCCACGAATCATCTCATAGCCGCCGGTGTCGATACCCTGTGGTAACCCCTGTGACGCGAGCAACATTTTTGAACGGTGGAAATCTTCGTCTGGGACAGTAATCGCACCCGTTGCCTGCTGAATCTGAGCATCAATACCTGCTTCCTGCAGAGCTGCATAAACTGCTGCACTATCTTCAGTTGTTAGATTCTCAAACAGAATACGGTTGGCAGAACCGGTGAAGACTGAATAGACAATCATCGAAATCATCAGCAACACAATGGCAATAATCGCTGGAATAGCGCGCTGCACAGCCGGCTGCGCCATAAAATTGGCAACCCGATTGGTTTTGCTTTCGACCTCTGCAGGTGCGACACCTGAATTGACACTGCCCACTGCGGTACTTGAAGCGTTACTCTCTTTGAAGTCTACGCCATCTGCTGTAAGTTGCTCTGCCATAACTAACCAGCCTTAACTCTTAAATGGTTAAACACATTGCCTTAAACTGGCATCTGCATAATTTCTTGATATGCCGATAAGACCTTATTTCTTACCTGCAAGGTTGCTTCAAAGGCGATCGAAGCCTTCTCTTTCGCCAGCATGACGTCGGCGATAGAGATCTCTTCTCCCATTTCAAACGCGACTCGCTTATCGTCAGCGATACTCTGCAGCTCGTTCACTCGCTGCAGTGAATTGGTCAGGGTATCTGCAAAACTGGTTGCTCCAGTGCTGCCTGTCATACTCGATTTATCGGCTGAAACCTGTTCAGCCATGACCCGCATTCGCGTAATCATCGCTTGCATATTGGCATTTGAAATTGGCGCACTCATGGTCAAATCCTTCTCAATATCTCTTTTGGATTAACGGTCCACTTAAGGGATCGCGACACCTTCATCTTTAAGCTTGGCTAACTTGTAACGAAGAGTACGAGGGCTAATACCTAGGTTCTCTGCCGTACTCTTACGGTTTCCACTAAAACGTGAAAGCGTATTCAAAATCATGCGAGATTCACTCTCCCAAGCCATGTCACTGAGGGAGACAACCTCTTCCGCTTCAGTCACTTTCACTGGTGTATCGCTATATGGCTGATGAATCGTCGTACGTTGCGGCACAAATGATTCTGAAGCACTTTGCTCTGGCTGCACTGTTTCTGGCGCAAAACTGTTTTGCGGAATCGCTTGTGCTTGATTGCTCAAATCGTTTTCAAGTAGAAGGTGTTCAACTTCAATAACACCATCAAAAGCCAACACCATTGCACGCTGCACAACATTCTCAAGTTCACGAACATTACCTGGCCAAGGGTAGGCTTTAAAAAACTGCTGCGTCGCTTTAGATAGACGACAACGGTTACCGATGGTTTTGCGGTGTTTTTTCATCAACACGGCAGCAATTGGCAAGATATCCTCAATACGCTCACGTAGCGGTGAAATTTTCAGTGGGAATACATTCAAGCGGTAGAAGAGATCTTCACGAAACTCGCGCTCACGAACCTGGACTGCAAGGTCACGGTTCGTGGCTGCAATTACGCGTACATCCAGCTTCACTAGTTCACTGCCGCCAAGACGACGCAGTTCACGCTCTTGAAGGACACGTAGGATTTTAGCTTGCAGCACAATAGGCATTTCACCTATCTCATCAAGAAAAAGGGTGCCGCGGTGAGCCTGCTCAAATAGCCCTTCATAGCGCTTATCAGCACCAGTGAAGGCACCTTTTTCATGGCCAAATAGCATATCTTCAAGCATCGACTCTGGAATTGAGGCACAGTTCAATGCAATAAACGGTTTGTCTGCACGTGGCGAGTTGTCATGAATATGACGCGCTAGCACCTCTTTACCGGTACCCGATTCGCCATTAATCAAAACTGTGACATCAGTCTGGGCAACACGTTCAGAGAGCATCACTAACTGACGCGACTGCTCAGCTTCACAGGTAAAGTCTGACTGACGTGGTAGAGCAGCAAATTCAGCCATACGCTCAACAAACTGTTCAGGTGTCACCGGAGCTTGAATAACATCAACTGCGCCGAAGCGAACGGCTGCAACGGCAAGCTCAACTTCACCCTCATCCACCATCACGACAATTGGGCAATCGATCGTTGATAGCGCACGCTGTCGAAACGCAGCAGTAAGCAGTTCCTGGTCATCACGTGCATTAATGAGTAGGCAATCGAGTTGCTGTTCTGCAGCTAAGGCAAATAGTGCCTGCACATCGGTGATGAGTGTTGAGCTATCCACCAGTGGACGCAGTAGGTCAGTTAACTGCTCACCTTGGTCGGCAACACTATCTAGGACAGCTAAACAGGTTTTTGATTGTGACATTACAAACTACTCTCAATTTTTTGACACATTTAGGGTCGTTGTCAGTAGTTACGCAAAAGCCGTGCCAATTTTAAAAAATAGGACTTAAAAAGACACAAAAAACAAATATAAGCCATTGATTTAAAAATAAAAAATAAATTTATAAATAATATAAAAATAAGTTTAAGTGTTTTTCTTTGAAGTCAAACGACAAAAAAATGACGCCTTATTGCCGCTTTTATTAAGGAAAAATTGATTGGGTTTAAAAAAGAAAAACCCACATAAATGTGGGCTAAAGGGGGCATTTGGAATATCTGACTTTTGATGGAGCTTTAGAAATCTATTACCTAAGCGGGAACCGCAACACCGTATTTTTTAATCTTCTCGATAAGTGTCGTACGACGAAGGCCCAACAGGCGTGCAGCAGAGGCAACATTGCCCTTTTTGCACTTTAGTGCTTGCTCAATGCAATCAACCTCTATCTTCTGCAGATGCTCTTTAAGGACGATACCTTGGCTAACATTTACTGTAGGTAAATCAGGTGGTGAAGCCGGAGATCTATTTGATGGCAGTTCATGCCCCATCAATGCAGCATGTTCAGCGGCAGTAGTTGCACTTGAGTTGGCCTGTGTACCTGAAAAGTGAGTCGGCGCTTCTGAATGAGTTGCGGATTTAAATGCATACTCACCGCTTATGTTCTGTCCGCTCGCTGGTTGGGCACTTATTTGCTGTGCATTTACTAAGTGATCTTGTGAAGAGGATTCTGCCAACAGTGTCTCACGCCACCCAGCAGCAGGTAGCATCTCTAGAGTGATCTCTTGGCCAGGATAGCGAATGGAGAGTCTCTCTACAAAGTTGCTCAACTCACGCACGTTCCCTAACCATTGACGCTTCATAATTTCTACGCGGGCATAGCCAGTAAGACGAATCGGCGATTCATCCTTCATTGCAAAGCGTTTCGCTAGATGGTCAAACAACTCAACCACATCACCTTCACGCTCACGTAAGGGGGGTACAAAGATAGGGAATACATTAAGACGGTAGTAGAGGTCCTCACGGAACTCTCCCTTAGCGATAGAGGTTTCGAGGCAACGGTTAGTGGCAGCCACTATACGGGTATCAACCTCAATCGATTTGCCACTGCCGACACGTTCGATGACACGCTCTTGCAAAGCACGCAGCATCTTAACCTGCATATCCAGCGGCATCTCACCAATTTCATCCAAGAAAAGTGTGCCGTTATCAGCCAGTTCAAAACGCCCTACTCGGCTCGCTACAGCACCCGAGAAGGCACCCTTCTCATGACCAAATAGCTCACTCTCGAAAAGATCTTTAGGGATTGCACCACAGTTAAGGGGAACTAGGTTCTGTTTGCTTCGGTTGGATAGCTCATGGATACCACGGGCTACAAGCTCTTTACCGGTACCGGACTCACCCAAGACAAGAACGGTAGCGCTGGTGTGGGCAACCTGTTCAATTTGTTGGCGTAGCTCCTGCATCGCTGCAGAACTTCCGACCAATATGTTTTTGAGTGATGTTTTAGCCATAGAGCCTGTCTTCCGACCTAGCAATTAGGACCCAAATCAATTTGGATCAGCTTATGTGTCAAAAGATACACAAATGTCCGACGGCTGTGATGGGTAGAAAATACCCAAAATCATCATTTCTTCAAAAAATTGACGATTATTCGTTCAAAGATTGATCAAAAGGCGACGAAAAATCGTCAGAGAAACGAGTAATGATTAAAGCCAAACAGTTTTAATTCACCCAAAAGTAAAAAACTCGATCAACGGAATTGATCGAGTTTTAGAGGCTTAAATGAATTCTGTTTTAACCGCGAAGCTCAATCGGAATCTGATTCCAGGCTTCATCGATCTCTGCTAACAAAGCACGTACTTTGCGCACTGCTTCTGGGTCTTTTTCACGGTGAGCACGAACAATCTCGCGAGTCATATAGCTGTACAATTCGTAGAGGTTTTCTGCCAATTCACCCTGGCTTAAATCCAATGATTCCCGCAGCCCGTTAATAATACCCACCGAACGGGTAACCTCTTTGGCACAGGTTGCAAACTCTTTTCGCTCCATAAGGACTGGCACTAAGGCTAAAGATTTCATAGCGCCAGCAAATAGCATTTGAGTCAGCTGGTATGGCGTTGCGAACGATGCTTTGGCATCGGTATCAATCGTGTTGTAGTTATGTAGTGCTCGCTGCGCAAGAAACATAGTGTCTGCTCCAAGGGTCGGAATATCATCTTGGTTTGTATCAAACCGTTCAATATTCTTATCGACCCTTGGCATAAAAACTTAAGTCTTTTAATGCAATTATCAGTTATTTTTTGCAGTAAAGGGCAGATTCTTCAACTGACTATCCAGGTAGTCTTTCAGCGAGTTCATTTCACTTACAATCTGGTTCATGGTAGTGAACTGTTTAGTATAACGGGCCTCTAATGCCGCACGTTTTACATCTAGCTCACTCTGATCATCCGTTAAGGAAGCAACCAATTTCGTATTCGCCGATTCACGTGTTGAGACCAGTCCACCAAAGCCTAAATACTCATCCATCTGCTTGATAAGATCGCCAGCAAAGCCTCGCGGCGCACTACTGTAATCCGATTGATCATCACTGCCTGCAGTAAAGAAGCTTTTCACTTCATCATAATGATTAGCCAAAGCTGAATTGAGCTTAGTATCATCCACTTGGAAAACACCATTTCGATCAACCGATACACCCAAATCACTCATACGTTTGATGTTAGCACCAGGAACAGAGCCCTCTGCGAAAAACAGCTCTTTGGCTCGGTTCATAATATTGCGTACCGTTGGGTCTCCAGCGAAGGCACCCGCTTCACCATTTTCGTTAGCTACGGTGAGCAGTCCACTCAATACCGTATTGAACGCATTGAAGGCATCAACAAGATCATGCACTGCGGTAGCTGCAGCGCCATCGTCACGACCAATCTCTAGCGTGGTTTCAGCATCTCCCGCTTGTTGCAAATTTAATGTAAGTCCCGGAACAAGATCGCTCACTAAGTTACTACTGCGGCTAACAGCTACCCCGTTAAATGAGAGTTCTGCATTTTGTGATTGTTGGGCATGGTTGGCATCCAGTCCCAACTGAAGTGCTGTTACATCAGAATCAATCGTGATGGCATTTGCATCACCGGTTGCGTCCGATTGAATAAAGAGACGATAGGAGCCAGCCTCTACCTCCACAATACGTGCATTAACTGCAGCACTAGAGTTATTAATCGCTGTGGCGAGGTCTTCCAATGAATCACCCGCGTTCAGGCTAATAGAGGTCTGCTCACCTGCTACGGTAAAGGTGAAAGTTTCACCGCCGGCACCTAGGTCAGCAGTTTTGTCAACCACCGTATTCGATACGCGAATATCTCCCTGAGCTAACTGGTGGACAACGATAGATTGGGAACCAACCTGCGTATCTCCGCCATTAGCAATCACACTGACGGCACTTGGATTGGTATTGCTCAAATAGGAAAAATCAAATTCACGGGCATCATTCAAAGTTTCATAGGCTGATTGCAATGTTTGCATAGCAGACTTCAAACTCGCCATGCCCGAGATCTTAACCTCTGCATCGGCGAGACGTGTCTCGATGCTGCTCTGCTTCGGTGCGATTTCAGCATCAACAATCGCCGAAACCAGTGCAACGGTATCCAAACCTGCACCTACACCTAACGCATTTAAATAATCAGTCGCCATTTAAATTCCCTCTATTACCCTAACTATCGGCAAATTTGCGGCAAACCTTAGCCGCTTACTGACACAATTTGGCCGTTATGGGTGTAAAAAACCGGTCTTGTAAGAACATTGCAGATTGCGTGCCAGTTCTCTATTACCGCCTCAAATTGGATGCATAAAAAAACGCCACAAGCTAATGCCTGTGGCGTTTTCTAGATTTGCTCACTTCGTTAGGTTCGACTATCGAAGATCACACCCACCATATTTTCCATGTTACGGATAAACTGAAGCATATCCTCATTTGGAAGTTGGCGTACCGTTTCACCGGTGTTGCTATCAGTCACACGAACAACATCTTTGCCACTCGCGCTATCTACAGAGAAGTTCACATTGCGATTCATCTTCTGCATATGCGTGTTGAGTTGATCAACCGCTGCTTTCAAATCATCACCAGAGATGAGTACCTTCTCATTTGCCTCAAAGCTTGCTGGTGGCGGAGTTACCGCACCAGCAGAGCTACTTGACGATTGTGCTGCTGCACGGGCCAAGTCGAGAGACTGAACGGCAGATCCTTTTACGGCTTCAATACTACTCATAAGTTTCGTCTCCACGCTTGCTACGCAAACGCTGTGTAACACTCTTGCCAAACTCTCCCTCAAACTAATTAGGAGTAAGTTCAAGTGTAGCGATTCGATGTTAAAGAGCGTTTAAGTAGTTCACTCCCCAAGTACTTTTTGTACTTAGATCCAGATCCACTTGGTGGGTTACCCTGACACCAGGCCTGAATCTTTTGCTCTCTCAATCTAAAGCTGAATCTAAAGATGAGAGTCTGGAGAGGTTGCTCTCACTAATTGAGAGCGTTGGTATCCTCTAGGGCACCTGACTGAGTTTAGTAACTTGGCCAGGTGTTAATCCCTAGTTCGAATACCGCCTGTTATTTCAGCAGTGATAGCACGTTCTGGGTGCTTGCATTAGCCTGTGACAGCATCGCTGTACCTGCCTGCTGTAGCACCTGTGCTTTCGCAAGGTTTGCAGACTCAACCGCGTAGTCAGCATCTTCGATGCGTGAACGTGCTGCTGACTGGTGTTCTACACGAGACATGATATTAGATGCAGCATGATCAAGGCGGTTAGCTACAGCTCCAAGCGTTGAGCGGTAACTATCAACACTTGTCATAGCCGCGTCTATACTACCCAAAGCTGTTGATGCGTTTGAGGCTGATGAAATTGAACTTCCATCAAGCGAACCACCCGCAGTCACGACCTGGACATTGCTAAGATCAAATTGCACAGTTGCATCAGTGGATAAAAAGGTAACAACACCAGCTGCTGATTCTGTTACTGACAGGTCGCTAACAGCAGCCTCAATTTTATCGCTAAGTGCATTGATAGTAGCCGTATCGTTGTCTGCTGACTTTGCACCAGTTCCGTCTGCGTCAACAAATGCCTGACGGAACTGAGTACCGTTAACAGTCACAACCAACTCTCGACCAGCATCAATATCTGTAGCAGCAGTAAGAGCAAAGTCGTATTCCTGAGCAGTAGTTCCATCAAACTCTTGATCGATAGTAATCGACGCAGAAGCGTTGATGGTATCCGCAGCACCACCAATATCACTAGCTTTCATGGCTTGCATTGTTACCGAAACGTTATCCACGTTAGACGTCGACCCATCGCCAATTTGAAAAGTGGCAGAGGCTGTTGAGTTCAATACAGAAACGCCGTTGAAGTCTGTCGATTTTGCAATACGCGTAATCTCTGATTTGAGCTGACTGTACTCAGCATCAAGATTGGTTAAGTCAGCAGACTCATATGTGCCATTAGCCGCTTGGGTTGCTAACTCTTTCATACGAGTCAGCATTGAGCTGATCTCTTCCATGGCGCCTTCTGCGAGGTTAATCATTGCTACTCCGTCGTTCGCGTTGCGAACAGCCTGATTAAGGCTCGCGATTTTGCCATCAAGTTTGTGTGAAATTGAAAGCCCTGCAGCATCATCACCCGCTGAGTTAATACGTTTGCCTGAGGATAGACGTTCCATCGCCTGCTCCATATCTGCACGAGAGGATGCAAGGTGACGTTGTGATGCGAGTGACGCTACGTTTGTGTTAATTACCATTGACATAATATGTCTCCAATATTTTTAAGTTTTCACCGCTTCGAGTCCCTGAGCATTCTCTCAGGTCTTTCCACTAAGGCCGGCCATTGCCGCCCCTGTACCCTTAATATCGGCAGCGTCTCAGATAACTTTAATCCTAATTTAGAAAATAATTACAACGGTGCTAAAAATAGAAAAACCAGCCCTTTGGCTGGTTCTATTAAGAGTGCAAAACATTTATTTAATGTAGTTAAACAGCGACAGATTACTGATTTGAGCAAAGCTTGCTTGCCCTGCTTCTAATGCAAGGCTCTGATTCTTTAACTCCGTGACAGCGCTGATATAGTCCAGATCTTTAACTGATGAGATCATGCTCTCCAGTGTTAGTGTTCTCTCATCTAATATCTGAGTCTGAGTCTCAGTAACACGCATTTTAGAGCCAACCTGCGTAAGCTTCACATTGACATAGTCAAAGCCATTGCTGACTGAATCAATTGCGCTGCGAATACCCGCCTCATCGCTGGTGCGCAATGCGTTGGTTGCCTGTTTAATCACTTTGAAGAGGTTTGTGCTGTTACCTGCTTCATCTTTAAAGCCTGAAAAGAGTTTAGAACCTGGTAAACCGACATCAATCGCGTAACCGTCATCAATCGCGACCGTTTGTATTGCATCGTTTCCGGCAAAAAAGTCATTGAAACTTCCGATAAGCGGATCATTACTAGCACTGAAAGGCGGAGTACCCTGAATAAAACCAGAGAAGAGATAACTACCGTCAGTATCTTTACTATTACCGACGGAGATTAGATTGTTGTAAATTGAGTCTAGCTCTATCGCTAAAGCCTCTTTCGTTGTTTGATCTAAGGTGCCATTTGCCCCCTGAATGAGCAGTTCTTTAGCACGAATCAAATCATCGTTGACTGATGTTATCGCTAACTCTTGCAGGCTTAGTTTGTCATTCACCGCAGCAATATTCTTCAGGTACTGATCCGCTTTGCGAACAGAGCTCTCTAGGCGATCTAGTGCTGCAACCTGATCTGGCGCATCAGATGGCTTTAGGTAGTTACGCCCTGTTGAGATACGTTCTTGCGTTTCAGCCAGGCGCGCCTGCTGCTGCCCTAGTTGGGTCGTGATGCGATCAAATATTGTACTGGTGGTTACACGAATCATTTTCTGCTTCCTTACTCTGCTTTAACTATCGACCAGAGTTAGCGGATTTGTAATATGACATCAAAGAGTCGGTTGGCGGCTTGGATAATCTGCGCATTCGCTTGGTAGGCCTGCTGGAAGCGCAATAGGTTTGCCGCCTCTTCATCTAGGCTGACCGCCGATACTGAATCACGTTGCTGTTTAGCTTCATCTGTTAGTACTGATTGCGCATCACGGCTGATTTGCGCCTGCACTACCACGGAGCCTAGATCGTTAATCACATCGGCATAGACTTCACCTAGGGTGCCGCGACCATCGAATATATCTCGGTTCGATTGAAGTTCAGCCAATTGCAGTACGTTGCGGTTATCACCTGCAGGAGACCTATTCGCACCGATTGTGAAGCTATCTCCAGCAACTGGGTTGTTCTCTAGAGTTGCTGACCAACCATTAATTTCTATCAGGTCGCCCGGTGTATAGCTGCGAGTACCAACTACGGTATTCGTTGTGATATCGGTAATGGTGTAGCTACTAGAACTGGTGAAGTTTATCTCAACATCTGACAACAACTGTTGTTGAGTTTGAGAGACATCCTCGGGGTACCAACCACCACTAAATGTGGAGGTACCATCAGTTACAAAGACCATAAGATCGTCACTAATCTGCCCATCAATTCGCATATGCGTGTTGCCACTTGAATCGGTGTAGTAGGAGAAGGCATCTTTAAAACTCGATGCACCCGACGCGTTCAAATAAGCATTGCTATACTGATCTGTACCTGATGAATTAAAGCCATTACCTGATGTAAGCAGATTGGATTTAATTGTGTCATTAAGTGGGCTAGAGCCATAAATATGCTGACCATCACGGGTGAAGATCTGAACCCCAGTCTCATTATCGAAAGATAGATCCAAATCTCGGGTTAAATTACCTTCGATGACAAAGGCTTTCGAAGGAATTGCATTCGTGCCGCTAACCGACTTAGAGGTGACAGCCCCCAAGACATCACTAATGCTATTTTCTCCGTTCCGCAGTGAGCTCTCCGTGAGCGTCGACCAGCTATTTAATTTAAGCGTTGAAGTACTACTGTTCTGATCCACCATTAAAGGTGCTGCGGTCGCAATATCATCACCGCCGGTTATTAATACAGAGATTTCAGAGGCTGCGTGTGCGGTGCTATCTGATACACCAAACATGGCACGACCATAGTTCCCTGAAGAGTCCCAACCTGATTGCTGAACTGCGTTCACGGCGTTCATAAAGCCAAGTGCTAGCGCATCCAACTCGCCACGCGCCTGTTGCAGAGCGTTGTTACGAAAATCTTGGATCCCTGCTAATGAACCACTAGTGATGCTAGAGATAGCTTTAGGTGAACCATAAGCATCCAATGTAAAACCGACACGTTCTGGATCACTTGCAAGGCGTTTTGCCGATAGCATTTTCGAGGTATCGCCCTCGACAAGTGCGGTATCCGAGGATTGAAAACCGATGTAGACATCGACAACACCACTCTTCTTCTCAACTACGGCCAACTTAGTCAGTTCGGACATCTGTTGCAGTAGGTCATCTCTTTGATCTAGCAAAGCATTTGGCTGTTTACCAACCTCCCCATTTTTATAGAGAGACTGGTTGACTGAAGCTAACTGCTTAGCCAAGGTATTAAGGCTACTTACTTTGCTATCGATCTCTAGGAATGAGTCGGTATCGAGTTGATCAAACTGACGCGCCATCGACTGAAAGCGCTCCGAGACATTACGTGCCTCATTTAACAGAGACTCACGTGCACTGGCAGAGGATGGCGAGACTGATAAATCCTGCGCTGCAGAGAAGAACCTATCCAAAATAGTGGTAACAGAGAGCTGCGAATCACCCAATATGTTCTCTAACTTGCGCGCATAGTCATAGAGCGAGTTTTGTTGCTCTAATGAAGAGGTGTTCTTTCGAAGGGTTTCCGTCGCGAAACTGTCGTAAGCACGGCGCACAGATGCCGATGAGACACCCAAGCCGATCTTAACGGTTGCAGAGCCAGCATCCATCATCTGTTCAGTCTCATGGGACTGACGTGAATAACCCTCGGTGTCGACGTTTGCTATGTTATTCGCAACGGTCGCGAGTGACCGCTGGTAGATTTTTATGCCGGAAGTACCGACCGATAGTAGATCAGCCATACGCTATTACCACTCTTTACCAACCGCTTGATAGCTATCCAGCGCCATTGGCTGCACACCCTTTTGCGGTAGTTCAAATGTTTTCTGAGCCTGCTGTAGTTCAAATGCACGCGCACTCTTCTGGAGATAATCGAGTGCTGCTTCAAAGTTGAGCTCCTTAGCCTCACCTTGAGTATTGCCACCCTGCCCCTGCAGGTTAGCTTTAAGCAGGTTCGCGATGCCCAAAGGCCCCTCTTTTGCCATGTTCAATGCAATCTGCTGATCTTGCATATCGGTGAACAGACGCATAGATGGGCTGTTAAACAGTTCACTCTCTGGAACCGTTTTACGCATCTCTTTAAGCATCATGTTTAGGAACATCCCTTCAAACTGGGTTGCTACCTCATCAATCGCTTTCGACTGATCCTGCTGCGCCTTACCACGCAGCTCTGCGATACCTTGGAAGTCGTTATAGCCGTTAATACTGGTTGTATTGCCCATAACCTTACCCCTTAGATAATGATCAGCTCAGCACGCAGGCTGCCTGACTGTTTTAAGGTTTCAAGGATTGCCACTAAGGCACTTGGCGATGCACCAACCATATTGACCGCATCAACGATTTCACGAAGCTCAACGCCCGGCTCAAACAAGAACATCGGCTTATCCTCTTCGGATACAGAAAGATCGGTATTGGTCACCGGAGTCGCTTCCGTGACGCTAGTAAATGGGCCCGGCTGGCTCACTTCGTTCTTCTGAACGATTTTCACCATGAGGCTACCGTGTGTGACAGCAGCTGCGCTAACGCGAACGTTTCGGCTTATCACAACAGTCCCTGAGCGAGAGTTCACCACAACACGTGCTGGTGGTTCACCTGGGTCAATCTCTAGACTTTCAATCATCGAAACAAAACTGACACGTGCACCCATTCCATCAGGAGCTGCAACACGAACAGAGACCCCATCTATTGCCTCTGCAATACCTTCACCAAAGGTGTCATTAATCGCTTCTACAACGCGAGTTGTTGTTGTGAAGTCTCGACTTTTCATATTCAAGACGAGGTAATCACTGTTACCGAATGGGGTGTCTACTAAGCGCTCGACCGTCGCACCTGAGGGTACACGCCCTACAGTTGGCACGTTAACAATCACTTTCGAACCCGCAGCCTCTGCCCCTAGGCCACCTACGGCCAGGTTACCCTGCGCCATGGCGTAGACTTCGCCATCGACACCTAATAGACGTGTCATCAATAGAGTACCGCCGCGCAAACTGCTTGCCTCACCAATCGTTGAGACAGTGACATCGATACGTTGACCCGGTTTCGCAAAAGCGGGCAACTCAGCTGTCACCATAACAGCGGCAACGTTAGTCAAATCCATATCCTGTGCACGAGCTGCAATGCTGTTATAGGCAGACTGGGATAGATCTGAGGTTGCATCCTGAAGATTTAATCCAAAGCGCGACAACATTGAGCGCAAGCTCTGGTTAGTAAAAGAGATGCTGCCATCACCTGTTGCATTCAAACCAACAACCAAGCCAAAACCGATCAACTGGTTGTCACGGATACCGGCAATATCAGTCAGGTCCTTAATACGATCTGCATTGGCGTTACTAACCCAAGCCAAGACTAAAATCAGAGCTAGGCCGCGAAAGAACAACTTTGCAGTGACCAACGAGGCGTTAAACACAGCTTTTTCGAGTGGGATAGTTTTCATCTTTACTCCCTCGCTTAGAATGGCCAGAACTTGAGGAAGAACGCATTACCCCAAGCCATCTTAGTGGCGTCATTTAGCTGGCCCGAACCACTGTAGGTGATCTGAGCGTTTGCGATACGTTTAGATAGGATGGTGTTATCAGGCTGAATATCATCAGGGCGAATCACACCTGATACCTGTACATACTCATCGCCATGATTCAGGGTGATCAGTTTTTCACCTCGAATCACGAGGTTTCCGTTTGGTAGAACATTCACAACACTTAAAGTGATGTCACCACCGAGTTGGTTACTCTGTGTAGCTGAGCCAGATCCATCACTACTGATGCTGGAGCCTAAGGCTGAGTCAGTAGAGAGGAGACCACCCGCTGTGCCTAGACGGGCGAGTTGCAGCGGCGACAGTGCATCATTTTCAGAGGTGCGATCAACTGTACCCGTCGCCTCTTTTACGGCGTTAGTACGTTCACGAAGAAGAATAGTAATCAGGTCACCTGCTTGGTAAGCCTTACGGTCACCAAATAGACCACCGTTAACACGGCCTGCATAGATAGAGCCATCAACGACCTTATCTGCCACGATGGTTTGCGGCATTACCGGCTCGAAGTTATTAACGCGTTGCGGCATCACATCGTTACCGCCACAACCAACCAGCGTTATTGCCGCGGCTGCTACTAGCGTCATTTTTAAGCCTGTTAACTGATTCATACTATCCCCTCCTATGAACTCGCTGTTACAAGTTGTTGTTCACAAACTTCAACATCTGGTCTGCGGC
Source organism: Marinobacterium sp. xm-a-152 (assembly GCF_013282965.1). NCBI lineage: Bacteria > Pseudomonadati > Pseudomonadota > Gammaproteobacteria > Oceanospirillales > Oceanospirillaceae > Marinobacterium > Marinobacterium sp. xm-a-152. The sequence goes on along the minus strand of NZ_WBYI01000001.1, from coordinate 54,393 downwards.
GGAGATCGCTTTAGAGTTCACCTCGTACGCACGTTGTGTCTCGATCATGTTGACCATCTCTTCAACAACGTTCACGTTTGAAGCCTCTAGAGCACCCTGAACCAACTTACCAGCACCCAACTGAGCAGGTGTTAGTAACTGTGCGGCGCCACTGGCTGCAGTTTCGACATACATGTTCTCACCCGTAGCCTGAAGGCCAGCTGGGTTAACAAAGGTCGCTAACTGCACATTGCCGACAATAGAAGGCTGGGCTTGTCCAAAACGCATCACACTTACCGTGCCATCTAGGCCAATGGTGATTGACTGCGCATCAGCAGGAATTGCCACCGAAGGCTGTAACTGGAAACCGTTTGAGGTAACAAGCTCACCGTTAGCGCTGAGCTTAAAGGAGCCATCACGGGTATACCCAATCGTTGCATCTGGGCGCAGGATCTGGAAATAGCCAGGGCCATCAATCGCCACATCCAAGGCATTTTCGGTTTGCACCATATTGCCCTGCGTGTGGAGTTTCTCTGTGGCAACAATACGTGTACCAGTACCCAACATCAGTCCCGTAGGCGCTTCGCTGTTTGCAGCTGTATTGGCACCTGCCTGACGAACGTTTTGGTAGAGAAGGTCTTCAAATACCGCACGGTCGCGTTTAAAGCCCATGGTGTTAACGTTCGCAAGGTTGTTCGAGATCACGGACATGCGCGTCTGTTGCGCATCAAGTCCGGTCTTTGCAATCCATAATGTAGCGTCCATTGTGTTTACCTCTATTTTTCTAAGTTGCGACTCGGCGGTCGCTTTCCCTGATCTGTTAAATTCTGTTTGATTTAAGTTCGCTTAACCGTCCATGCGGACCACAGAGGCCCCAGCGGTTGAAAGCTCTTTAGCATTTTTAAATACACTGACCTGCATCTCATATTCACGCGAGTCACGAATCATCTGCACCATCGCATCAATAGGACTAGCCGAACTGCCCTCAACTGCCCCCGACATCACTGTAATATCGGCATCAGCTTGCAAGAGTGCTTTATTAGCCGTTTGGAACAGGCCATCTGGGCGAATCTGCATCACTTGATCTTGGGCATTGACCAGTTTGATGCGAGCGACTGGCGTCATGACATTGCCAGCCTCACCCGCTGCCAAAATATTGACAGTACCATCGGCTGCTATATCGACCTTGGCTGATGGAGGCAAAGTGATGGGCCCGTTATCCCCTAAAAGGAGATGCCCAGCGCCGGTTGTTAACACACCATTTTCAGTGATTTTGATATCGCCACGACGGGTATAAGCCTCAGTTCCATCCGGTGCCTGCACAGCAAACAAACCCTGGCCTGAGACATAGAGATCCAACGGATGACCTGTACGCTGAACAGAGCCTGGACTCAGGTCTACAATGTTATCTGTCTGTAACATTGGGAAGGCACGCGAGTTAAGGTGCCCCTCTGCAATAAGGTCTCGTGAAATAACCGCAGAGCTGAAGCTCTTTTTAAAGCCAACGGTGTTGACGTTAGCCAACTCGTTAAAGGTGTTGGCCTGTCTTTGCTCTGTCACCTTCATACCGTTGAGCACGGTAAATATCATCTTATCCATCTGTCTTACCTCATCTTGAGGCGGCAAGTGTTTGCCGCTTCAACGACGTTTTTATGACGAAAGTTGTCGTTTGCTAATAGGTAAGCAGATATCATGCCAGAAAATAAAAAAAGCCCTCGTATCAATAAGATAGAGGGCAAAGGAAACCAAGCCTAATATTCTACTGGAGGGGTTATCCGCGAATATTAATGATGGCCTGGGTCAGGGTATTTGAAGTTTCAATCGCTTTCGCGTTTGCTTGGAAGTTACGTTGTGCGGTGATCAAATCCACCAGCTCCTGGGTCAAGTCCACGTTAGAACGTTCAATCGCACCCGCTCGGATTGAACCGAAACCTGAAGAACCCGCCTCACCGATCTTAGCATCACCTGATGATGCAGATGCCAAGAAACTTGAGTCACCCATCTGGCGTAGACCAGAAGGTGAAGCAAAGTTTGCAAGAATGATCTTACCAAGGGACTTCTGAGTACCATTTGAGAAGGATGCGTTTACTAGACCGTCACCACCGATATCCAAGCCCATTAGGTCACCTTCAGGTTGACCATCCTGAGACTGCGATAGCACTGAGAAGGTACCGGTATATTGACTAGAACGAGTAAGGTCAATCGTCATATCACTAATTGGGATATTTGTGTCCTGGCCCGCTACCAGTTTTGCCGTGAACGGACTGCCCATAAAGGGTGATAATGCCTCACCATTCAATGTAAATGTCAGTTCACCTGGATCAAGGAAGACAGGCTTCCATGTTTCGGCGTTAATAGTTGAGTCCACACCTGATGGATCGGTTACCTCTTCGTAATATCCATCATCACCCAACTCAACGAATGTCTGAGTACCGTTGACTGTGTGTTGTGAAAGGTTAACCCAGGTATTTGTAACACCTACAGCACGGGTTGTATTGGCAAAACCAAATAGTTCAGGAACTTCTGTTTTGTCGCCTGTTGTTTCAGCAATTTTTACAATATCGATTACTGAGCCAGCACCGGATGTTGGGCTAGTAACGATGAATTGATTGGTTGTCTCATCAAAAGTCACCTGAACACCACGCAATTTCTGGCCTGCTTCAGTAATAGAAGAACCACTCTCCTGTTTTACTTTTGAGTCCACTGTGACGTCTGGATAGTTAATTCCCTGCTCAAGCAAATCCGCTATAACACTTGGCTTCAAGCTGGTATTACCAATATCTAGCTGGAAATTAGATTTTACACCGTTTACCACTACTTCAATATCAAGGTCTGAAGCAATGGTCATGGTTCCATCAGATTTCAAAATAACCGGGTCAGATTTTAGGATTGCAGGATCTGAAGCTTTACCGCGAATTGCGTTATCGGTGGCGCCAACTGCATTCACAACATTCTCTACAGTATCTAGCCCTAATATATTTGAAGCACCCGTCGAGTTAGTAGCATCTAGCGATGTAAAGCTGATACTTGATGCATCACCTGTAGAACCTGAAGAAAACGAGAACTGTCCCTCTTCATAGGTTACTTTCATGCCGTACTTACGATCAGCCTCAGCGACTGTTGATTCAGAGAATGCGTTATTAATAGCTACAGATAATTTAGATGCTAATGCATCACCTGAAATTTTACCGGTAACTACATCTGAATCGCTTGTAAGATCAAGTGACACAGCTTGGGCTATGCCATCAACCTCTACACTAAAGTTGAATTTCAGATTATCCCCTGACACTGAAATATTGTCGTCTGCATCAATAATGGTTGAAGCACTAGGCACAGAAGAGACAGTTGTTGCAGCCAGCGAGTTCTGTTTTGACACGTTTTCATCGTAACGGAACATACCCACTTTCTGAGAGGCCTTTGCAGTTACGTAACGCATATCACCATGGCCATTCATCTCCAAATATTGGCCCGCTTCATTGGTAACTTGCTGAAGACGAGGATCAAATGCCTGATCACCGATGAAAAAATATGTCTGCCATTTTGACTCTGGCTGGCCGATATTGGCTGTTTGCGTTTTAACGTAGTAAATGGTTGCTAGATAACCCTCACCCGAATCATCGTACACAGTCAAAGCGGTAGACTCGTTGTAAGTGGACGGATCTGTGCGGTCAAACTTAGCTGTAATAACTGGGGCATCTGCTGGTAAGTTAAGGCCAAGTTTTACTTCCGTAGTTTTTTGCGCTTCACCCGTTGTTTGTGACGGGATAGTCAAAGCACTTAGGTTACTCATATCCGCAGTACCGGATGAATCGACCGATGCTGCCATCAGACGCTGACCGGTAGAGTTCACCACGTTGTTCTGCTCATTAAGCATGAAGGCACCGTTACGAGTGTAGATATCCTGCAGACCGTCGGCTGTTTTAAGTGGAAAGAAACCGTCACCGGTAATCGCCAAATCGAGCGAGTTACCTGATGTCGAAATGTTACCCTGGCTGAACTCCTGGTTTACCCCTTTAAGAAGTACACCCTGACCGATCTGAGCCGAAGATTTCTGCAACGGTGAGGTCGAGAAGATATCACCAAAGTCTGCACGAGAACGTTTAAAAGCTGTCGTACCGGAGTTGGCGATGTTGTTGGAAGTTACCGCCAACTGTGAGGTCGCTGAGTTAAGACCTGTGAGTGATGTATAGAATGACATGTCTGTTGTCTCCTAAGTTATTTCTTATCGCTCTATTCGCCAACGCGATAGACATTATTAAATGGAAGATTACCCACACCTGCGACTTCCAATAGAAGCTCACCAGCAGGGCTTGTTGATATTGCATTCACATTCGCGTAAACCAGCGTCGTCGGTGTAAACGCTTCACCATTTTTCATCGCGACTGGTTCTACAAAATATTCACCCGGTTCAGCAGGGTAACCATCATTGGTGATGCCATCCCACTCAAACTCATGGATACCTGGGAAGAGCAGTCCGACAGCTTCTGAATAGACCACCTCTCCTTTGAGGTTCTTAACGACTAATTCAGTACCGTCAGTTGCTTCATCAATCATGATCGCGCCCTTCAAACCTTTGGTCTCATCCAGTTGCGCAAAGCTTCCTTCAACCAATGCGCTTTTGTTGATCAAACCACTGGCCTGCATCAACTGCTGTGACTTAAAGCTATCGGACATCGATTGCATTGAGGTGTTCATTTCAGTGATTCCGCTGACGGTTGAGAACTGCGCCATTTGGGCTAGAAACTCACCGTTCTCCATCGGTTGGAGCGGATCCTGGTTCATCAACTGGGTGGTCATAAGTTTTAGAAAATCGCTCTGCCCAAGCGTTGATGAAGTACGTTCTGCTTCAGCCTGCTGAGCCGCCTGATAATCATCGACAGTACGAACAGCACTACTAATTGCAGTGTCTACCATAGCTTGCTACCCCCGTCCTTATTGACCTAAACGTAGAGTCTGTAGCACCAGCTTCTTAGCGGTGTTAATTGACTCAACGTTGTTTTGGTATGAACGTGATGCGATGGTCATATCCACCATCTCCTCAATCGAGTTCACATTAGAGATGTAGATGTAGCCATCCTTATCAGCAATAGGGTTGTTCGGCTCAAAACGGCGATCGTTAGGTTTATCACTTTGACCGATGCTATCGACGGTGACGCCAGCAGTGTAGTGATCACTCTGTTGATCCATCACTGTTCGGAATACCGGACGCTTGGCTTTGTAGGCCTCTTCTGCACTTGAAGCGGCAACCCCCACGTTAGCTAAGTTAGAGGAGATGGTATTCATGCGAACCATCTGAGCATTCATGGCAGAGCCTGCCACCCCTAAAACATTAAAAAATGACATATTATTCACCCCTCAGTGCTGTTTTTATGCCTTTGATACGACTGTTCAAAAACGTCAGCGTTGCCTGGTAACGCATGGCGTTATCGGCATAAATATTCTGTTCGGTATCCATCTCCACGGTATTACCGTCGAGTGATGGACTAGAAGGCACTCGGTATAGAAGGTCCCCACCCTCTGCACCAAACGCCGACTGCATATGGTTGAAATCACTTGTCTGCATCTGGCCCTTTGCGCCATTTTGAATCAGTGATTTAAAATCAATGTCTCGCGCCTTGTAGTTAGGCGTATCGGCATTTGCGATGTTTGCGGCCAACACTGTTGAACGCATATCTCGCAAGGAGAGTGCTCTCCCGTGAATTCCGAATGGATCTTGTAGTAAAGACATTGTGTAACTCTCTTTTTTACCCTTGCCAACCTATAAGCAAACCCCGTACCAGAAAAATAAAAATTATTTTAAAACAAGCATTTAATTAATATATTTGATAGCAATCACGATTCTTTCGAAGGCATGAAAGCGGCAAATAGAAAGAGAATGGCAAGGCTTTGCCGCTTTTTTTAAGATTGCCACTCAAGTTTTAGCCTGAGGTGTCGATAATGAGAAAGTAACTCTATAAACATTCAATAGATAAGATTGAGACATGGCAGATAATATTCATTTCCTAACTCGCAATAGCGGACAGAAGACGGACTCACCGAGCCGTGTTCAAGCGCGCGCGTCAGGAACTGCTGACACCCCAATCTTGCTAGATGCTAAACGTGCAGAACGTACAAGTAGCGCATCTCAAACTGAAGCTAGTCTCGCAAGTGATACCGTCACCCTGACAGACGCAGCCAAAAAGGCAGCAGGAGCGACCAAAATAGCTACAGAAAATTCAGGCGTAGACCTCGATAAGGTAGAGCGAATCAAACGTGCTATTGCTGAGGGTAAATATCCATTAGATCCGGAAGCTATTGCGGATAAGATGGTGTCTTTGAATTCATTAATTAACCCCCCACCCGGTATTCAACGCTGATTAGGCTTCCATTCGAACCCAGCACCAGCGTTATTTTTTCTTGATTTAGACCCACTAAACCTTCAAAAAAATGCCTTGATGATAAAGCCGGGAAACCCTACTTAGAGGATGAATGATTCATCACACAATCATTGGATACTGAGCCGCTAATAAAAAGGGTTAGAAATCTCTTTAAGTCGATGTGGGAATAGCTTAATTCACATCCATCACGATCTCGATTCGGCGCTCGCCCATGAGGCTACCCTCACGCGGAGGCTTTGTATTAGCGTAACCTTTAATTGTGAGGCGATCACTTGGTATCGCGAATTGATCAGTGAGTGAGTTTGCCACTGATGAAGCACGTGCTATGGAGAGGTCCCAGTTTGATGGGTACTTGCCGCCTACAGGGAGTGGTTCGGCGTCAGTATGGCCTTCAATCGTCACTGGTCCATCGTTCTGGGCAATGATAGAACTAACCTTGCGCAACATGGCTTCAGCACGGTGCTGGCTCATCTCTGCACCCCCCTCTGGGAAGGTGGCCTGTTCAGCTAGCCTTACAATCACCTGGTCACCCTGCTGTTCGATCTCTGCAATGCCTGTGGCTATTTCACGCGCTAACTCATTATTGAGCTGATCAATTTTATGCGCGACTGCATCAATTTTATTTTGATTAGGGTCCTGTTTAGCCCAATTCATCGTATCGTCGTAGTCGAGTACCTCAATCGGCGATTGCGCACTCTGTTGAAACTCTGCGATTCGACGCAACAGTTCAACCCTTTCTTGAGGGACAACACCACCGACATTCTTGGTTTTATCTTCGCTCTCCGCTTCCGCTGAACCTGTCGACTTCATCTCTACTATGACTTGATTATCCTGCTGACGAACCTCTACCTGCCCTCGTGCTACATACTCCGCTAACAGCTCTTCTAACTGCTCTTTAGTGGTGTTGGTATCAGACTCTGTCTTCTCTTTACGGTTGCGATCTAAGTCTCGCTCCGGATCAATCTCATCTACTTTGCTTTGCTCTACAGAAGGTACGATGGTCGGATTAGACATCGATGAGCTAAATGAGTTGTTGATGATCATCGTGCCATCTGGACGCTCAAAGGTTTGCACCTCCTTTTGCACACCAAAGGCTTCAGATAGTGCGCCAGCCGCCTGCAAATACTTCAATTGGCGCTGTTCGGTAAACGATAGAATCAATACGAAGAAAGCCATCAACAGTGTTGCCATGTCAGCAAAGGTCGCCATCCAAAGGGGCGCACCTGGCTTACACTCTTCACACTTAACCTCTTTCTCGGGTGGCGGATCACTCTCGACAACGGCAACTTCCGCATCAGAGTCTATCTCTTGTAGATCTCTCTCTTCTTCTGCCATTTAAAAGTCCTCTAACCTATCGATTCCACTTTTCTAATTTGAACAATTAAGCATTTGCAATCTTCGCGCGAGTGGCTGGATCTAGGTAGATAGATAGTGTGTCTGACAGTACGCGTGGGTTACCACCGTCCTGCATGAAATTAAGCCCTGTTATGATCAGCTCGTTATTAAGTGCCTCATCCACCAGGCGTTGTTTCAGTTTCTGCTGAATCGGAAAGGCGATGATGTTTGCCAAAAAGGCACCGTAGAGTGTTGTTAAAAGGGCTACCGCCATCGCAGGACCGATGGACTTAGGGTCTGACATGTTAGCAAGCATCTGCACCAAGCCAACAAGAGTACCAATCATCCCCATCGCAGGGCCAAAGTCACCAATGGCACTCCACACCTCTGCACCTCGCTCATGGCGAATGGTCATGATCTCTGTATCTTTGCTTAGCTGGGTCCGAACGTAGTTTTTATCCTTACCATCCACCAGCATCTCAAGGCCCGCTTTAAGGTAGCTATTCTTCTCTTCAGTGACCTTTCCCTCAAGCGCTATCATGCCATCTTTACGAACTAGCTCTGCAAACTCGACAAATTTCTCGATGAGTACTTCCGGTTTCTCAAGTGGGTTACCGAAACTACGGCCAGCGACTTTAACAGCACCGACGAAGTCTGCCATCGAGGAGCGCATCATAGTGACCATTAGGGTGCCACCGAATACGATAACCAAGGATGGAACGTTGACGAACATCCCAGCAGATCCACCAAGCACAATCGCCATAATGATCGTACCGCAGGCGCCAATTAGACCTATTAACGTTGCTATATCCATTTAAATGCCACCTTAAAAACGCTGAGGGATTGACCCGATAATAGTGTTCAGGTGCAGTCGAACTGCACTGATACATAGAGTATCGGCAGCAAAAGAAAATACTTAAGGGGAAATTGGAAATGTTTGAGTTTTTGGGGCGATATAATACCGCCCCAAGTGAGGAGAGTTAGTCTTCCACGTTTCGATAAAAATCTTCGATGTGCTTCTGGGACAATATCCCTTGTACTATCCCTTTTTTGGTGACGATCAGACGCTCGCACCCCTCTCGATGCATCGTATCTAGTGCCTGCAACAACGACGAACGTACATCTACAGAGCAAAAACTTGCACTATCCACTGCTGAATCAGTTAGCTCTTCTGTCATCTCAGCATGACTGAATACACGGTGCTGATCGTCATGATCAACAAGATGCCAGTTAGATTCGATTGAGCTGTCGATACCACCACGACCGCGATGATCATGGAAGGAGTCATCCATGAGATCTCGCACATTAGAGCTCATCATGACACGACGGTAGAGGTGCGTATCACGACTAAGCCCTTGTGCGGTAAGGAGCCGTTCAAAAATTGATGGCATACGAAATAGAGAGCGCATCATCAGATCTGAGAGAACGATCACTGTCATCGCAAGGGTTAACGTCTGCACACTTCCACTCAGCTCAAAAACGGCGAGTAAAGCAGCAAGCGGAGCATGAATAACCGCTGAAAGCATCGCAGCCATACCGATCAGTGATAGTGTTGTTGCATCCACATTGTGACCCCAGCTACCCATAGAGACACTCAAGAGAGCACCAATGAGTGCGCCAGCTGTCAATGAGGGCCCTATAAGACCTCCAGGTATACCTAGACCCAACACTATAGGGGGAACAAGCAGATAAAAGAGCGTGAACTGCCATAGTTCTGTGCTGTTATATTCCAGCTCCAAGGTATTCTGCATTACATGGTGAACTGAGGTGACAAAATTGGGCTCGATAGCAAGCAGTAGGCCGACTAATACCCCAGTTGTCATGATATTAAGACTCAAATATTTGGAACGATTCTTGGTAAGCGTGACTAAAATTTGTTGAAAAATAAGACCGGCAAATCCGATACAGAGAGTAAGCGCGACAAGAACAGGTATCTGCTCCAATATACCTGTACTTACGATTGAGTGTCCGAGTGGTTCTGGATTACCAAATATGTGACGTGTTAATGCATCGGCGCTAATAGCTGCCACAATAATGGCTGTAAAACCGGCCAGACTGTACTCAAGCAGAATCACTTCCATAGCAAAGAGCACACCTGCCAAGGGTGTGTTAAACAGTGCTGCAATAGCAGCAGCGGAGCCGCATCCAAAAAGAAGTCGCTGGTGGTTGTATGAGATGCCACTCTTCAATCCAAGCCAACTACTGATAGCTGCGCCGATGTGAACACCTGGTCCCTCTCGCCCTACCGGCTGTCCAGTACCAATCGCTAAGGCCGCACCGATTAGCTGGTTAAAGAGATTGCGCATTGGCAACTCACCATGATGGTATGAGAGGTGTTCATAAAGATGCGGTACACCCACGCGACGGGACGAAGGGCTTTGTGAGCGCCAGAACAACCAAAATAGCGCCGCACCAATCACTGGAATCATAAATCGAACCCATGGTGAGGAGTGATCAACCCCCATTGCAGTGTAAACCTGAACCGGCAATTCGATTAAGAATCGAAAGAGACTGATTGCACCAGCTGTGACAATACCAGCCCCTAAACCCAGTAGAACTAGGGCCGGAAGTTTTGAGAATTGGTTATGCTGTCCAGCATATCTATTTGGCGAACTTTTAACTGACACAGTTCACTCTCCATCAAGTATAAAATGCCCTATCAGGCTTATTCTTATCGCTCTATTCAATCCTTATCGTCAACTTACAAATAAACTTGAATGAGGCTAAATAAAATAGAACAGGTGCCGATAAGCTATAGTGTTATACAAATCTATATGCCGGAGCTAGCCATGTTTAAACGCGCCCCCACTTACAAGAGAAAAGATTGCAGTTTCTGTAAGACTGTTCGCGTGGTTGTCGCACTCGCTGTCTTAGTCATGTTGCTCGCATCACTCTCGTTTGATTATGGCTTACTCAAGGGCATACAGTTTACTGACCTATTCGCTACAATCGTTGGCGTCGCATTTCTAATTGTTATCGGTTACAAAATTTGGGATGAGTACTACCGAAAACGCTAGGCCATCAACAACCGGACTCATTCTCACCAAAGGACTCACCACAATGCGGGCAACAGATCTGTCGTTCCTGCTTGTTCCGCCCCTGTTGCTGGCTGTGTTGACGTTGCCGCGCCGCTTCAATTCGATTTGCCGTAGACTCATTTAACTCCAGACTATCACGCGCTTCCCGAAGCAGAGCCTCCTCCTCAGAGTCAACAACCCCATCTTGATAGACACTCTCCACCATCTCTTCATACATCTTTTCACGCTGACGCAACTGCTCTGAAAATGCTGACGCGAGAATACCAGCGGGTAAGGCAACCATACCGATACCTACGACGGTAATAGCGGCACCAAACACCTTACCCCAGGTAGTAATCGGCGTTACGTCTCCATAGCCAACGGTGGTTAAGGTAGCAAAAGCCCACCACATAGCGTGTGGAATGCTTCCAAAAGCTTCAGGTTGTGCATCACGCTCAAACACATACATGCCACTAGCTGCCAATAGCATGACTACAACTAGAATTGTAATGGCTGCTATAAAAGATCGAATATGGCCACTAATTGCGTTCAGCATCAGGGTCATGCTTTGTGAATAACGAGTGAGTTTAAAGATCCTCAATAATCTGAATGCACGCAACATTCGAAGATCAGCCTCGGAGCTACTAAAGAGACCAATATAAAACGGCAAGATTGCTATTAGATCGATGATAGCTGAAGGGGATTTAATATAGCTGAGGCGTATCTGCAAATTAGACTTTTCATGATGTTGAAAACGAGGGTGCTCTACACTAGCCCATATTCGAGCAATATATTCACACGAGAAAATCACCACTGAGAATATGTCAAAGTATTCAAACCAGAGTCCGTACTGAGCATTCATATCTGGAATGGATTCCAAAATGATAGCGAGCACATTGGTGAGGATAAGAAGAATCAGCATTAAATCAAACAGGCGGCTAAGGTGATCACCGGGTTTGGCGATTTCCAAGATTGCATAAAACCGCTTTCGCAACACATTATCACGAGCTTTATTTGGTAATTCTGATGTGTGCACGCTCATTTACATTCCTAAAAAGCTGATCTAACTGGCGTTAATAAAGACGACATTTGAGTCAGTCGTTGCTTTAATAAACTACATTTAGCTATTCTTAGCTACTCAAATATGGATTTACCAAGGTACTCCGAACCCATGAAATTAATCAGTGTAGTTATCTACTCACTGCTTCTAACCCTTCCAAATAGCACACTTTTTGCTGCGGAAAAGGAGCAGGATCATGGTGTCATTTACAAGGCGATCCAAAACCTCGCTGGTCAACAAGTGGAAATTCAAGAGGTTGACTCTCGACTTCGTCTTAAAGCGTGCGAAAGTGATTTACAGGTACGATACCCCTTTTCTAAAAACACCACGGTAGAGGTCCTTTGCCCGACTCCTGGCGGTTGGAAAATCTACCTAACACTCAGAAACACAGCATCTCAAGCCATTACATCTGATACAACGGTAAAAAATACCCATATCTCTTCGCAGGCAAATGATCACCAGTACCAACGGACAAATGCAGTCGTTGCAAAGAACATACTTCTTCGTGGTGTACCCATTAAAGCGAGTGACCTGGAGTTACAGGCATTCCCTATATATCAAGTGCGCACTGCAAATTTTAGTAATCCAGAAGAGATCATCGGTTTTGAACCCACGCAAACCATTCCAGCTGGTACCCTCATTGCGCTGAACATGCTGAACCCGCCCTATCTGGTTAAAAAGGGTGATACGGTCACGTTGATCTATCAAAAAGGTGGGATTCTTGTCTCGAATGTCGCTGTTGCGTTGGAGAGTGGAGAACTGGAGAAAACCATCGAAGTGCGTGTTCCAAGCACTGGAAAAGTTGTCACGGCGATTGTGAGCCAATCAGGTGAAGTTCGCATTCCCTGATAAACTTTCGAGACTAAATTAAAAAAATTAAATTTTTTTCTATTTTTTCCTAAAGTTCTCAATTTAGCTGCCGATAAGCATGTCGAGGGCTTAATAGATCCGTTATTGGATCGGCGCAATCGAAAGGTTGTCTCTTATAAAATCAGGGTAGAGCTCCGAATAAAGGAAAAAGTTATGATCGACTCAACGGGTAATATTTCAAAAGCGTCGACACAATCTACTAACCGCGTTTCACGCGCTAACGAGGCGGAAGCTAAAGAGCTTTCACCTGGAACAGCACCTGCGGCTAGCACAACAGATTCGATTGAGATCACGCAAGCATCTCAAGATTTGATGGCAGCGGCAGAACTCAGTAAAGCTTCTGAGGCGGTTGATATGGATAAGATTGCACGCATCAAAGAGGCGTTGTCTGAGGGGAACTATCCATTAGATTCAGAGCGCACAGCGGAAAAGATGATTGAACTTGAAGGACTAATATCCGATATTGGTAAGAATTAATCACAAGGTAACTTGTTCAAGTGGCAAATTTTTCCGAGCAGCTTAACCAAGCAAACAGTTCAATCGATGAACTCTACTCTCTTCTGCAGAATGAGTTTGCTGCGCTTACAGATCAGGATTTGAATCGATTCCAAGAGGTTCAACCCATTAAGTTAGCTCTACTGAACAACATCAAGCAGTTCGACCAACATAAAACTAGGTTTATCTCCGAGGCCAGCAATCCAAACCAAACTGAAGTCTCAATAGAGAAATTATTGTCAGATGAACAAAAAATCGCTTGGAGTCATTTTTTGTCCCAACTAAAAGCCTGTGATGAACTGCATAGAAAAATTGATCAGTACCTCAGCCAAAAGATTAAAACTACTAATGCAATACTAGAGATACTGCAGGTCAATAAATCTCATAGCGCGACTCAACTTTACGATGAGTTCGGTACCAGCAAACTGAGCACCATCGGAAACAAAATTTCGGAAGCCTAATGGATAATCTATTTTTTCTATCGATCGCCGTTATTGTTCTAGCCATTCTCTTTTCAATGATTTTGGCCTACCGTCTCTATCGTGACAGTCAACAGAATGAAGCGAATCTCAAAGCTGAGGTATTAAAACTACTGGCTGAAAAAGCGGGAAGTGATCGAGAAGAGTTACAGGATATCCGCGAGGAGATGAGTGCCCTACGCCGTGAAGTTCGCTCACTCTCTTCAGGCAATAACCTGGCACCGGTTATGACGGCTCTAATTGATAAACTGGATAACACAGAAAAGGCTGTTTCGCAGCCCGCAGCCAGTTCATCAGGGAGTGCTACACGTGATGATCACTCCGTGTTTAACCATGCTATTCGCTTGGCGAAAGACCACTACCCTGCCGAAAAGATTGTTGAGGTGTGTGGTATAGACCTATCTGAAGCTGAGTTAATTGTTCGTATGCATGGCCAGTAATTAAGCATTTGAAAAATTACTCTGAATTTTGCCTCTCATCACCCGGCTTCATACCACGAATCCAATAACTGTAAGCCAATACCTCAGCTACGACCCGATATAGAGACTCAGGTATCTCTTGATCCATCTCTAGCATTTCTAGGAGTGCATTAAAATCTTCATCCCTGTGAATTGGCACACCTGCTTGCCGAGCAGCTTCTATTATCTTTTTCGCTAATTCCCCACGACCTTTAGCGGTAACGACAGGCGCTTCATTTTGGCCATACTCAAGCGCTATTGCAATTGACTCTTTACTCATATCTTAGACCCTCAAATCAAATATAGCGTGGTCTGGTGCTTCATCATATGGACCATGTTTTTGCTCTTTAATCTCAATGGCAGAGATCTGGTTAAGAATTAACCCCTCATGGATCACAGCATCAATTAAGCGCTGCTGATTACTGTTTATAAGATCAACAATCCAAGGTTGATTGGATTTAAATATGATCGAGACCTCTCGTTTACGCATCAAAATATCAACCGCAAAGGCACCCATTTCAGTACTGTGATGCGTTAAATGTACACGCCATTGATCTCGATCGACTTCATCTTGATTTTGTCTAATTTGCGCCTCAATCCAGGCGTGACCAAGAAAAGGCAACAGAAAACTGTAGAAAATATTGCCGTTAACTTGGGCATCAAGGGCTTTTATTTGGCTTGAAATTATTCCCTCGATTGCAGTTTGCAGGGTCTGAGAGTCTGGTAGTAGATCTTGATTTAATAGGGAGATGAGTAGTGATTTAAGATCACTCTGTTGCCCTACTGAGTTGGCGATTTTGCTGGCCGACTCTTTAAAAAGCCCAGACTTTTCTAGAAGCTCTTTAACGAGAGCCGCATCAACTCTTTTTTCAGCACGCTTATCGATATCAAAAAGCTCTTGTAGAGCGGGATGTTCTTGTGCAGATTTTCCCAGCGTGGTGAGATTTGTCATCAATTGAGTCAGTAGACTCTGGGTTGGCTCTAGCGATCGATGTCTAAACAAGAGGCTTCTAAGGTTTGAACTCAAGCCGGCTAACAACGAAGCTGGCAGATCATCATCTGTAATTAACTTTAGGCGCGGTGGTAGTGTATTGGGGTCTAACACTTTGAGAAGAAGTCGCTCGCCCACTATGGCTCCTAGAGGTAGAGGTGTGGTCCTTAGAATTTGGTTGGCACTCTCTAACCAAACCTCACCGGCTGTCACTTTGATGACTGTAGCCTCAAGAAGTTGACCTGCAGTTAAGCGAGAAACGCTAGCAACAGGCGACGCTGCTGCACTACGCGTAGCATGACTGGTGTCGATACCTTCAGATTTGATATCAACAAATCGAGTATTGATTGGAGGAAGTGCCAATACAAACCTACCTATCTAATTCATCTATTAAGCGCCTCACTTGTGTAATTATAGGCACTGGACTACTATTTTCTAACACCAACATGAGTTTGAGCTATGGAACTATCTGCAAGCGCTAAGGGTTTACCCCCGCTACCCACCAAGCCAGTCCCTCTAAAAGAGGTTTTAACAGACAAAGCTGATAATAGTGAACTCTCTCAGTTTAAACCGATTGAGGAGACGGCTGATTCTGCATCTTCACGCTCTTATGCAAACTCAGACGCCGATAAGGCGGATACAGTCAAAGATCGAATCGATGACAAACTTTCTACTGTCGAATTCCTTAAGGATCGCATCAAGTTTTCAGAACTGAAGTCTGTTGTCACCTCTGAAAAAATGATGGAGCAATATCAGGCATCCGAGCCTGGTAGTAAAAATCGCGCCAACCATCAGTTAGACCAGGTTGTTTAACTCGTCGTCCCCGGTCGCATAAGAATCTCTATACGGCGGTTTTTACGACGCCCCTCTTCTGTTGCGTTATCCGCCACTGGCTGAGTATCAGCATGGGCCTCAATTTCAATACGACTTTCCGGAACACCCAATAATTCAGTCATCGCATGAGCCACGGCAGCTGCGCGCGCTGATGAGAGATCCCAATTTGAACTATAGAGCCCACCTGGTGACACAGGTACGTTGTCTGTATGTCCCGCAACGACGACGGTTCCATCTCGCTGCATAATCAGGTCTCGCACATCTTTAAGCGCTTCTACGGCCTCTTTACTGATCACGGCACTACCAAATCCAAAGGTATCTTGTTCGTCCATAATGATAGCGACAGAGTCATCACGTCGCTCAACACTTACCTTACCTGAAATGAGCTGGCTTTTAAGTTGCTCTTCAATCTCTGCCACGTCACGAGTCAGCTCCTCTTCAAGCCTCTGCTTCGCCTTTGGAGAATCTGTTGTCAACGCACTTTCTGACATTTGCGGTGCATCCTTCTCTATCTTGACCACTGTCTGCGCATTGATCTGTTTCTGAGCCTGTGAAACTTTGGCAACAAGCCCTAAACGCTCTGGAGAAATCACACCCGCTTTCTTAACCTGATCAGACTCTTTTTGGTCCTGGCCTGCACTGTTTTCGCCTTTTAATTCGATAACCAGTTTTTCACCCTCAAGTTTCACATCGACCTGAGCATCCATAATCTCTTGTTGAAGTAACTGCTCGAGCTTACGTTTCTCACTCTTAATATCGAAGTTTGCGTTATCTGGGCTCTCCTTTCGCTCAGGCACATCTTTATCAGGATCAATAACCTCTTGGTTCATCTGATTGACTGGAGTTGGAAGGCTAATTGATGGACTAAAGTCAGACTCAATTACCGTAGTACCCATTGGCACTATCTGCACCTTAGGCATACCAAAGGCGTTGGTTAGCGATCCAACTACTGCTTTGTACTTGTCCACTTTAGTCTCTGAGAATGAGAGAATGAGTACAAAGAATGCCATCAACAACGTTGCCATATCAGCAAAAGTTGCCATCCAAAGTGGTGCACCCGGTTTACACTCGGGACACTTCACTTTTTTTGGTGGGTTCTCTTCTTCAGCCATCGCTTTAATCTCTATCCTATTAGCAGGTAATTAAGCATTCGCAATCTTCGCGCGAGTAGCTGGATCTAGGTAGATAGATAGTGTGTCTGACAGCACGCGTGGGTTACCACCGTCCTGCATGAAGTTAAGCCCTGTGATGATCAGCTCGTTATTGAGTGCCTCATCCACCAGACGTTGTTTCAGTTTCTGCTGAATCGGAAAGGCGATGATGTTTGCCAAAAAGGCACCGTAGAGTGTTGTTAAAAGTGCTACCGCCATCGCAGGACCGATGGACTTAGGGTCTGACATGTTAGCAAGCATCTGCACCAAGCCAACAAGTGTGCCGATCATCCCCATGGCAGGGCCAAAGTCACCAATGGCACTCCACACCTCTGCACCTCGCTCATGGCGAATGGTCATGATCTCTGTATCTTTACTTAGCTGGGTCCGAACGTAGTTTTTATCCTTACCATCCACCAGCATCTCAAGACCCGCTTTAAGGTAGCTATTCTTCTCTTCAGCGACCTTTCCCTCAAGCGCTATCATGCCATCTTTACGAACTAGCTCTGCAAACTCGACAAATTTCTCGATGAGTACTTCCGGTTTCTCAAGTGGGTTACCGAAACTACGGCCAGCGACTTTAACAGCACCGACGAAGTCTGCCATCGAGGAGCGCATCATAGTGACCATTAGGGTGCCACCGAATACGATAACCAAGGATGGAACGTTGACGAACATCCCAGCAGATCCACCAAGCACAATCGCCATAATGATCGTACCGCAGGCGCCAATTAGACCGATTAACGTTGCTATATCCATGGATTCTCTTCCTTAATCATAAGCCAGATCTCTCGTTAGAGATGTTCTATGAGTAATTTATCGGCAGAATGAAGGAAAACTTAATAGCAAAAGTGATGGAATTTAGTGTTCCGCGTGAAGCGCCTTGATGATCTCCAAATAGCGCTCCTTACGTCGTTTTAGCGCTTTAAGGCGCATCAACTGTAGTATTAATGGGACTCCGAAAGGCAACACTAACAGCGCTGTTTGGTAGGTTCGACCGACGGATCCAATAGCCTCGTCAGGCCAATGCTTAAGATCCTCTAGCAGATCTTTTGCCAGTAGATTAATAAGTAGAAAGGTAGCAAAGAAGAGCCAAAGGCTTTGAGTTAATGTTTTGCCGTCCTGCTCGATATTAAGGTTTCCAGAGATAGACCAGGGTAAGAAGATCCAAACAGACCAAGCAAAAAATGAAACAGCCATATAGCCTACGCCACCCACTAAGAGGGAGAGGCCTTTAACATTCAACATCGCTGCGAATAGTTTGCCAGTGAGCCAAAAGAGTGCAGCGATGAACAACAGCGCTGCAAACATTAAGGTCACTGTTGCTAATGCTTGAGCAAACAAGGGCCAATTCGATATGCTCGGAAGTGAGCCTGTAAGCAGGTTGTACCAACTATCCATTACTTTAACTTACCCTCTCCTGAAGGTATTTACCACATTAGTAATTAGCATGCACAATTCAAATATTCCTGACTGTAACAACTGCAAACACTACTTTGTAACTTGGGACGCTTCATTTCCCAAGGGCTGTAGGAAGTTCAACATTAAGAGTCGTCGTATACCTTGCCAGGTTGTTTTGGAAGCAGATGGAAAACCTTGCCTACACTTCCAGATTAAAAACAACAACCTTTAAGGTGTTTGGTTACGTACTAATAAAACGAAATACTCACTCTCTTTGGAGTGCCGTCCAAAATCCGTTCCATTAAAAAAGTATACGCCCCAACCAAGATATGGGTTGAAGAAATTATCTTCAACCGTCCAGTAAACTTCAGTCTGTACGCTAGGAAATATATAGGTGTTGATGGAGGGGTTAACACACTCTTTCTCTACCAAACTGCGTAACTCTTTTACTGTTGGAATACGCCAGTCTGAATAACCTGCAATTGTAGCTTTAGAAGCCGCACCCTGAGCCTGCGTCCATCCCACTCTTGAAGGAACGCCCCGGCATTCACCATCATGAAAGAACTCACCAAGATTACATCTAAACCAGACCAGACCTGTACGCTTATCTATAGCTGTACCACTACCAGTCAGTCTAAACTCAGTGACAGGGTAATGTGTCTTAAAATATTCGATACAATCTTGATCTGGAGTACCTAAAGCAAAACTTGACGCCGCAGTCGTTGCACCCAATAAAAATGCAGTTAAGGTTTGTGTACAACGAATTAAAAGACCTTTCTTCATGGTTTTCCTGCTCTCAAATAGCAATCCATTCACTTATCGACCTTTGATAGAAAATCTTAAGTATCAATCGCATCGATATTCTCTTTGATCCTATGAAGGTTCATGCTGATCTCTTCCGAAGACACAGCACCTGATTGCGACAAGTTTTCGATCTCTAGGCAGATACCTGCCAACTCTGGATAGTCAAAGAAACCACAGTAGCCTTTCATGCGATGTGCTGCTTTTTGAAGAGTCCAGTTATCACTATTTTTTAATGCATCAAAGCTGCTAATCAACTCTTCCAACATGGATGCTTTAAATTGTGGTATCAAATGATCAAGCCGATTAGCGTTGGTGTTTTCAATTAATCCCAAGGATTTCGTTTTAAGCTGACTCGCCTCCTGAACAATTTGGACAATTCGCTCTAGTTTAAAGGGTTTAGGCAAGAAGTAATTCGCGCCGACCTCTTTAGCTAGTTGTGGGTTTTCGGCGCGATTATCTGCCGACTGAATAATAATGATTGAGCGACTATCTCCAATATTGGCTTCGATCTCACGTATTCGCCGACAGGCTTCGAGCCCACCCATGCCCTGCATCTGAATATCCAGAACAACGATTGGGTAGTGCTCTAATGCGAAGGCATCAACAGCTTGTTGGCCTGAACGAACTTTAGTAATGGGTAGATCAATTTCGCTAAACAGAGCATCGAACAACTCAAGATTCAACTCAGAGTCATCGGCCACCAATACTGAAAGGTGTTCAATGTTCTCTAATGTAAAATCATCAAGCGAGACAGAATTAGATAACTCCTTCGAACCAGCCAAGGGTTCTAGGGGTAGAAATATCTTAAATTGGGCGCCCTCACCAAATTTAGAGATAAGTTCAATTCTACCATCCAACAGCATCACCAACCGCTTGACAATGGTGAGACCTAAGCCTGTGCTGACAATATCCTCACGTTTCAACTCACTGTTTTGGAAATAGGGTTGGAATATCTGTGTTTGATTATCTTCAGAGATGCCAGGCCCGGTATCAGAAATGATGAACTCAACTCCCTGTTCACTCTTCAGTTCGTTAACTCGCACCCTAACAGAGCCGCTGTCTGTATATTTGACTGCATTTCCGATGACATTGATAAGAATTTGCGAGATTTTTCTCGGATCGCCCAAGAATCGGTTGCTATTCAGCTCAGATAACTCTAATCGAAAAGCTAAATCTTTCTCTTTTGCCGTTTGTCTAAACAGTGAAGTTGCATTGTTAATCAGTTTCTTCAGATCAAATTCGCTCTGTTCAACTTCCAACTTATTTGAATCAATCTTGGCAAAATCTAGAACATTAGATACCAGTGAAGCCAGATGTTCACTTGAGGTCAAAACGACATCGACATCTCTTAAAAGTTTTTTATCGCCAACTCCTTTGACTCGTCGTCGAATAATCTCAGCCATACCCAAAATTACGTTTAACGGTGTTCTGATTTCATGACTCAGGGAGGCTACAAACTGCCCTCTAGATTTCACCGCTTTCTCAGCTCTTTCATTAGCCTCTGATAGGACCTTAGCTTGCTCATTCAAATCATAAGAGTATGCAAAACTCTGGATTAAACGTTCAGACAACGTTTTGCTTGAGTAGATCAATGAGAGACAAAAGGCTACTGAGCTAATACCCGCTAGATTCATCCATTCACGCTCATCAAGAAGTAGCGCAATTGCTAATGGGACTAGCGTTAGTAAAGAACTCGTAATCGAGAGGTATCGTAGAGCACTATAAGAGTATGCAGAACCTGCCGCATATACCGTCATAAAAAGCGCAATGATGGGTGATAGCTCTGGTGGTGCGATCTTAATAAATCCAAAACCTGCAGCACCCCAACATGCTGAATTAAAAAGAAGAACTCCAGCAAAGGGTTTCTCCCAAACACCGTATTGCTCTCTCTCTGAACGATGAAATAGAGCATAGAGCCCCATACGAATAATGGTAATAAAGCCGATTAGGGAGAACCACAGGATATAATAGGTGCTTGGAGCAGCTTGGTGGAGAAGTGAAGAAAGCAGCCCAGCATTGAAGATGGTTAAAATGCCAGAGATTATGGACTGTTTAAACAGTAGTTCTAAAAGGTCATGCTTGATGGCTACACTCTTCACACTACCAATCCTCTAAGCCATCTCAGGCAATAAATCCAAACTCACGTGCCTTTTTAACCAAGAGGCTAAGGGAGCGCGTTTCAAATTTATCATTCAAAGTTGCTCGATACTTCTCCACAGTTCTAACACTTAGATTTAGAGGTGCTGCCATCTCCGCATTGGTGAATCCTTGTGAAAGCATTTTGAGAACCTGCAACTCTCTTTCTGATAGAGTGAAATCGACCTGCTGGGAAATTTGTGAATTGAGTATTTCTGCGACGAATTGTTCATCACTTTCAAATACTCGTTCAATGGTATCTATAAAACTATCTTGATCAGCCAATTTTAAAATGTAGCCATTAGCGCCTGCATTACGAGCTAACTCGATCTGATCAAACTGATCAAATGCACTTAGCACAATAATTTTAGTGCTATCGTGACTTGCTCTTAAGCGTGTTATAACCTCTATCCCATCCATTTCCGGCATACGTAAATCAACAAGAAGAAGGTCCGGTTGATAGTGATGAACAGCCTCTAGCCCCTCAATTCCCGAGTTAAGCGTAGCCAAAACCTCAAATTCAATTCGACTACGCGAGCTCTCAAGAAGTACTTTAAGCGCTTCAGTCATCAACACTTGATCATCAACAATTACTACACTCAGCTTTCTCATTTTGAGACTCTTAATGACTGACCCGGCACTATCACAGAGTCCAATTTCAAGTTATTCCAATCAAGCAACTGCTGCAGTTTGATCCCATATTTAAGCGAAATTCTGTAAAGATTTTCACCCTTTTTAATGACATGACTTTTAGAAGCTTGAATTGTTTTTTGTGGCCTATTTGAGTCGCTTTTATGTTTTACAGATGCTGGGACCGGTTGCTTAACTTTAGCAGGTGTTGAATCTTCATCTGTGACTCGATCGGAATTAGATACTGTAGGCTGCTGGTACCCGTTTCGAGCCACCAATACCTGTTCACCAATACCAACTTCACTGATTAGATCTATACCATTCCAATCAACTAGTTGAGCAGCAGAAACTCCATATAGTCTGGCAATAGACCAAAGAGAGTCACCAGCCTCTAGGGTGTGAGGTATGAGCACTGGATTCTCAAGAGAAACCTCACCCTGCTGAATATCAGAAGTCCGCTCAGGAGCTACGACTAAACTATTACTGGTCTCAAGTGCAGTAGGAATAAGAAGTGTCTGACCAGCTTTCAAGCGAACACTCTTCAAGTTGTTAGACTGCTGGATGCTGCGAATATTAGAGTTAAATCGTTTAGCAAGTTTTGAAATGGTGTCACCAGCGACCACTTCGTAACGACGCCAAGTTAATTGATCACCATTCTGCAATGAGTTCAGAGTGGTTCTAAATTGCGCAGAAGCCTGCACTGGTAACAACAACTGGTGTGGACCATCTGGATCTGTTGCCCAACGAATGGCCCCTGTATTTAAAGAGTAGATCTCCTCAATATCGATGCCACTGAGTTCAGCCGCTTTAGCTAGTTCAATCTGGCCACCGGTATCGACCACCTCAAAATAGGGAGTGTCGGATAATGGGGCTAGGGCTAAATCATATTTTGAAGGGTGTTTTATCAATTCGCTTAAAGCTAACAATCGAGGCACATAGGCACGTGTTTCATCGGGCAATTTCAGATTCCAAAAATCAACAGGCTTACCCGCTTTACGATTTTTTTCTATCGCGCGAGCGACTGTACCCTCACCTGCGTTGTATGCAGCAATGGCCAATAACCAGTCACCGTCAAAGTAGTCATGAAGATATTGAAGATAGTTTAAAGCCGCCTCAGTAGAAGCTAAAACATCACGTCGCCCATCCATCCACCAGTTCTTTTTAATGCCATAGTGCTCTGCAGTCACTGGCATAAACTGCCATAGGCCAACAGCGCCGGCTGGTGATTTAGCACGCGGATCATACGAACTCTCCACAGCAGGCAATAGGGCTATTTCAGCGGGTATGCCACGCTCTATAACTTCATGAAGAACAAAGTAGTAGAAGAGAATAGCGCGATCGGCAAGGCGATTAAGATACTGTTCGTTACGCGAGTACCATTGGATGTAGTTTTGAACATCTGGTTGTTTTAAATGGCCTGGGAGCCGCATATTTTTGCGAGTCGTTACCCAGATATCAGTCTCATTAACAGGATCTAAAAACTGAACGCGTTGAGAAGCACTGGTATTTGAAAGTGTTGTCCATTTGACGTGGGAAGCATCACGACTTTTTTGAATGAGTTTAAGTGAGCTCTGCTCCGAGGTTTGCTTCGGATATCCCTCAGGTACACGACACTCTCTCACCTCAGTAGCTGAACAACCAACAAGAAGCAAAGTAGCGAAAACACTGATTACATTTTTAATTGAGGGCATAAGTAATCTAACAACTACATTTTGGGCGTGACCGGATCAGCGCGAGCAAACAAGACAAACGCCCTATATGTCTTGAGTGCCTAGTTATAGCAATCTAACAAGGGGAGTAAAGACAGGCAACCAGAAATACAGTAATTGAGAATAAAAAATCGGGCAAATCCACACAGATTGAATATAAAAACTTTGCCTTGGAGAGAATTAAGGTATTCTGTAAAAGGGCATTAACAGCGAGTGCATATGATAGATAACCGACTTCCACCACACCTTCGTGAAGAGTTTCTCTCTAAAAGCTTTCTTATGTGCTGCTGGATTATGCTGACTACCTATCCTATTGCGGTCTATAACAACCTTTTTGCACAACCTAACCTTTACCAGTTTTTCTTCGTATCATTCCTAGCTGTCACCACGACAATATTATTAGCAGAACATCAAAAAATTTCGAATCGCCTTAAAACTTTTTGGTTTGTAGGGGCAACAACCCTATTTGTATCGAGTATTAGTTTGAGAAATACTCAAGATGGTGCCTTGGTTCTGAATATCATTTTCATCCCCTTATTTGCACCGCTTTTATCTTTAAAGCGAACTTTCATATTGGCAATTACTGTTCTATTCATTCAAACCTTGGTAATTATTTTTGTGTTACCTGAACGTAACGGCTGGTTTGTCACCTTCCTATGGAGCGTTATCTCATTGACGTGCATCGGGGCAGTTTCTGGACCAATCAGTTTTCTTTTAGAGCTGATAAATAGAAATAACAAAAGTTAATTACGACACAACAGAATATTCTATAAGAAGTTTAATTTCCCTTCAGATCGTAGAGTGAGACTTCATAAAAAGCCGATATAAACACTAGAGTAGCAAAACACAAAAAGGCGCCCCATCAGTGAAGTGCGCCTTTTTTGCGTTTACTTTAAGCGCTCCAAGGCACTCATGTGATGCGAAACCTCTTTCAGCAAGCGCTGGGCCTCTGATTCGTGATAACCGACCATGGACAGTAATTTATTGATCTGATGTTGCTAAAGAGCATAGTCAAACCATATTAGCCCTATACGAGGAAATACTTGAGTCGAAGACGATAGGGAAGGATTTTCAGTAGAAGATGTCGAAAGTGATCGTCCGAGTGGTTTATCACTTACCACCCGAACTAGATTAACCTCTAACCCTCAGCAATCATGCTAGCTACAGCCTTAACGTGCATATCCGCAAACTTCTGCAATTCCGTATCTGAGTTTACTCGCCCAGAAGAAAGTTCAAAATGAGAGTTGTGGGAGTAACTTAAAATTGTAGTAATTGCTCCCAAAGATACACAAAAGGACATTTGCTGAACTGGATCAGAAATTCCATATAGTTCAAAAAGCCCGAAAGTATCGATGCTTTCCAAATCGCTATAGAATGTTTGAATTATATCCCTCGGCAAAAGTCCAACCAATCTATTGAGCGTTACGTCTGTAAAGACATCTTTACCTAGCTTAAGTTGTGTAGCCGTAAGAAATTCCTTGAACGAATCATAATCTAATTCATCTCCAACCACATCTTCCTTGGTCAGGTAATTGTACATCTCTCGCCAGAAGGGGTGATTCTGATTCATCACAAGCTCCATCGGAAAAGTTACACGAGTAGCAAAATAAAATGTGACCGATCGATACAAAATTTCTGCAAAATGGCAGCATTCTTCCGAGAGATCATTAGGCTCTGAGAGTATGAACTGAGAATCCCCCTCACAGTCAATAGCCTCATAGATAAGTTCCCTCAGAAATGCATCCTCGATTGCACTTAAGCTAGAGAACTTCTGAGCCACTTTAAGAATTTCCTCGAGGTGGTATGCGCTCTGACGAACAAGCTTCAGTGATCGCAGTGTTATAATCTGACCAATATTTCCATAATGTGAGTCATCATAGTCTTCGAGACCTCGTAGGACTTGATAAGCAATATCAAGCTCTTCCGCGCTGAAATAGTTAATGTTGAATGCTGAGTTTATGTATCTATTTTTCATTTTTTAAAATTCCTTTTGTAATTAATTAAGATTTCCCTCTCTCAATTTTTTAACTGCTCCACACCTCCTCAAGTGGCAGCTATGAACGCATCCTCAAGCGCTGTATGTTGTTAAAATATGGTAGTTAAGCAAGTCTGCCTCTAATAGACAGGCCCGCTTAAAAAATGCTGGTTAAGCAGGAACTCGCTTATTAATAAAAGCATCGTAATGAAGCCGCGCCATATACTCGTTATTTCTCAGCAACGTCTTGGCTTGATGGAAGTCCATATCCTCAAGATCACTTGTGAATTCCAGCAAAATTTCCTCAAACATAAGCCACAAAAAACATAGAGCAAACATTTTCGAATTAGTGGTTAGGGTGTCATACATAGAGGTGTTCTTTGTATTCTGAGTGGTTCCGATCGTTTTAGTCACAATACTTACCACGTTTGACCGCAGTGGTTTACCTCCACAGACATCCTCTATTTCCACCAGACGCTCTAACAACTGAATTTCAGAAAAAGGCTCATTTAAGCCTTGAACAAATAGTTCATGTAATTGACTCCAAAGAGGGTTGTGAATATCTGAATAAACACCATTGGGCAGATATCTCATAACACCTAAGTTGACCTCTTTAGTTATCAGTGTGAGAAGATTCAAAGAGTACAATTTTTCATCCACTACACTTCTACTTGGCCAACGTGAAAAGACACTCTTGGCTCTGAGGGAAAAGTCGATAAGGACCTGAATATAGAGATCATCTAAAGCGGTATAATGCTTTAAACGCTGAAAATGTATTTCATTAAAACCGTTTTCAGACTCATCACCGAACTTTGCATAGAAAGTCACTAATGAGTCTTGAAAGAGCAGGTTTGATCTGTTCTGTTTTTTAAATAATTGAAAAAGCTCATGAACTTCCGATCCACGACGCTCGTTACAAATTGAGAACTCAAAAGGAACATAGATCTCCATTATTGACCTCCGTGAAAACGATCAAAATTTTTGATAAATACATGGTGACCATTGATCACAAAGTATTCGGAAAGCACCTTTTTGAAGTACTCATCAAAGTCTATCTGTGAGTGAAATTGTAAAACGATGTACTCGAAGACCGTCGCTTCGGATATGAGTGATAGGTAATCCTCTGCAAATTTCTCTGGGCTGTTGAACTTGCCCTTGTACAGCTCTTTAATCCGTCCCCATGGGATTCCCAATTCAAATGCCGCAATCCAAACCTCGAAGCCAAGATTTGAGTCAATAAAGCCCTGAAAAAAAGACTGGGCATCTACATCAAGTCCATGCTGTTTAAGTTCCAATAGTGCAATCTCTAAGGAAACCTCCAGTGTTTTAGCCACATTCAAAAGCACTTTTAAACATGCACAGTAGTGACCTATTTTGAATAGCTGATTAACATCTGGGTAAGTTTTAGCATCTAGATCTAAATCAGAACTCGTTATGTAATTATATTTAACAAATAAATTACCCAGTTGATTATTTTCATTAGTCATACTTTCTCCTTGTAAAATAAAATCAGATCATCCAGATCCAACCAATGAATAAATAGTAAAATACGAAAAAATAATACGAGTCAACCCCAAAAAGATAAAAACAAAATGACAAGCCGCCCAAAAAACTAAGAAAATCCGCATAAAATATAGGAAAAATTAAAGGAATTTTTTTTAAAAAAAAATTTAAGTTTTTTAAATTCAACTCAAGAAAAGAATATGTAATTTAAAAATCAAAGAAGCATTTAGAATATATGCAATGAAATAAAATTGGCTCACACTTATAGTGTGAGCCAGAAAAAGCTAGAAGTCGAAATTAAGTTCCGATCTTTCTTTTTGCTTGTAGCGGGGAGGTATTGATTTTATCGCACTCCAATTTAAGAGATCTTCCTTATCGTCAGTAAGAAGTTTGTCTGCAATTTGTGCCAAATCAATTCCGATAGCACTATACGAAGAGATGTTAACGAAACGTTGAAATGACTTATCAACTCCTCCCAGAACTTTATTTTCAGCCATAAGGGTATAAGGGTTCTTTGTCTTTGTTTCCAAATACGGAACCTCATGCTCTACGATCCTAGATACTTTGAGTATCTTGAAAGTCTGATCATTCGAAAGAGTGTCGAAGAATTCAGGTGCTATATTACTGTGATCAATCGCTATCGATTCAATTGCATACTGCTCAACCCAGTCCGAGAAATTTGCAGCACTCATATCGGCGGAATACATTTTTCGATCACTAAGCAGCTTATACATGATCTTCCAAAGATCATTCTTACTGTCTGACAACAATTCTAAAGGTAAGATTCTATTAGGTAGACTCTTATACTTCCTAGATAACAGATCAAATGCATCAATGAATCGCTCCCAGCGATCACTTTCATTCACCTTATCTCTTACAGGAATTGCATCAGCTAGTTCCAATGCCCTTGATGTAACAAATCTTAGAAGCGCGTCTTGTACAGGGCTGTATAACGTATACCTCAGCTTAGCTGAGTGCTCTGAGTGTGATAGCTCATCATTTTTTTCGGGGTAGGCTTTCTTGAATAAATGAAATAACGGAGAAGCCATCACAACGTCTTCATTACCAATTTCACTAATTATTTCGTAAGCGTGGATAACTTCGTCTGCTGTGAACAGTTCACTTAAGTTGCCATCAAATTGGTAATCAGTTTTACCAATTCTGTATAGACTAGGTCTTTGAGTTAGATTTAATTTAATATTCTTCATTTGCGGACACCTCTTTTTATTATTATTAATCCGTAATACAAAAATATAATTTTAAAGAAAAAAAAGCAATAATGAATTTTTGTAAAAATTCATGACAAATTTTAAAAATAAAAAGGAGGCTTCCGCCTCCCTATTAAATCAAGCCAACATAAAGTCAACAACTTCTGAAGTTTTCATACCATCTATGAACATTTTCTTAATATTTCGAATCAGATAAGGCGTTTCAGAATCACAAACCACGTAATTATAATTTAACCACTCCATCAGTTCTTCAATATAATAATCAAGATTATTTTCTTCCGAGCTATCTAAATTAAAATCTAAGGTATCATTCTTAGGTAAATAGGCTGCGCTTATTGTTTTAGTAGAGAACGGTGAAATGTGAGAAGCTACTCTCAAGTCATAAAAAGGATTCATCCCTTCATTGATGCACAAAAAGTTTCTGATCGTATCTCTTTGACTGGGCAGCAAAGAATCTGGCTCATGAAGAACAGCAAATAGATCATCTCTCATATCCGCAATTAAGTTATAGCTTGCCTGCAAGGCTTCAGGAGCATACCGAGCAGCATTTACAAGCCAGACATGAATCGATACGAAATACTCTAACTGCTGTAGACGTTCATCACTAGCTAGCAAATGCGCCAAAGAGACCAAGTTGTTTCTAATTGATGAAACTACACCGTTTCTAGCTCTAGACTCTCTGATGTTTGATCTAGCGTCTTGTAAAGCCACATTTGAACGCGTGTATCCTATTGAATGATCTAACCTGCCAACATGAAAATGTTTACGTTTGAA
This sequence comes from Marinobacterium sp. xm-a-152, assembly GCF_013282965.1. NCBI lineage: Bacteria > Pseudomonadati > Pseudomonadota > Gammaproteobacteria > Oceanospirillales > Oceanospirillaceae > Marinobacterium > Marinobacterium sp. xm-a-152. Next base: position 25,186 of record NZ_WBYI01000001.1, on the reverse strand, counting down.
TTTTCGATTCTTATAAGGTCGGTGAAGAATCATTGAGACAAGATCAATCACATCAAGCTCTACCAACTCTTTGCTGTAATTCATGAAATTATCGAATCCTACATCCCTCACAGCCTGCTTCTTAGAGGAAGCAAACACCCTTTCAAACTCGAGCGGATTAGTTTCTGACAAAACTCTCAAGCCCTGGCTCCAAGCGTTTTGCTGTTCAATCTTGCTTGCCAAATGGGTTCTTGTTATCCCCTCACACCGATTCAGTGTTGGTGTTTGAAAGGCACAGTTCAAGATGCTTTTCCCTTTAGCATGATCAAGCCGACTCATGTCAAAAGCTGACTTTTTACTTTTACCCGTAATCACTTTCACAACGTCTTCTAAGTCGGGTGATGAGCAAGTAATGACTGTGAACTGAAGTGGGGTCATAGTCATCCAGTAGTCTGGCTGAGACTTTTGACGATCGAAGCTATTGTAGAAGAGTGTTCTTAACTTAGATTCAATGTAGAAACGTGCATCATCCTGAGTTAGCTGAAGATCAAAATTCTCTGCTAACCTAGCCTTTAGTAATGCAGTACAGGTATCAAGATAGTAAGGATCAAACGTAAATATACTCCAGTAAGGAACACGATCTCCTTTCGATAAAATGCTTTGAAACATTTTGTTGTGCTTAAGATCTTTTGCGTCAAAATCCTTATGATCTTTTTTTATTTTTCGGAAACGTTTTCTAGCTTTATCAACTTTTGACCAACCAAACTTTTCATTTAAAATTTGTCGAACTCTTTCTTTGGTTAGTCCTAACTTATTCCCAATAGCTTCTAAGTTAAAACCTTCACTTTCAGCAATGTCCCACAATTCTTTTCTATCAAATGCATAAACCATGTTTCGATTCCTCTTTATATTTGCCACAAGGGCAAGACGGGAAGAAACTTAAAACCATACAAGAACGATAGCAAACAACCAAAATGGTCACATATTACTAAATCGAATATGGCAAATTTTTACAACAAGAACAAACCAATTGTGAAATAAATCAAACCCAAGAATAAACCCTCAAAAAATACCGACTTCTTAACAATCAATATCTTATATTTTTCAGAGGGTAATTTTTCTCAGCTTATTTTAATATTAAATATTTTAAAAATTTAAAACGAAATATTTTAAACAAACCAATAAAAATCAAATCAACATAAAAGGCTTTTATTTAATAAAGGTTTATCATTTTTTGTCTTATGAAAATAAAATCTAAACAGAACAGGCTAACAACAAATATTTTTTCTACCAATCTCACTTTGACTCAGTAAACCCATCCTCTTAACACTGTCTAGCAAGTTGATTCGACATCTCTGAAAAACACATACGCTGGACTTCACCTCTCCCCTAACTTTATTAACAAAGCTACAAAACTTGTTGATCTGGATTTCATGTATGAGCAAAAAATTCACATCAAAGCATCTTTTTTAAAAAAAAATTAAAATTTTTTTGCGAGCACTTTTATGGGTTTGAGAGGCAAATTCGTGAAAAAAACGTGACAGTAATCTCGGCTCGAAGTGGCGAGCTAATGGACACCTGGAAGTAGCGTGAAAACTGAATATGGAAAGAGATCAGCTTATCAATACTCCATAAAACTCAACGCGAATATTTTACTAAAACTACAATGACCCGTATGAATTAAACCAATAAAATCAATGGCTTATGCTTGATTTAGGCATTGACACCCCTTGCTCATATCGTTATCGTTTAAAGCATCAAGGCAAAGGAGAACGTATGACGAAACAAATTTTTGATCTAACAAAACAATCAGGAGAACGCACACTAAGAGCTAATAATTTTTATAATAAAACTTCTTCGAAGAAGTTATGTGTCAAACAGAACCCTACCCACGGCACTGCAATTCATTACTCGCAAAAGCTTAATGATATTCATGAATTGAAACCCCATGAGCGTGATTACGCTGTAATTCTTGATTGGTCTGATGACGTTGTCTCTTACACATCAAATATCCAGCTAAGTGCATCCATCAACAAAGTTACTAAAACGCAGAAATTTTCGTTTCTTGTGCACTACAAAGATAAACAAGTGCTGGTTGATATTGGGTCGAGTCAATCTCCACGTCACTCAAATCCTAGATTTAGTAACCAGCTTCAACGTATAGCCGCAGCTAATAATTTTGAATATCAATTTCTAAACTCTGAGAGCATTAGAGGACCATTGTTGCGTAATGTTATGCACATTCGGTCAGCATTATCGAAGCCATGCCCTCTCGATGAATTCAAAGAATTTACTCGAGCCTCAACTAGCGAGTGTGCGTCTATCCTTTCGGCACAAGACAGGCTTCGTTCTGTTGGTAAGAATCCTGATCTAATTAGGCAGTTTGTCGCTCATGGTTTAGTGAATGCTGATCTCAACACTCCTTGGACGGAAATGCATATTTCCTGGGAGGCTGCGTAATGACTTCTTTAGCTAATGTATTCAGGCTGAATGAGCCCACTCCAGTTATATATAACGGTGCGCATGCGATAGCTCAGGCATTAGATGCTGACTGCCAAGATTTAACTTTACGTTTCGAAGATGACATTCAACCAATTTTTTTGTCGGGTGATGAAATCCAGCAGGCTTACGGAACAGAACTCACTTTGACATTCGGTTCTAAAAAATTAAAAGCAACCAAAGACCTCACGACAAAACAGCAAATAGAATTTCACCGAATCAAAAAATATATTGATGAGCAATTCAATCGATTAGGAAAAGGGGTTATTGGAAGTGTCTACGAACGACAGAAGACGATTGATATCGTTCGTCATCGAGAGAATGATCTCAAAGGAACATCTCCCGCGACCTTAGCAAGAAAAATTAAACTATTTAACACCGACCCAAGTCTGCTCGCTGAGTCAGTAAAGGGAATTAAACCCAAGAATCGTCAGTCTAAAATTAACAAGATCGTTGAGGATAAAGCTAGAGATTTTTTTGATGACTACTATCTAACACGAGAGCCCGTTAAGCGCTCAGTTATTTATGAGTGGTTCGTTGAAGAATTGAAAGATGAAGGTTTCCCTGATTCTCAAATCCCTTCACTTCAAACGTTCTACAACTGGAGTAAGAGATTCGATCCATTGTTCGTGATTGGATGCCAGGCTGGACCTAGAGAGCTGACTAGAGCTAGTCGAAATGCGGTTAGTAAAATCATATCGAGTCAGATTCTTGAGCGTGTTGAGGCAGACGCGGTAAATCTTGCATGTGGACTTGTCGATGCAAATGGTAAATATCTCGGAACACCTACCGTTTTTGTACTGTTTGATTGTTATTCGCGATCTGTACTTGGTGTACATGTTCAGATTGGTCGAGGAGAAACAGCAGCTAGTGTGATGGATTGCTATCGCCATGCGTTCTTACCTAAAGATGTGGATTACGGAACTGAAAACCGTTGGACTCAATTTGGTCAACCACAAACTCTTATAGTTGATGGAGGAACAGCATACAAAGGCGTCCTTTCTCAATCGTTTCTGATTCAATCTGGAGTTAGTGCTACTGTCGCGCCAACGGGTCAAGGCTGGTACAAGCCGTTTGTAGAGAGATTCTTCGGGACCGTTAGAAGTCGGTTTGCCGAACTGTTACCTGGTTATTGTGGTCGAATCAATGACAAGCGACGTCTAGAGAGAACTATAGAAGAAGAGGCCACTCTGACGTATGAGGATTTCAAATCGAGACTGATTAGTTGGATTGTTGATGAATACCATTAAACTGCTCACAAGGGATTAGGTAAGAGAACGCCTCAATCGGTTTGGGACGAACAGGCATTGAATTACCCTCCATTTGTGCCTACTAACATAGAGCACATGTCGCTTCCTCAAGGTGAGGTCTTACAGCGCATGATCACTGGAGAGCATTCTCATCTTGGTGTCTCCATTAATAATATCCGATACAACGACCGAGAGGGTCGTTTGAAAAAATTGGGGATGCGTTTAAATCAGGATCATGAAAAACCTACTGTAACCTGTAACTACAACCCTAATGACATCTCTTCTATTTCGGTTGTAGATCCATACACAGATGAAGTCTTTGAGGTACGTAACACTGAAGGTATTCCTACTGACACACCTTACGTTAAATTTAAAAGTGAGAGACTCCCCCAAGAATACCAAAGCGAGTCATCTAATCCTGTCGCTAAAACTAGAACTCCAGGGGATAACCTTAAGATTCATGAACGCCAAAAAGAAGCAGAGGCTCGTAGGCGCCATCCTGATATCGAGGTTATTTCTAAAGAGGATTTACTTTCTGCAGTTCAAAACTCTAATGCTAACCAAAACAGCGCTGAGCAAGACACTGAGTCAGGGAGTCTTCCTGTCACATTAGACGAAGATTTATCTGGAGGTTACGACTATGAGTAACCTCGTTGCTGAATTTAATAGTAAAACGATTCTTCACTCCCAGCTGAAGACTGCTATCAAGGCTATTTCCAATACACATAGTATGAGTGGCATTGTGGGTACTGGGATGCTTTTGCTAGGTCCCTCAGGTGTTGGAAAGACGAAGATTTTAGAAAACTACACTAAGACTTACCTAGCTAAACAGACTGGTCTAGAGACTAAAACACTCTCTAAAAAGCCAATTTTAAGCATTCGAATTCCAGCTTCGCCCTCGCCTAAAGCCATCCTTGAGAAGCTCTTAACGGCTGCTGGTCATCCTTTTACCACATCGAACACACAGTCTGTGCTCGAGAAAAGGCTCTCTGCTGTAATTAAAAATCAGCACGTAAGCTTAATTATATTTGATGAATTTCAGCACATGCTTCGTGCTCAGGCTCAGAAAAGCACACGAGCCGTTCTTAATTTCATCAAAGTGTTAATGGATGAAAACCAAATCGCCATTGTGATGGCTGGTACGCCTGAATCACTCGAATCCATTCGTGAACATGAGGAGTTGTATCAAAGGTTCACGCATGAGCACATCACTTTGAAGCCGTTTAAGCTCGATTCACATGAAGAGATTTCTAACTTTTCATCATATTTGAGTGCATGTGAACACATACTCAATGATCTTGGGGTTCACTCTATATCGTTAACTTCAGAAATTAATCTTGCACGCATATACCTCGCAACAGACGGCAAACCAAGACTTATCAATCGCCTTATAGTTAAAGCGATTCAAAGCGCACCAGATAGTGGGAATTTAACACTCATCGACTTTGCACTTGCGAATACTAACCCGCCCCTTAATCCAAAGCTTGGTAAATTTAATCCATTCCAAGCTAAGCCTGATGCCATCAAAAAACGTTTGAAGGTATCTAAATAATGGAATTTGGAGTACGCCCTGAGCCAAAGCAAGAGGAAGATATCTATGGTTACCTTCTTCGTATTATGAGCCTGAATGGAATCATTACTCCTAGTGCTATTAAGTCGGACGAGCTGTCTCTATCTAATATTGAAAGCAACTTTGGCTCTTGGTCGGAGAAAGAGCTCAATAAGCATATAAACGGATTATGTAACTTAACAGGGCTCGCCAAACATCGTCTAAATTTGCTATGGAAAAAAGCACATCCAGAATGGACCTTCAACCAAAAACGGATAATACAATCACTAAGAACAACGTCTCCTCGCTGCTGTTTAAGCTGTCTCTCGGAATCAATGTCGTTTAACAAAAATTGGTCAAACGTCACATTGACTGTATGTGATTTGCACAATGAAAAACTTATCGACAAGTGCCCTCATTGCGATACTCCCTTCACATGGAATTCATCCATCTTCGAAAGCTGCCCGCACTGCAAAACCGCATGGAAAAGTTTAGATCCAGATGAAAGAACACTAAAACCTAGTGCGGCAGAAATGAAATTCAAAAATTTAAGTAATCGCGAGAAAATCAAAGCTTCAGATAGTTTTGCCAAATGTTTGATACGAGCTATTCGTCCTTTGGATATTGAGCCCTTTCAAATGCGAGAAGTTCCACAGGTTATTTTAACGTCAGAAAACATAAGAAATGGCTTTTTGCTTTGGTCGAGCTCAGTCGTACGAGATGATCACAAACGAAATTTTGAAAGACACTGGATGTCTGTCTCTCCTTTGGTGGCCAAGCAATACCAAGATATTGTGATTCCTTATCTGTACAGTAGAGATATCAAAGAGCCCATTTACTCATATGAATCTTGTAACAACGAAACTGATAAAGCGCTTAGACCCGCAATCCAAAAGTTAATCACTGAAGATCAGCCAAGTCATACAATTGTTTCTCCAAATATCTTTGCGAAGACTCTTGAGATTGATAAGCAAGACTTACCTGCACTGTGCAAGTGCAACCTGGTTAAAACAATCAGAAAAACAACTGTTGTTAGAGATACATTGTATGACGTCAGGTCTGCTGAAAAACTCATTAACTCTATCGCTAGTTACAGTGAACACACATCAATAGATTTAATTGAGGTTAGACCTGGCGACTCCGTTTTTGATAGACACTTAACAAGGTATGGATGTCTCTTAGCCGATATCATTCTTGGCAAGGTATCTGGTTATCGTTGTTCAGAGTCACTCAAATGCATCGTTCTAGATAAAACTCAATTTTACGATTGGCTCGCTGACCAATTAAAGACTAACTGCAATGGCAAAATTTCTCTTGGAAAAGCCAAAAGAATAGGTGGATGTCTATTCAAAGAAGCTTCTCTCGAAAGCCTGCTTTGCAATGGAGAGATCAAATACACCCGAGTTCAAAAAGATAAGATTGAAGTTGATGGCTTGTCTCTATACCAGTTCATAACTACGCACTAAATACTGACCAATACTCCCAAACCATAGATCTAAAAAGGCCAATACCGTAAGGGGAATTGGCCTTTTTTATGGCTATTTTATATAGAAAAAAAACTGTAGATTACACTTCTAAAAAGCTGTAAAGTGCCCATAAACATTGGCTTTGCGCCTATTTCTGATCATCAGCAGAGTATCAATCTTGTCTTTAAAAAACGTAAGGAATATCACCCTTAGCTTGAATGCAATATCAAGCCTAATTTTAAAGCACCTCCTAAGTTATTGATTTTAAGAAAGCGCCAGTCTCACTCTTAATTTGAAATAACAATTATGTTATTTCAAACTAAGTTTGATACTGGTATCAACATTATTTGAATTTAAAGCTGTGCATTGGAGAGGACTGTGGATGTATATTAAAAAAACCTAATATTTAAATTCAAATTAAGCTTGATACTTAGGTTATAAAGACAAGGAACTAGGGTTTACTGGTACGGACTTACTCTTCCAAGAACTAGTCAAAAGCCTTGATGAATACCTTTGCTCTTATATTAGTAACATCACTTAGATTTATTTATCGATCCACTATTCTTAGCAAACGATCAAGCTGATGCTTAGGAAGCAGCTTTTCTAACCAGAACAGCGCTTTGGTTGGTGGTGTGATGTAGTAATTCGCTTTGGGTTTTCGTGCATTGATGGCATGGTCTAGCGCTTTAAAAACATATTCTTGTGGGTAGTTTCCAGTGCTCTCATGATCAGGCTTATTCAGGCGTGGTAACACAGTTTCATTGTAAATATCTTTGTTAACAGAGCGCTCGACATTCACATGTTTCAATAGCGCTTTTAAAGCGTTAGCCCTGAATCTACTTTCCACGGGACCTGTATTGAGGAGACTGAACTCGATACCACTGCCTTTCATCTCCACTCTCATGGATTGAACCATGCCTTCAAGGGCGTATTTGCTTGCGACATAAGCCCCACGACAGGCCATACCAACAAAGCCTAATACAGAGCTGTGAATGACGATTCGCCCCTCCCCCTGCTGACGCATGTAAGGGATAACAAGTGTATTGAGTTGGTGCAATCCGAAAACATTCACCTTGAACTGTTCTTCAAACGCTTCGACGGGTAAGTCTTCTACGAAACCTGCTTGGCCAAACCCTGCATTCTGAAAAACTACGTCAATACGGTTATCAAGTAACACCATAGCATCATTAAAGCCTGAGTTGATGCTAGCGTAGTCGGACATCTCCATGTGAACCGTTGGGATACCTCTAGATACGAGTGTTTCAGCATCTTCAGCAGTCCGAACGGTCCCAACAACGCGATACCCCTGTTCCTTTAGGCGTAAAGCGCAGTGGTAGCCAATACCGCCAGGTGAGGCGCCTGTAATCAAAATATGTTTCATGAGTCATTCATTACTGTTTGTTAAATTCAGGATCAGGTGGAATGATCTCTTTTTGCTTGTACTCACCATTGCCATCGGCTTTAGTCACCACATAACCCTGAGCTTGTTGGTTCGCAATGTACTGCTCGATACACTGTGCGATGCCATGATCCAGAAAATCTCCGACATCCCCCTGAGTTTTCCAAGCCTCCCAAGCATCAATATCTTCTTGCGATAACGTTCTAAAGAATGGGAAGTCATTCATGAAGTCACCTTCCCAATACATATTTCCATCGGGAAGGCCTATGACCACCCGAACGAACTGCATCATCTCTTCGCGTGTCTCAGGTATTGGTGCTGTGACAGGTGTTGCTTCCCAGACATCGGTGGGCTTAAAGGGTGGTGGATTCTCCGGTGCAGGTGTCCAGTACCAAAAATGATTCTCGGGTGCTTTAAACCAATTTTTGTCGGGTGGCAGGATATGGTCCTTGTAGATAGCGACCTTCAAGCCTGATGGGAGAACGGGCATTATTCATTCTCCGTCTCAGGGCTATCGAGCTCCGCAAATTTTGCTGCCATCGTAGGATTCTTACGAGTGAGCTTTTTTACGGTGACATCTTGGGCTTTATCATTCGCTAAGCGCAAATTGTTGTCCGACTTCAGCAGAGCTTCCCGTGTTTTCTGCAGGTGGTTAATCGACTTATCGATCTCATCAATCGCGGTCTGGAACTGTCGAGAAGCAAGATCATAGTTACGTGAGAAGGCATCTTTAAACTTATTTAAGTCGTTTTCAAAATTGGTGACGTCAATATTTTGTGCTTTCACCAGTGCCAACTCTTGTTTGTATTGCAACGCATTGGTCGCCGCGTTTCGTAGTAGCGTAATCATCGGAATAAAGAACTGGGGACGAATGACGTACATTTTTGGATATCGGTAAGAAACATCGACGATACCTGAGTTGTATAGCTCACTGTCGGGCTCGAGCAGAGAGACAAGCACAGCATATTCACAACCCTTCTCGGTGCGGTCTTTATCGAGCTCTTTGAAGAAGTCCTCATTTTTTTTCTTAGTAGCCGTTGTATCACTCTCATTCTTCATTTCGAACATGATTGAGACGATCTCAGTGTCTAACTCATCAAAGTCTTTGAATATGTAATCGCCCTTACTGCCACTGCGATCGTCGTTATCTTTCTCGAAGTAAGCGTTTGGGAATGCAGTCGCTCTGAACTGGTTAAACGTGACTTCACAATGCTGCTCAAGGGTCTCACCCACCATTTTGGTGGACAGCTTCGCTTTTAGATCTTTCAATCGCTCGATGGCTTCATCACGATCTTTGATCTGCGTCTCGTACTTCTCTTTGAGGTTCTGCTCAGAGATCTGTTTCTGCATTTCAGCTTGATCGAGGGAGTACTTCAGCTGATCTCTCTCTTGTTGAACAGTTGAGACAGCTTGAGTGATTGCAAGTTGCTGTTCAGTGCTTTTCGCCTCAAGTTGAGCTTTGAGCTCGGCAATGGTCCGCTCTTGTGCTGCAGCGTTTTCTTGGTGTTGGCGAATGAGCTCTGCAGAGGCGAGTTGTTGGGCGGTATCGGCCTCTTTCTTAACTTGCTCTAGAGTGTTGGCTAGAGTGTCACGCTCTTTCTCAACGGCTTTGAGAGCTTCTGAGACGGCCAGTTGTTTGGCAGTTTCATTTTGCTCAAGTTGTGACAGAAGTTTTTGTATTTGAGCGTCTTTCTCAGCCGTGGCTTGTTGTACCTGAGCGGTAGCACGCTCACTGGCTAAGGCGAGTTCATTTTGTTTTTCTTTCTCTGCCAGAGCGAGGCGTTCATGAAGAGCGGCATCGAACTCACTGTCATGGACTTGTTTCAGGATATCAGCGTAGCCCGCTTCATCGATTTTGAAAGCCGTATCGCAATGTGGGCAGATGATTTCGTTCATAAAAACTCCAAGGTTTCTGAGTAAACAGTCCCAGTGGGTAAACGCTACAATCAGCACAAGTACAAATATTGAGACACTTTATTTTGTCATTTCAACGACTCAATAACTACCAGTATCCCAATTAAATCCTCATTAGATTGATGGTTGAACTTACATTTTAAAATCGTTTAACCTCATATAGCTGAATCCTAAAAATAAAAGAGAGGCAATATGTTCGAGAACGATAACAAGATTTTACTAACCGAAGATGAAATGCCCACGCAATGGTATAACATTCTTCCCGACCTCCCAGAACCAATGGCTCCACCGCTTCATCCAGGCACGATGCAACCAGCAACGGCTGAGGACTTTGCACCATTATTTCCGATGGCGTTAATAGAGCAAGAGATGAGCCAAGAGCGCTTCATTGACATTCCTGGTGAGGTTCTAGACGTTTACAAACTATGGCGCCCTTCGCCTCTCTTCCGTGCTCGTCGTCTAGAGAAACTGCTAGATACACCGGCTAAGATTTATTATAAATATGAAGGTGTTAGCCCAGCAGGCTCTCATAAACCTAATACAGCCGTACCTCAGGCTTATTACAACTACAAAGAGGGCATCAAAAAACTCACTACTGAGACGGGTGCAGGGCAATGGGGTACCTCTTTAGCGTTTGCCTGCTCGCAATTTGGTATGGAGTGTGAGATCTGGCAAGTGGCTGCCTCTTACCGTTCAAAGCCTTACCGTAAAACAATGATGGAGATATATGGTGGAATACTTCATCCAAGCCCATCAGATCGAACGGAATACGGCCGAAGCTTATTGGCTGAGGATCCAAACCACCCTGGCTCTCTAGGTATAGCGATCTCTGAAGCGGTGGGTGAAGCTGCGGCTAACCCAGAAGCACGCTATGCACTTGGCTCCGTTCTTAATCACGTGTTGATGCACCAAACTATTATTGGCGAAGAGGCACTGTTACAGCTGGCTAAAGTGGGTGAGACACCAGACGTATTAGTAGGCTGTACCGGTGGCGGCTCTAACTTTGGTGGCTTAGCATTCCCGTTCTTGAGAGAGAAAATGGCCGGTAAGATGAATCCGACCATACGCTGTGTTGAGCCCTCTGCATGCCCTACCCTGACACGTGGCGAGTTCCGTTATGACTTTGGCGATACAGCCGGCATGACACCGTTAATGAAGATGCACACGCTTGGACATGATTTCATTCCAGATACCATTCACGCGGGTGGTCTTCGTTATCACGGTATGGCGCCTTTGGTCTCTCACCTCTATGAGTTGGGTATGGTCGAAGCGATTAATATTCCTCAAACGGAATGTTTTGAAGGAGCGCTGAAATTCGCTCGCACTGAAGGCATTGTTCCTGCGCCAGAGCCTACTCATGCGATTGCCGCTGCTATTCGTGAGGCACTGGCGTGTAAAGAATCAGGTGAAGAGAAGGTCATTCTGACTGCACTGTGTGGCCATGGTCACTTAGATTTAGCCGCTTATGAGAACTTCTTGGCGGGTCAAATGGTTGATGCGGATCTAGAACAATCCGTTATCGATAAATCGATGGAAACCGTACCAAACCTTTAATAGCCGTTTGGTAATCCTACTCCAAAAGCCGCACTAAATATTGGTGCGGTTTTTTTTGAGTAAATGCTTGGCTTATCTGGAATGGAATGCTTCGGAGACATCAGGCAAGGATCCAATGGGGTCATTAACTCTTTACCTGTAAACTTCATTATCGCAAACAAGCATTCACTGCAGCTTGTGCATGAATCTCTGTCGTGTCGAAAAGATCGACCTCTGTATCTTCTTGTTTTACTAGCAAGCCAATTTCTGTGCAGCCCAGGATAACTGCCTCCGCACCTTCTGCTGCAAGTCGATCAATGACAAGTAAATATCCATCCTTCGCCTCAGCAGTGACTGTGCCTAGACAAAGTTCCTCGTAGATAACTCGGTGAATAAAGGAGCGGTCATTAGCATCGGGCACAATGACATCGAGCCCGTATTTATCTGTGAGACGCCCTTTATAAAAGTCCTGCTCCATTGTGAAAGCAGTTCCGAGCAAACCGACCTTTTGGATACCTCTGGATACCAGTGTTTCCGCTGTTGCATCTGCGATATGGATGAGCGGAATATTGATGCCGCTTTCAATTTGTGGCGCCACTTTGTGCATTGTGTTGGTGCAGATAAGTAAGAAATCAGCGCCTGCTGCTTCAACTCTCTGAGCAGCCTCTGTCAGAATTTCAGCTGTACCGTCCCAGTTACCCTCGTGCTGGAGTTTCTCAATCGGATCGAAGTCGACGCTATAAAGTGCAATTTGAGCGGAGTGAAGACCACCGAGTCTTTTCTTAACGCCTTCATTGATGGCTTTGTAGTAGCTAAGCGTACTTTCCCAGCTCATGCCGCCCAGTAGACCGATAGTGTTCATGTAAACCTCTCTGACATCTCTATCTCTTCAAGTAGTCATCCAATGCTGATAAGTGTGCACGGTATACGTCAGGTTTCTGGTTTTTAAAATTTTGTAGATTTAGTAACTTCCACTTGATGGCGGGGAATACCTGAAAATTGTAATGAGACCAGTCCGGCTCGAGTCGGTTAACACCCAGTAAGAACTCTCGATCAACATCATTCAGTAGTGATTTGACTCTGGCAATGAGCAGAGCTCGTGTCTCTTCGAAATCTGTATAAGAGAAAGTGACGTCACTCATGCCTCTGAATTGATTTTCATAAGCCGCACGTTGATCGCTCAAGCGAGGATTCAACATTTCATGAGTCGGGCGATTAGAGCAGAGCAGTCCGTAGATGATGCCTAATTTCACATTATCACCGATTCCCTCTTCATCACTGAGAAGGCGGACATCAAACAGATCCCTCGGGTGTTGGCGGTCTAATGCTGCACATATCTTTCCACCATAGAGTTGAGATAGAGGTACAACGGGTATAGCGCAAAACACATCGAACTCTTCTTGCGCCCTGTCACACAGCGGCATCCGGTTAGCTTCGTGGAGCAGTCCTCGTCCAATTGTGTTGACCTCAAGTTTGATCTTTACACCCTGATCATCGACTAAGAGCTTACAAACATCACTACGATGCTGAACCTTGATCGAACTACGCAAACCTTCGATTCGAGTTTTGATTCGCTCTAACCCCGCGTTAATGCCTTGCAGGGCGGTATTTCGATCGTCAAATCCAATATAAGTGAGATCGATATCTACGGACAACCGCGGCATATCCCGAATAAAAAGGTTGATAGCCGTGCCACCATGAAGCGCAAAGCTGGACTCTCTGGCAACCTCCGGGAGCACGTCTAACAGCAGCTTTACCTGGCGTTTGTAACCGTTATTCATTGGGCACGCTCCAGCTCTGGTGGAACTGTTATTTGGTATTTGGGGACATAGACGCCCTCGTTCACTAAGGCGCGCTTGCCCTTCCCAAGGTCGATCTTTTCGACGTTCAGATGGTTGAACCACTCGTGACCTGCTTTGTCAGCTAAGTATAAAAACAAGCGCTTCACTTTTACTGAGGTACAACTCTCCAATAATTCTTGAACACGGCTTGGACGCAGATTATTGAGCCCTTCCATTAGTTCATAAACTTCGAGCAGTGACTGTTCAGCGGGAGCCAAATATAGACATTCAAGGATGGCTCTCACAGCGGAAGATATTTTTACAGAGAAACCTTCATACGTATGTTCGATTAACCCTATGCTGGGCGGAAGAAAGTCAGAACGGGTGTATTGAGGTCGAACACCCCAGTCGTATTTCTGAAACCATGAGGGGAGTGTTTCTCCCACTCTGCCAAATAGACGCACCTCATCCAGGGCAAGTTCCAGATAGTGCGCCTTGCCCTGTAGGGTAAGCGCTGTTCGTCCGCCGAGATGAACGGATAAGTTTAGCTGCGTTTGTAGTGCGTAGATTGCGCCGAGATAGCTTACACAGTCATTGTGACGAACCAAGGCACCACGTCCGATCGAATCAAACCATCGGCTTTTCCGATACTGTTTCTGCAGATCAAGACTGTAGCCTTGTGTCGTCAGCCAGGCAGATGCGATCACAACCCCATCGGGTTGTGATGTCAGAAGGCGGTTTAATTTACTTCGATTATCGGTATTCATGATGCCAATATATTAAACAATGTAAACTAAAGCAAGAAGAAGGTTTAATATTATTTGATTATAGGTATTTAAAATACCTATATATTTGAAAATATAAACTCAAGTTCGGGTGCTAGGTGATACAAAAACGAACTAGACCATCTAGGTCATGGGTCTTTCTCAGTGCCACAGTTTTACCCATCTCAGCAGGTATAAGCTGCGACTCGATTAAACCAAAATACTCCATAAAACGATCGAAACTGCGCACGGTGTAGCAGCTTTCGAAACGAGCGTCCGCCTCTCGGTAATCACTGTCAACTATCTCCATCAAACCCATTGGGAAGGCCTCTAGAAACAGCTGAATGTAGAACGATTCTGGTTTAGGATGATCACCGTACGACTGAACAAGATGTAGTGGTGAATAGATCCACCTAGCCACACCTCATCTATACAGTCACACTGATTAAAACGCGCAGCGATTATCACTCACTCGCCTCTTTAAAAAAGCGTTCAATGTCGTCTCTTAGCACCCTGCCTATGAGTCGGCCTTTTCTAGAGACAAGCAACTCATCTTGACCACTCGATTGCATCAACTCCATCGCCTGTAACAGGGTCGCTTTGGACTCAATCACTACCTGTTCATCCGTCGCAAAATCAGCATCACTTTCACTCAGCTGAATCATTAACTCTTTAACGCTGTGGCTGGTCATGACGCGTCTGTAGATTTTCGTGTTTCGACTCACCCCTTGAAGCAACAGCAGTCGCTCAAAGATCGAGGGGCGGTTAAAAAGCGATCGCATGATCAGGTCTGATAGTACGATTACTGTAAGGGCTAGCGTTAGGGTGTGAACATTCCCGCTTAGTTCAAATACGGCCAGCAGCGCTGCCAGTGGTGCATGTATGACCGCTGATAACATCGCAGCCATTGCGATTAGCGATAGGCTTGCCTGATCAATCTCAAAATCGGTACCGAGTAATTGATACCCAAGGATGGATCCAATCAACGCGCCTAAGGTAAGCGAGGGCCCTATCATTCCTCCAGGTATGCCTAGGCCGATTACCAGAGGCGGTATAAATAGGTAGAAGAGAAGTAATAGATAGAGGGCTTGTTCCGCATAGGCTTGATCAAGGGTACCCAGCATCACTTCGTGTACAGGGATGAACAGGATCGGCTCATAAGCAACCAGCGCACCAACTAACAGGCCTGAGAAGATCAATTTCGCTGGCCAATATTGCCCACGCTGTTTTGCTAATCGCGTGACGATCTCGTGAAACAGAAACGCCGCGACACCGATGAGTACTGCCAACAGCACCAGAACTGGCAGGTGAGCAAACAGGTCACTGCTTTTCAGGCTGTGACCCAACAGTTCTGGAGAACCAAATAGGGCTCTGGAGATGGCATCGGCACTGATGGAAGCGACAATAATGGCGGTAAAGCCGACCAGGCTGTATTCAAGAAGAATGACCTCCATCGCAAACAGAACACCGGCTAACGGGGTATTAAAGAGCGCAGCGATGGCGGCCGCAGAGCCGCAGCCTATCAGCAGCCTTTGATAACTGTTAGAGACGCCGACTTTGGTGCCCAACCAACTACTGAACGCCGCACCAATGTGAACCCCGGGCCCTTCACGACCTACGGGTTGTCCGGTGCCTATGGCCAAGGTCGCACCCACGATCTGATTCAATAAGTTTTTAAAGGGTAAGGCGCCATGTTGGTAAGAGAGGTGCTCAAAAAGATGCGGTATGCCCACTCGGCGGCTGTCTTTAGATTGACCACTCCAAAAGAGCCATAAGAGCACAGAACCCGTTACAGGCAGAGCAAACAGAACCCAAGGATTGGATGTCGATAACCCAAGCCCGCTAACCAGTTCAGTCGGTAGCGTAATGAGCCAACGGAACAGCCCCATCACCAATGCGGTGACGACGCCGACGGCGATACCTAATAGCACAAGCTGGGGTAACTTATTAAACGACGCTCTACTTGAGTTAGGTGTCGTATCTGACGGCTTTGAAGACATGTCGCTAGGCCAATAGTCATGAATGAATAGACAAAATTTTATCACATTCATTTTACAGACACTCTGGCCCTGAATGCCTTAGTCACTTATCCTTATCAAAGTTAACTCTGGGAGCTTTCATGCAAAACGAATTGGATACCCGCCGTAAAGAGGCCGAAAAAGTCACACTCATTGGTTCAGCCGTCGACCTCTTTTTAGGGGTGACTAAAATTGTGGTTGGTTTTTTTGCCAACTCGGCTGCCCTGATTGCTGACGGTGTTCATTCGCTCTCAGATCTTGCCACCGATTTTATGGTGATTGCGGTTCTGCGCATTTCCCATCAAGAGCCCGACGAAGATCACCCTTGGGGGCATGGTCGTTTTGAGACGGTGGGTACCACGGCGCTGGGTGTTGTCTTGATTCTGGTGGGTCTTGGTATGGCCTACGAGTTAATCAGCAATCTATTCTCAGGTGTCCCTGCCGAGGTGCCTACCTGGCCGGCTCTGGTTGTTGCTGCTATCTCAATCATCTCTAAGGAGTGGATCTTCCGTTATAGCCTTGCGGTGGGCAAGCGCCTTAAATCGGATCTATTGATTGCGAACGCCTGGCACTCACGAACTGATGCGCTGTCATCGATTGTGGTGTTCGTTGCACTCATTGGGGCCATGCTCGGTTGGGTTTGGCTTGATGCAGTGGCGGCAGTATTGGTAGCAGGCCTAGTCACTAAGATCGGTTGGGGACTGGTTAAACGCAGTCTTACGGAGTTGGTTGATACCGCCCTACCCGAGGAGCAAGCCGCCGAGTTTCGTGCTGTTGTAAATGAGGTTGAAGGCATCATTAACGTTCACGACTTCAAATCACGTCCCATGGGAAGCCAGATCATTCTAGAGATGCACCTTCAGGTTGCACCACATTTGAGCGCCAGCGAAGGCCACTATTTAGGGGACCAAGCGGTCTGCGCGCTGACCGAGGCGTTTCCGGAGATCAGCCAAGTGATCTTCCACATCGATACCTACAATGATGAGCATTTAGATGAGTTGAGCTGCCCGATCATGCCGACTCGTGGCACCATTCGAGAAGCGGTTGATGCTGCATTGAACGATGCCGTTGGCAGCAGCAGTGGTTATCAACTGCAGCTCTACTATTCGCCGAAGAAGGTTGATTTAGAGATTCGTCTACTACCGGCTATGCAGCCGTTGTTGGATGAGAAATCACTGACTCCCAGCCAGTTGAAGCAGGCGCTTAAAGAGACGTTAAGCAAACACAGTTGGCTTCACCATCTAGAGGTGCTGGTTGTTGCACAATAAGAAGTAACACACTGGTATCGGCCATTAAACATACCGATACCAGTGGCTTAGAACTTAACGGGTTTTCTGCCTCATTGTGACAAACTCTTCAGCAGCCGTTGGGTGAATGCCGATCGTTCGATCGAAATCACGTTTAGTCGCGCCCGCGATGACTGCAACTGCAAGACCTTGCAAGATTTCACCAGCATCCGCACCGACCATATGAATGCCCACGATTTTGTCAGTGGCAGACTCCACGATCAGTTTCATCAGTGTGCGCTCTTCACTACCCGAGATGGTGTGGCGCATCGCTCTGAAATCTGAGACGTAGACATCCACGCTGTCAAAGCGTTCACGCGCCTGCTCTTCGGTTAAACCCAAGGTGCCAATATTAGGCTGGCAAAAGACCGCCGTTGGGATTAACTCATAGTTAGGCAGTTCGCCCTCACCGCTGCCATAGAGGTGATCAACCAACGACATCGCCTCAGCGAGCGCGACAGGCGTTAACTGAACACGATCGATCACATCACCTAAGGCGTAAATTGATGGTACTGAACTTTGGAAATGATCATTAACCTCAATGGCACCTTTGCTATTCATCGCAACGCCTGCTGATTCGAGCCCAAGGTTGGCCGTTTTAGGCACACGACCTGTGGCGTACAGAATCTGATCAACAACACGGACTTCACCGTTAGACAGGGTCACATCGAGTGCACCATCAGAACGTTTCTCAATGCTGGCGACATCGGTATTAAAGCTTAATTTAATGCCTTTGCGAGCCACTTCAGTTGCCGTGAACTCGCGCACCTCTTGGTCAAAGCCACGCAAGAATAGATCGCCTCGGTAGACCAGTTCCGTTTGTGCTTGCAGACCGGCAAAAATACCGGCGAACTCAATGGCAATGTAACCACCACCGACCACCATGACGCGCTGTGGGAAGCTGTCTAGATCAAAGACTTCGTTTGATGTGATGGCGTGCTCTTTACCGGGAATATCGGGCACAAATGGCCAACCACCGACAGCCACCAAGATACGCTCAGCCGTGATCGTCTCGCCATTCACGCTGACTGAATTAGGACCTGTAACCGTTGCGCGTCCATTAATGCGGGTACAACCTGAGTTATCCAACAATTTACCGTAGATGCCATTAAGGCGAGCGATCTCGTGCTTTTTGTTGTCACGCAGTGTCGCCCAATCAAAGCTGACGGAGTCTGCATTGACACCAAAGCCGCGACCCTCTTCGATCTCTTGCATGTACTCCGATGCATAGACGTAGAGTTTTTTAGGCACACAACCGACGTTGACACAGGTACCGCCCAAATGGAGATCCTCGGCCACGGCCACTTTAACCCCTTTCGCTGCCGCCATACGCGCCGCACGCACACCACCAGACCCTGCACCAATAACAAAAAGATCGTAATCGTAACCGCTCATGCTCTACCTATCTGAGATCATTAATATTCAATCACTTAAGCTTACCCTGTGTGAGAGGCTGCATCCAATTAAGAAGCGCAAATGATGTGATTGAGTAGGGCTATTGGCACCGGTGTCTGGCCTTCAGCCTGACATCCACTATCTCAGCGTTTTCCAGGTAAGTAGTAAAGCATACTTGCGGATGACAGGCTGAAGCCAGTTAAGTCCAAGGATGGTCTGTATGCGGTCATTGCAGGAGCAAATTACTGTCACCGAAAAGATCGCCTCATCTTTGATAAGGCTCCAACAATAACAGGGTTATTCTTTTAACCCTCCCCCATTTTCGGTAGCATCCAAGCCACTAAACTTTGGAGGTTGTTATGTTTGTTGTCTCGTTTAATACCAATGGCATTCGTGCGCGTTTTCATCAGTTGCAGGCTTTGGTGGATAGCCACTCGCCCGATGTCATCGGTATTCAAGAGACCAAGGTGCATGATGATCAGTTCCCGATTGAAGAGATGGAGAAGCTGGGTTACCACGCCTATTTTCACGGTCAAAAGACCCACTACGGGGTTTGCCTTCTCTCTAAAGAGCCGGCTTTATCGATTCAAAAAGGGTTTGTCACCGATGAAGAGGATGCTCAACGTCGTATGATCATCGGGGATTTCAAAACAGCCAAGGGAGAGACACTGCGTGTCATTAACGGCTATTTCCCGCAAGGCGAGAACATAGCTCACGAGACAAAATACCCCGCTAAACGCAAATTCTACGCAGATCTCAGTGATTACCTGCAAAATGATAATGACCCCAACAGCAATCTACTTGTGATGGGGGATTTGAACATCTCTGCGACCGACAAGGATATCGGTATCGGTGAACCCAACCGTGTGCGCTGGCTGAAAACCGGTAAAACCAGCTTCCAACCCGAGGAGCGTGAGTGGTTACAGCGCCTGTATGACTGGGGACTGGTTGACTCATTCCGTGAACAGCATCCAGAGACCAACGATCTGTTTAGCTGGTTCGATTACCGCAGTCGCGGGTTTGAAGACACCCCTAAACGGGGTCTGCGTATCGATGCGATCATGCCAACCAAACCTCTGATGCAAAAGTGCGTGGAGACCGGCATCGATCTTGACATTCGTGGTATGGAAAAGCCTTCTGACCACGCACCTGTCTGGGCTAAGTTCGATCTTTAAATACTTTATTGATCGTGAATAACCAAAATATCGGACTCTATTCTTTTTAAAAGACGTGCGGTGGTGCTGCCCATTAAGAAGCGCTCCACCCACCCTTTTTCGGGTGCGCCCAGAATCAACAGATCGATCTTCTCTTGCTGACAGAACTCAGGCAATTTTTCATCCGCATCCCCCACAATCAATTTAAGCAGTGGCGAACCCAATGGACGGTTTAGAGGTTCAATCAACGATTCAATTCTTTGACGATGCTCCTCACCCACCTGTTTTTGAAGCGACTCAAAATCTTCCACTAAATGCTCATCATAGATGACGCTCTGTGGAAGTGTTTGAAAACAGTGAACGACATGAAGCTCAGCTGACAGCCGTTGTGCAAACTGATCAGCCACCTCAAGCAGTTGCTTCTCCAACCTGTGATTGCGACTATCCAGATGGAACGGATCAATGGCTACGGCAATCCTTGGGTGGGCCTGCCAGGGTTGATCATTGGCTAGCAGAACCGGTTCATGGAGACGGCGGACCAACTCTTGCTCATCGCCACCGATTAGCCAATCCAACAGATCATGTTTTCTGACACGGGGTACCACCATCAAGTCAGGCTGGTAACGATCTGACTCTTCTAGTGCCGCTTTAAGAAAGCTAGGGTGCCAACGAATATCAGCCGCTACATCCTGTGGTAGGTCTAACTCTTCGATGTGCCGCTCAGCTTGGTTGAGCCTGTGCGTCACATAGAGTGCCAACGCATCCTCTTGTGATGGTTGATCTTCCGCCGTCGCCGTTTCAAACGCAGCGTTATAGACCGACTGAAACCACTCGATATGAGACGACTCCGCAAAGAGTGCCGACGCTTTTAACAGCGGCTGCGGAGAGTAGTGTGACTCTTCACTAGTGACCAGTACTCGTTGGAACATAAATACTCTCCTGCACTCTACTATGCGATTAATTGCAGTATAGCGTTAACTGTCGAAATGAGCCTGACTCAGCGCAATTAAGGGCGATTAATAGATTCGATAGGATAATAAAAATTTACAAACCCCCATCAAGTCGTTATATTCAAAACTGCTAATTAAGCAATTTCACATCCCTTTGGGGACCGATCATTACCGAGTTCAACTATGACAGATACACAACGCCTACCCGCAGACACATTAGAGCTAATGCGTGAAAACTCAAAAGAGGCCGCGCGTTTGATGAAGGCACTCGCGAACGGTAGTCGCTTGATGATTCTTTGCTACTTGGAAGGTAAAGAGCTCTCTGTCACCGAACTAAACGAGCATCTGGATCTTAGCCAGTCCGCCCTGTCACAACACCTAGCAGTGCTGCGTCGTGATGGCCTAGTTAAAACTCGTCGCGATTCGCAAACGATCTACTACTCACTTGAAGGCGATCGTGCACAACGAATTATCAGTACTCTGCACGGCATGTACTGCGGCATTTAAATCAATAGCATGTACAACAGGCTGCCCAGCGCAATGCTGAGCAGCGCATTTTTGCTCAACCACTGAGTCACGGCTACCAGCATTAAACTTCCCAGACTTACTGCCCACTGTTGATTGGCCATCGGCAGATCAGAGACCGCATACACCACCAACAGAACCATTAAAACGGGCGGCAGATATCGACCCAGATACTCCAGTAGTGGGTGCTGACTGTGACGCGATAAAAAGAGAAACGGTAGCGCACGTGTAGCCACTGTTGCCAACGCTGCTAACGCTATAAAGCTGATCAGATAGAGTGACTGGTCCATCGCTGCCTCAAGTAGTTAATTAACATTAGAACCAGTGCGGTAGTGATCGATAGCAACAGCATCTGATCTTGCCAAAGCCAAATGGCAACCAGCCCAATCAAACAGGCTATCAACATCAAACCCGCCGCTCTATGCGTTCGATACTGCTCAACGGCCAGTACCACGAACAGTGCCGGCAGCACTATCTCCAAACCTAAATCGGGCAGTGTCAACTGAGCGCCCAATAGAGCACCAATCAATGTACCGAAAACCCAGTAGCTCTGATTGATGCCTGCCAAGCGCCAATAATCTTGCTGCTGCAGGCCGCTCTCTTTTGGCAGCCCGGTTATCAGTGAGAAGGTCTCATCGGTCAATGCAAAGACCATGTAGGCCTTACGCCACCCAGTAAGCTTTAGCGAAGATAGCAGTGTCAGGCCATAGAAGATGTGCCGACTGTTCAGGAGGAAAACAGCCACAAACACTTCTAACAGCCCTGCATGATTGGCAATCAAACCCACCGATAAAAACTGGGCAGAGCCGGCAAACACAATGACGCTGAATGCAACGGCCCAATACCAATCCAATCCCAACTCGGTGACAAACAGCACGCCGAAGGCCATCCCAAGTGGAAGGTAGCCAAATAGAACCGGCAATGAGAGTCTAAAAAGATGCATGCATTCACTTCTCGTAAAAAAGCGATCCTCGCTCAGGCTCTTGATCAGGTCAACTTTATAGATAGTTAAAATATCGATTTTTATTGAAATCAGATTGAAAAAATTAATTTTCTCAAAATTCTAAGCATGAACTATATTCCGCATTAACGGTAACCCTCGACCGTGACTAGCGTCAGAACTGAGCGATCAATTTTATAGAGTGAGATTAAGAGATGGGCAGCAAAGTCCGTGTCGATGAAAAGATCGAAGACCTCGACGATTGGAATGATCAATTCGAAGAGCAAGAGAGCCAACGTAACCGATCCAGATACAATGCTAAGCGCAGACGTCAGATCGAAGATATTATGGAGGATCGCGTTCTCGCCAGTCAGTTACGTGACGCTTACGACGAACTTTACTAGGCTCCCCGTACCACCTAAGTCTTAATAAAAAAGGTTGTGGTCAAAGTTTAACTTTGTTTATATGGAGTTGACTGAAGTTGACCTTAATTATTGAGGGCAAGTTCGGCACACCCGACCGGTGGCAGTATCAATAGCTGACACCGGTCGACCTCTTCTTCTTTCCCTACTTCGCTTCTGATACTATCTCAGCTCAAATTTATCCATTTGTAAGGTTTCGTTATGAGTAAGTTTTGGAGCCCGCAGATCCATGATCTCGTTCCTTATACACCCGGTGAACAACCTAAGGTTGCCAACTTAGTTAAACTCAACACCAATGAGAATCCTTACCCCCCTGCTCATGGGGTTCAGGAAGTGTTAACCGCGTTTGAGACCGATCGTTTACGCCTCTATCCAGACCCTGAGTCTTCTGCGCTCATCAATGAGCTTTCAACCACTCTGGGTGTGCCTAACGAAAATCTATTTGTCGGTAATGGCTCAGACGAAGTGTTGGCTCATGCGTTTATGGCGTTCTTCCGTCAAGAGAAGCCACTGGTTAAACCAGACATCACTTACAGCTTCTACGATGTTTATGCTGATCTATATGGAATTGAGATTAAGAATCAAAAACTTAATGATGATTTCTCAATCTCTTTAGAGGATTACCCACTGGATAATGGCGGTATCATTTTTGCCAACCCGAATGCTCCTACTGGGTTAGCTCTGCCGTTAAAGCAGATCAAAAACCTACTCGATCGCAACACTGAAACGGTGGTATTGGTGGATGAAGCGTACGTCGATTTCGGTGGCGAATCGGCCATTGAGCTAGTGAATCAATACCCTAACCTTGTGGTGACACAGACCTTCTCTAAGTCGCGCTCACTTGCTGGTTTGCGCATCGGTTATGCAGTCGCACAACCCCATCTGATCGACGGCTTGAATCGAGTTAAAAACTCATTCAACAGCTACCCTATGGATATGCTCGCGATCGCAGCTGGCGTTGCCTCATTGAAAGACAGCGCCTACTTCAAGGAGATGTGTGACAAAATCATCGCAACGCGCGAGACCACTCGTGATCGCCTTGAAAAGTTAGGTTTCAACATACTTCCTTCAGCAACCAACTTCCTCTTTGCCGAGCACCGGTATATCGAGGGGGGTGAGTTAATGGGCTACCTACGGACTAAAGGGGTGCTGGTTCGCCACTTTAGTCGTCCAGAGATTGCCAACTTCCTTCGCATCACTATTGGTACCGATGCTGAGATGGATGCATTGATCGACGCACTTAAGTCGCACCCTGATATGGTCGAGCTAGACGCTTGAACCAATCAATAGAGTCACAGCAGAACTCAAACACAGAGTATCGTCAAGGACTCTTCCAAGGCACCCTAGCCTATCTAATCTGGGGCTGCTTTGGACTCTACTTCACCCTACTCGCCGAGGTACCCGCCGACGAGGTGCTAGCACACCGTATTGTCTGGTGTGTGCTCTTTGTTGGCTTGCTGATTCTTCTGCAGAGAAAAATCCGTTCCACCTGGACGATGTTAACGTCCAAAAAGACGCTGTTCTGGTTAACCATTTCATCACTGCTCATCAGTGGTAACTGGTGGATCTATATCTGGGCGGTAGGCAGTGGCCAGGTTATCGCGGCCAGTCTGGGGTATTTTCTATCGCCTCTGGTTGCGGTCTTGTTGGGGCTGATCTTTTTTAAAGAGCAACTCAACAGGCTACAAAAAACATCGGTCCTTTTTGCCTCCGTCGGGGTCTTATGGCAGATAGTCGCCATTGGTGAGTTCCCTTGGATCGCTGTCAGCCTCTCGCTGCTGTTCGGCTTTTACGGAGTCGTGCGTAAGCAGATAGCGGTCGACTCAGTCAGCGGATTGTTGATTGAGACCCTAATCATGTTGCCGATCGCATTGATCTACCTTAGCTTGCTGACCACCCAGGGTGTCGATCATTTCGGTGCATTCACTTGGGAGTTAATCGGTGCTGGGGTTATGACCGCTGTACCACTGATTCTGTTTGCCTCTGCCGCAAGAAAACTTCCGTTAGGTACCGTAGGCTTCCTAAACTACATAGCCCCGATCATGCAGTTCCTTAGCGCTGTGTTCATTTTGAACGAAGCCTTCGGCATCGATCGTTTTATCAGCTTTGCTTTTATTTGGGTGGGGCTGATTGTGTTCAGTGTCGATCTATTTCGTAAGGCTAAGGCTAACGGTTAACAGCGGTGTCAGACCTTAGGTCAGACACCAGAGTGTTAAACTGGCTACGCAGCTGCGGGTCTAATGGGATGGTCCGTCCCGCTTCTTAAACGGCATCACAATGTGCCAGGATATTAGTTACCACACTTTTATCCAAAGGAGACGGACCATGACGCAGACTATAACAAACGCAGAAGTACATACCC